>NZ_JBITXP010000010.1:0-64528 GCF_044544765.1 Streptomyces sp. NPDC053513
TTGGCACGCTGTTGAGTTCTCAAGGTGCGGACGCTTCCTTCGGTCCCGTTTCCGGGCCCTCCGGGCGCTTCCTTCGTTTCCGACTCTATCAGATCCTTTCGGCGTCTGATTCCCAGTCAGCGGGATTTGCCTTTCCGGCTGTTGGGCCGTTCCGACGAGTGAGACTTTAGCGGATTCCCTGCCCCCGACGCTAATCGGGCCGCTGCGCTCAAACCTTCGAACGCGGATTCCTCATTTCGCAAAAACGCACGGAAAGCACGACGGCGCGACAAAGCGTCGTCAGCTTCAGTAGATCTTGCGGAATGGCTGTCCGGGGCCGACCGGGGTCGGTGCTCACGTCGGACAACTCGGAGAACACTACGGACCGGGGGGTTCCGTGTCAACCCTGGTCCTGGGACTCCCCTCTGCCCGGGTGACGGAAGGCGGTGCGGTAGTCCCGGGGGCTGGTGCCCAGGTGGGAGGCGAAGTGCTGGCGCATCGTGACCTCGCTGCCGAAGCCCGCGCGGCGGGCCACCTCGGGGAGGGGGTGGTCGGTCCGCTCCAGGAGCTTCTGGGCTGCCGCGACGCGCTGGGTGATGAGCCAGTGGAGGGGGGTGGTTCCCGTCGTGGCATGGAAGTGGCGGGCGAAGGAGCGGGGGGACATGCCGGCGATCGCGGCCAGGCTCGCGACGGTGTGGGGTTCGGCGAGGTGGGCCAGGGCGTGGGCGCGTACGGCGGCGAGGGCGTCGGCGTCACGGTCGGCGCGGGGGGTGGGGTGCTCGATGAACTGGGCCTGCGTCCCCGTACGGAAGGGGGCGGTGACCATGGAGCGGGCGACCGTCGCGGCGGCTTCGGCGCCGTGGGCGGTGCGGACGAGGTGGAGGCAGAGGTCGATGCCCGCGGCGGTGCCGGCCGAGGTCCAGATGCCGGTGTCCTCGACGAAGAGGGCGTCGGGTTCGACCTGGACGGCGGGGTGGAGGGCGGCCAGGGTCCCGGCCAGGTGCCAGTGGGTGACGGCGCGGCGGCCGTCGAGGAGGCCGGCGCGGGCGAGGACGAAGGCGCCGGCGCAGAGCGAGGCGACCGGGACGCCGGCGGTGTGGGCGCGGCGGAGGGCGTCGAGGACGGGGGCCGGGAGGTCGGCGTAGGGGTCCTCGATGCCGGGGACGACGACCAGGTCGGCGGGGGTGAGGTCGTCGAGCCAGGTGAGCGGGCGGTCGGGGGCGAGGGTGAGGCCGCCGCGGAGGGGGATGGGGGCGTCCGGGTCGGTGGCGGCCCTGCGGAGTTCGAAGGGCGGGACGCCGCGGAGGGTGCGGTCGCTGTCCCAGACCTCGGTGATGACGGAGACGTCGAAGGCGCGGATGCCGGGGAAGGCGACGAGGGCGATGCGCTGGGGGCGGGTCTCGGGGACCTCGGGGATCTCTGGGGTCTCTGACACGTTTGGCAGTAAAGCATCGATCGCTGGCATTCACCCCTCTGGGAGGGTGGGGCGGTCGGCGGGAGGATCGTGGTCATGGAGATCAACGAGAACGCAGCGCTGGTGGTCGTCGACGTGCAGAAGGGCTTCGAGTCCGAGTTCTGGGGTCGGCGGAACAATCCGGAGGCCGAGCGGAACATCGCGGCTCTGATCGACGCGTGGCAGGAGACGGGGCGGCCGGTCGTCTTCGTGCGGCACGACTCGAAGCAGGCGGGTTCGCCGCTGGAGCCGGGGACGGAGGGGAACGGGTTCAAGGACTTCGTCGAGGAGCGGCGGGGGAAGGGGTCCGGCCCCGAGCTGTTCGTGACGAAGTCCGTGAACTCCGCCTTCTACGGGGAGCCCGACCTGGACGCCTGGCTCAAGGGGGTCGGTGTCGGGCAGTTCGTGGTCGTGGGGATCCAGACCAACATGTGCAACGAGACCACTGCCCGGATGGGCGGGAACCTCGGGTACGACGTGCTGTTCCCGATCGATGCCATGCACACCTTCGACCTGGCCGGGCCGTTCGGGTGGACGCAGAGCGCCGAGGAGCTGACCTGGGCGACGGCGGTGTCGCTGCACGGTGGGCGCTTCGCCCGGGTCGTGAGCACGGAGGACGTGCTGAAGGGGGCCGGGGCCGCCTAGTCAGCTGTTGCCGGAGGCGAGCTCGCGGCTGCGGTCGCGGGCCGCTTCCAGGGCGGCGATCAGGGCGGCGCGCACGCCGTGGTTCTCCAGCTCGCGGATGGCGCTGATGGTGGTGCCGGCCGGCGAGGTGACGGCCTCGCGGAGCTTGACCGGGTGCTCGCCGCTGTCGCGGAGCATCACGGCGGCGCCGATGGCGGCCTGGACGATGAGGTCGTGGGCCTGGGCGCGGGGCAGGCCGAGGAGGATGCCGGCGTCGGTCATGGCCTCGACGAGGAAGTAGAAGTAGGCGGGGCCCGAGCCGGAGAGGGCGGTGGCGGCGTCCTGCTGGGACTCGGGGACGCGGAGGGTCTTGCCGACGCCGCCGAAGATCTCCTCGGTGTGGGCGAGGTGCTCGGGGGTGGCGTGGCTGCCGGCCGAGATGACGGACATGCCCTCGTCGACGAGGACGGGGGTGTTCGGCATGACGCGGACGACGGGGGTGCCGGCGGTGAGGCGGTCCTCGATGAACGAGGTGGGGATGCCGGCCGCCGCGCTGATGAGGAGGCGGTCGGCGGTGACGTGCGGGGCGAGCTCGTCGAGGAGGCGGCCCATGTCCTGCGGCTTGACGGCCAGGATGAGGGTGTCGGCGCGCTTGGCGGCCTCGGCGTTGGTGACGGTCTCGACGCCGTAGCGGGTGCGGAGCTCCTCGGCGCGTTCGGCTCGGCGGGCGGTGACCAGGAGGTTCGCGGGGCGCCAGCCGGCACGGATCATGCCGCTGAGGAGCGCTTCACCGATCTTGCCGGTGCCGAGGACTGCGACGGTCTGCGTCATGGGTCTTTCACCTCGCCGGAGGGGGTACGTGTCGTCATCCTCGCACCGGCGGGGCCGGGGGTGCGTGGGGTGTCCGAGGGGCGGTCAGGCGGTGCGGCGGCGGAGGGTGGCCGCGCCGAGGCCGAGGACCAGGACGGCGCAGCCGGCGACGACGAGGGCGTCGCGGACGAAGGCGGCGGTCATGTCGGTGTGGCGGAGGACCTCGTTCATGCCGTCGACGGCGTACGACATGGGGAGTGCGTTCGAGATCGCCTCCAGGGCGGGGGCCATGCGGTCGCGCGGGGTGAACAGGCCGCAGAGCAGGAGTTGGGGGAAGATCACGGCCGGCATGAACTGGACGGCCTGGAACTCGGACGCGGCGAAGGCGGAGACGAAGAGGCCGAGCGCGGTGCCGAGGAGGGCGTCGAGGAGCGCCACCAGGAGGAGGAGCCAGGGGGAGCCCGTGACGTCGAGGCCGAGGAGGCGGACGGCGAGGCCGGTGGCCAGGACGGACTGGAGGACGGCGACGAGTCCGAAGGCGAGGGCGTAGCCGGCGATGAGGTCGGCCTTGCCGAGGGGCATGGCGAGCAGGCGTTCCAGGGTGCCGGAGGTGCGTTCCCTGAGGGTGGCGATGGAGGTCACCAGGAACATCGTGATGAGCGGGAAGATGCCGAGGAGCGAGGCGCCGATGCCGTCGAAGGTGCCGGGGCTGCCGTCGAAGACGTAGCGGAGCAGGAAGAGCATCAGGCAGGGGACGAGGAGCATCAGGGCGATCGAGCGCGGGTCGTGGCGCAGTTGGCGCAGGACCCGGGCGGCGGTGGCGAGGGTGCGGGAGAGAGAAGGCGCGAAGCGCGGCCTCGAAAGGGTGGTGGTGGGCGACGGGTGGGCATTCACGGGCGGGGCTCCTCGGTGTGGGTGGTCCGCGCGCGGTCGCGGGCCGCCGCCGCGTCGACCAGGTGCAGGAAGGCCTCTTCGACGGTGGCCGTGTCGTTGCGGCGGCGGAGGGCCTCCGGGGTGTCCTCGGCGAGGATCTCGCCCTCGCGCATGAGGAGGAGCCGGTGGCAGCGCTCGGCCTCGTCCATGACGTGGGAGGAGACGAGGAGGGTGGTGCCCCGGTCGGCGGCGATCCGGTGGAAGAGGTCCCACAGGTCGCGGCGGAGGACGGGGTCCAGGCCGACCGTGGGCTCGTCGAGGACGAGGAGTTCCGGGGTGCCGAGGAGCGCGACGGCGAGGGAGACCCGGCTGCGCTGGCCGCCGGAGAGCCGGCCGGCGAGGACGTCGGCGTGGTCGGCGAGGTCGACGTCCTCGACGGCCCGGTCGACGGCGGTGCGGCGGTCGGTGCGGTGGGCGCGGCCGGGGAGCAGGACGGCGGCGAAGTAGTCGAGGTTCTGGCGGACGGTGAGGTCGTCGTAGACGGACGGGGCCTGGGTGACGTAGCCGATGCGGGAGCGGAGGGCGGGGTCGCCGGCGGGGCGGCCGAGGACCTGGAGGGTGCCGCCGACCTTGGCCTGGGTGCCGACGATGGCGCGCATCAGGGTGGTCTTGCCGCAGCCGGAGGGGCCGAGGAGGCCGGTCACCTGGCCGGTGGGGACGGTGAAGTCCATTCCTCGGAGGACCTGGCGGCCGGCTCGGGTGGTGGTGAGGGCTTGGGCGATGACCGCTGCGTTTTCTGCGGGGTCGGGCGACGCCGCGTAATTCATCATGTGATGAATATTGGGCGTGGGGGTGCCGGTCGTCAAGGGCCTGGACGAGGGGCCGCTCGTGGGGTGCGGGTTCAGGCGCGGAACGCGGAGGCGCCGCTGGAGGGCGCCGTCCCGTGTGCCCACACGGCGGGCGCGGGGGTTACCTGCGCTTTGGCTTCTTGCGGGTGGTGGGGTTGCCCGTGCGGGCGGCGCGGCGCTTCTCGTACTGCCGCACCGCCGTCTCGAACTCCGTGCGGTGGAGCTTCTCGCCGGGGGCCTCGAGGAGGCAGCGGGCGGCGTAGGCGAGGAGGGAGCCGATGAAGCCGATGGCCTTCAGGCTGCGGAGGGACTCCTCGCGGGCCGGGTCGGCCGGGCGGCGGAGGAAGCCCTCCCAGGTCTTGCCGAAGGCGATGGCGCTGCAGACCGCGAACATGACGACGACCAGCACGTTGACCACGCCGCCGACGTCCGCGATCCGCAGGCCCTCGTAGGCGAAGCGCAGCACGAAGCAGGCCGCGACGGCGGCGGCGAGCGCGCCGGCGGCCAGGCCGGCGCGGCGCAGCGCGTAGTGGCCGCCGTGGTCGACCCAGGTCGTGCCGAAGAAGCGGATCTCCTCCGGCTGCGGGCCGGCCTTGGCGGGGGTCTGCTCTGCGTCGCTCACAGGGTCGATTATCCCCGGGCGACGGAGGTGGGGTTCAGGCGCAGCGCGGTGCGACCAGGCCGTCGCTGCCCGTGTGGACGTACGCGTCGGAGACGTACTCGCCCGCCGCGATGTTGTCCCAGACGTTCGTCGTGCCGTACGGGCCGCTGACCCACTCGCCGTACTGCTGGCAGCGGATCGCCACCGTGGCGCCGAGCGGCAGCACCCGGACGACCGGGTACTTGGTGCTCGGGCCCGAGCGCACGTTGACCCGGTAGCCCGGTGCGACCTCGTAGCGCGTGGTCATGATGTCCTCCCCCTGTGGCGCAAAAGCGCTCCGCCGAGTTTCACTCTCCGCGACGCGCAGGCTAGCAAGCCCCACCGACATCACGGGCACCATGGACTAGGCTCCGTCGGGTCGCGCACGTGCGCGCGATGTGACGGGGACTCACACGGGGGTGGGCGATGCCACCGTTGCGCGGCACGGGTGCCGATCGGTATGCGGAGGAGCCCGAGTACGCGGGCGACTACCGCCTCCAGGCCTGTCTGGGAGCCGGTGGCATGGGCGTCGTGCACCTCGCGAGCTCCGCCTCCGGGCTGCGGCTGGCGGTCAAGGTCGTGCACGCACGGTACGCGGAGGACCCGGAGTTCAGAGCGCGTTTCCGCCAGGAGGTCACGGCCGCGCGCCGGGTCAGCGGGGCCTTCACCGCACCGGTCGTGGACGCCGACCCCGACGCCGAGCGCCCCTGGATGGCGACCCTCTACGTGCCCGGCCCCACCCTCGCCGACCAGGTGAAGCGGAACGGCCCGCTGTCCCCGGCCGAACTGCGCCGGCTCACCGCCGGGCTCGCGGAGGCGCTGCGCGACATCCACCGGGCCGGGGTCGTCCACCGCGACCTCAAGCCCAGCAACGTCCTGCTGACCGACACCGGCCCGAAGGTCATCGACTTCGGGATCTCCCGGCCGGTCGACAGCGATCTGCACACGGAGACGGGGAAGCTGATCGGGTCGCCGCCGTTCATGGCGCCCGAGCAGTTCCAGCGGCCGCGCGAGGTCGGGCCGGCGGCGGACGTGTTCGCCCTCGGGTCCGTGCTCGTGCACGCGGCGACGGGGCACGGCCCGTTCGACTCCGACAGCCCGTACATCGTGGCCTACCAGGTCGTCCACGACGAGCCGGACCTGACGGGGGTGCCGGCGGACCTGGCGCCGCTCGTCGCCCGCTGCCTCGCCAAGGATCCCGTCGAGCGGCCGACGCCGGCCCAGATCATGCGGGCGCTGCTGCCCCCCTCGTACGCGGCCGAGGCCTTCATACCGGCGCAGCGGCGGCGGCCCGCCCTGCCCGAGGGCGAGACCGGCCCCTCGCCCGCGTGGGACGCGGACACTCCGGTGCGGGCCCCCGCGCCGGCCCCGCCCCCGCGCGGCCCGCGCGTCCGGATCCGGCCGCGTCCGACGATCGCCGTCGCGGCCGCGCTCGCGCTGACCGCGGCGGGGGTGTACGCGGCGCTCAGCCGGCCGGCGGACCGCGGGCCGGAGACCCCGACGAGCCCCGCCGAAGTGGCGACCTCGTTCACCGGCTGGCACACCACGCTCCAGGAGGACGGCCCGACGGCCGCGCCCGCCTGTGGGCACGACGGGGGCGCGCTGTACTGCGCGGCCCGGGGCGTCGGCCTCGCCCGGCTCGACCCGGTCACCGGGCGCGTCCTGTGGTCGCGGACCGGACCCGTCGGGCAGGACGGCCCCGACGTCCCCGTGGCCCTGGTGGACGGCCTGATCGGAGCCGCCGCCCCCACCGGGCCGCTGAAGGCGTACGCGGCCGGGGACGGCTCCCCCGGCTGGAGCGCCGCCGGGAGCCTTCCCGAGTCGTACCGGCCGGCCGGCTCCTCCGTCGTCCTGTCCGACGGCGTCGGCGGCATCCGGGCGATCGACGCCCGCAGCGGCAAGGAGCTGTGGCGGCACGGCCTGCCCGGTTTCGAGATCCCGCGCCCGGGACCGTACGACGCGTCCTCCGGGCTGCTCACCGTCTCCGATGTCTCGCCCGACGGGTCGCGCACCCGGGTCGGCGCGATCCGTCCGGCCACCGGTGAGGTGGTCTGGCAGCGGGAACTGGACGGCGACCTCGAACCCCTGGGCCGTACCGGCGACGGCGCCCTGGTCCTCGCCTCGTTCTACGACACCGGCCTGGCCGACGCCGTCGTCCTGGTGGGTTCCGGCGACGGCGGCCGGGGGGCGGTGCGCAGGCTCGCCCTGCCGCACCGGATCGACCTCCAGGGCGTCGCCGTGCGCGGCGGCGTCGTCCATCTGCTCGCCGTGGACGGGCACCTCACGGCCTTCGACACCGCCGCGGAGAAGGGTCGGACGCTGTGGGACCTGGAGACGGCCGCCGGGAACGTGTCCTCGCCGGTCCTCGGACCGGGCGACCGGCTGTACTTCTCCGTCCAGGACGGACGGCTGCTCGCCGTCGACACCGCGCGCGGCGCTCTGATCGGCCAGACCCGGCCGCGGCTGCGGAACGGCCGCCTCGGGTACGCGACCCGGGTGCCCGCGCCCGTCGTCGCCGGGGACCGGGTGTTCGGGACCGCGCCGGACGGCTCCGTGTTCGCCGTGGACGCGCGCGATCCGGCCGCCTGGTGAGCGGCTGAGGCGTACGTACGAGGAAGGGGAGCGGGCCCGGAGCCCGCTCCCCTTCCTCGTACCGCTCGCTCGTACCGCTCCCGTGCTCCCGCCGGGGTCAGCCCAGCTTCGTCACGTCCCGGACCGCGCCCTTGTCGGCGCTCGTCGCCATCGCCGCGTACGCCCGCAGCGCCGCCGACACCTTGCGCTGCCGGTTCTTCGGCGCGTACACGCCGCCGAGGGCCTCGCGGCGGGCCGCGAGGGTGGACTCGTCGACGAGCAGCTCGATCGAGCGGTTCGGGATGTCGATGCGGATGCGGTCGCCGTCCTCGACGAGGGCGATCGTGCCGCCCGAGGCCGCCTCCGGGGAGGCGTGGCCGATGGAGAGGCCCGAGGTGCCGCCGGAGAAGCGGCCGTCGGTGACCAGGGCGCACGCCTTGCCCAGGCCGCGGCCCTTCAGGTACGAGGTGGGGTAGAGCATCTCCTGCATGCCGGGGCCGCCCTTGGGGCCCTCGTAACGGATGACGACGACGTCGCCCTCCTTGACCTGCTTGAGGAGGATCTTCTCGACGGCCTCCTCCTGCGACTCGCAGACGACGGCCGGGCCCTCGAAGGTCCAGATCGACTCGTCGACGCCGGCGGTCTTCACGACGCAGCCGTCGACGGCGAGGTTGCCGTGCAGGACGGCGAGGCCGCCGTCCTTGGAGTAGGCGTGCGCGGCGTCGCGGATGCAGCCGCCGGCCGCGTCCACGTCGAGGGCCTCCCAGCGCTCGGACTGGGAGAAGGCGGTCGCGGAGCGGACGCAGCCGGGGGCCGCGTGGAACAGCTCGGTGGCCTCGTCGGACGGGGAGCCGCCGCGCACGTCCCAGGTCTCCAGCCACTCCTTGATGGAGGCGGAGTGGACGGCGTGCACGTCCTCGTTGAGCAGGCCGGCGCGGTACAGCTCGCCGAGGATGGCCGGGATGCCGCCGGCCCGGTGCACGTCCTCCATGTAGTACGTGCGGTCCTTGGCGACGTTCGGGGCGACCTTCGCCAGGCAGGGCACCCGGCGCGAGACCTCGTCCATGTCCGGCAGGCCGTAGTCGACCTCGGCCTCCTGGGCGGCGGCGAGCAGGTGCAGGATCGTGTTGGTCGAACCGCCCATGGCGATGTCGAGGGCCATGGCGTTCTCGAAGGCGGCGCGGGTCGCGATCGAGCGCGGCAGGACGGAGGCGTCGTCCTCGTCGTAGTAGCGACGGGTGATGTCGACGACCGTGCGGGCCGCGTCCTCGTACAGCCCCTTGCGGGCGGTGTGGGTGGCGAGCAGCGAGCCGTTGCCGGGGAGGGAGAGGCCGATGGCCTCGGTCAGGCAGTTCATCGAGTTGGCGGTGAACATACCGGAACAGGACCCGCAGGTCGGACAGGCGTTCTCCTCGATCCGGAGCATGTCCTCGTCCGAGATCTTCGGGTTCACGGCGTCGGACATCGCGTCGACCAGGTCGAGCGTGCGGACCGTGCCGTCGACCAGGACCGCGCGGCCGGCCTCCATCGGACCGCCGGAGACGAAGACCGTCGGGATGTTGAGGCGCAGGGCGGCCATCAGCATGCCGGGGGTGATCTTGTCGCAGTTGGAGATGCAGATGAGGGCGTCGGCGCAGTGCGCCTCGACCATGTACTCCACGCTGTCCGCGATCAGGTCGCGGGAGGGCAGGCTGTAGAGCATGCCGCCGTGGCCCATGGCGATGCCGTCGTCGACGGCGATCGTGTTGAACTCGCGGGCGATGCCGCCGGCGGCGGTGATGGCCTCGGAGACGATCCGGCCGACCGGCTGGAGGTGGGTGTGGCCGGGGACGAACTCGGTGAAGGAGTTGGCCACGGCGATGATCGGCTTCCGGCCGATGTCCGCGCCGGGTACACCGGAGGCGCGCATAAGGGCGCGTGCGCCCGCCATGTTGCGGCCGTGGGTGACAGTGCGGGACCTCAGCTCGGGCATCGTCGCTCGCTCCTCGTGATGGGTGTGCTTGCTTTCGAGCGTACGCCGATGCTCCAAGATCTGGACAGGACGTCCGGAATGCGGGACGGGTGTTCAGCTCTCGGACGCCTCGGTCGGGTCCGGTCGGGCTTCCTCGGGCCGCCACCGGGCTTCCCGACGCCGCCGTCGGGCTTCCTCAGGCTTCCGTCAGGTAGCGCTGGAGCGTCGGGGCCACCTGCTCCACGATCCGCTCCGGGTCCACCGAGGCCAGCGGCTCCACCTGGATCACATACCGCATGATCACGATCCCGATCATGTGCGAGGCGGCCAGCTCCGCGCGGAAGCCCGGGTCCGGCACGTCCAGCTCGGCCGCGATCCGCTCCAGGAGCCGGCGCAGCACGAAGGTCCGCAGCACCTTGGCCGCCGCCTCGTGGGTGAGCGCGGAGCGGACGATCGCGAGGAGCGGGGCGCGGGAGGCCGGGTTCTCCCAGACGCCGATGAAGAACCGTGCGAGCCGTTCGCCGATGGCCTCGCGCGGGCCGCCGAGGATCGCCGGGACGACGGCCGTGGGCTCGAAGGAGACCTCGATCGCGGCGGCGAAGACCTCGTCCTTCGTGCCGAAGTAGTGGTGCACGAGCGCCGGGTCCACCCCGGCCGCCTTGGCGATGCCGCGCACCGAGGCCTTGTCGTAGCCGCGCTCGGCGAACTGGGCGCGGGCCGCTTCGAGGATGCGTTCGCGCGCGCCCGGTCCGCTCTCCTCCTCGGTACGGGACGGGCGGCCGCGCCGGCGCGGGGCCGGGTCGGTCATGGGCGGGGGGCCCGCTCGGTCGGGCGGGGCCCCTCAGCGGAGCGGGTGGCCGCGGAGGCCAGGTGGAGGCGGGTGAAGGCCAGGGCCTCCGCGAGGTCGGCCTCGCGTTCGGCGGCGGACATCGCCCGGCGGGTGTTGACCTCGATGACGACGTGCCCGTCGAAGCCGGAGAGCGCGAGCCGCTCCAGGAGCTCGGCGCAGGGCTGGGTGCCGCGCCCCGGGACGAGGTGCTCGTCCTTGGCGGACCCCTTGCCGTCGGCGAGGTGGACGTGCCCGAGCCGGTCGCCCATGCGGTCGATCATCGCGAGGGCGTCGGTGCGGGCGGTCGCGGTGTGCGAGAGGTCGACGGTGAAGTGCCGGTAGTCGTCCTTCGTGACGTCCCACTCGGGGGCGTACGCCAGCATCTCGCGGTCCTTGTACCGCCACGGGTACATGTTCTCGACGGCGAAGCGCACGTCCGTCTCGTCCGCCATCCGCCAGATGCCGGTCACGAAGTCCTTGGCGTACTGGCGCTGCCAGCGGAACGGCGGGTGCACGACGACCGTCGTCGCGCCGAGCCGCTCGGCCGCCGCCTGGGCGCGCTGGAGCTTGACCCACGGGTCGGTGGACCAGACGCGCTGGGTGATGAGCAGGCAGGGGGCGTGCACGGCCAGGATCGGGACCTGGTGGTAGTCGGAGAGCCGGCGCAGTGCCTCGATGTCCTGGCTGACGGGGTCGGTCCACACCATGACCTCGACGCCGTCGTACCCGAGGCGCGCGGCGATCTCGAAGGCCGTCGCCGTCGACTCCGGATAGACCGAGGCCGTCGACAGGGCGACCTTCGCATCCGGGATGCGCACCACTGGTTCTGCCACGGGGACAGGGTACGGGGCGGGCCGGGGGGCCGGGGGGTGGTTCCGGTCACGCCCGGCTGCCGGGCGGCACGGGCGACTGTCGGACGTCACGGGCGACTGCTCGGACGTCACGGGCGACTGCCGGGCAGTACGGGCGACTGCTCGGACGTCACGGACGACTGCCGGGCGGCACGACCGGCTCGTGGGCGGCGCGGCCGCCCGGTCCGCGCCCCCGGCCGGTCCCTCAGTGCTCCGGCAGGTGGTCCAGGCGGCGCAGGATGACGCCCTCGCGCAGGGCCCAGGGGCAGATCTCCAGTTCCTCGACGCCGAGGAGGTCCATCGCGCCCTCCGCGACGAGCGCGCCCGCCAGGACCTGTCCGGCGCGGCCCTCCGAGACGCCGGGGAGGGCGGCGCGCTCGGGAACGGTCATGGCGGCCAGGCGCGGGACCCACTCCTCCAGGGACTTGCGGGTCAGGATCCGCTGGACGTAGAGGCCTTCGCTCGAACCGGGCGCGCCCGCGATCCTGGCGAGCTGCTTGAACGTCTTGGAGGTGGCGACGACGTGGTCGGGCTTGCCGAAGCGGCTGAACTCGCCGACCGTCCGGGCGATCTGCGCGCGCACGTGGCGGCGCAGCGCCTTCACGTCGGCGGTGTCGGCCGGGTCGCCGGGCAGCCAGCCCGCCGTGAGGCGGCCGGCGCCGAGGGGCAGGGAGACCGCCGTGTCCGGGTCCTCGTCGATGCCGTACGCGACTTCGAGGGAGCCGCCGCCGATGTCGAGGAGGAGCAGTTTGCCCGCGGACCAGCCGAACCAGCGGCGGGCGGCGAGGAAGGTGAGCCGGGCCTCCTCCTCGCCGGTGAGGACCTGGAGGTCGACGCCGGTCTCGTCCTTCACGCGCGCGAGGACCGCGTCGGCGTTGCTGGCCTCGCGGACCGCGGAGGTCGCGAAGGGCAGCACCTCCTCGCAGCCCTTGTCCTCGGCGGCCAGGAGCGCGTCCCGCACGGTCGCGATGAGCCGCTCGACGCCGTCGGGCGCGATCGCGCCCCGCTCGTCGAGCAGCTCGGCGAGCCGCAGCTCCGCCTTGTGCGAGTGGGCGGGCAGCGGCCGGGCGCCGGGGTGGGCGTCCACCACGAGCAGGTGCACTGTGTTCGAACCGACGTCGAGGACTCCGAGTCTCATGGGCGGAACGCTACTGCTCCGGCCCGCATACGCTTGGAGTTGTGCCAAAGACGAAGAAGGCGAAGCCGGACAAAGAGAACGACGGCTCGCGCGTGAAGGACGCCAGGAGCGCGCACGCGGCGAAGGCCGTGAAGAAGCGGGACAAGCGGGCCGAGCCCGACGAGAAGGGGCTCGACTTCGCGCGCGCGTGGGTCGAGTTTCCCGATCCGACCGACGAGGAGCAGGTCTTCCGCTGCGACCTGACCTGGCTGACCTCGCGCTGGACGTGCATCTTCGGCAACGGCTGCCAGGGCATCCAGGAGGGGCGCGCCGACGACGGCTGCTGCACCCTGGGCGCGCACTTCTCCGACGAGGACGACGAGAAGCGGGTCGCGGAGCACGTGGCGCGCCTCACGCCGGAGCTGTGGCAGTTCCACGACGTCGGCACGGAGTCGGGCTGGGTACAGCTCGACGAGGACGGCGACCGGCAGACCCGCCGCTGGGAGGGGTCCTGCATCTTCCAGAACCGGCCCGGTTTCGCGGGCGGCGCGGGCTGCTCGCTGCACATCCTGGCGATGAAGGAGGGCCGGGAGCCGCTGGAGACGAAGCCGGACGTGTGCTGGCAGCTGCCGGTGCGGCGGACGTACGACTGGATCGACCGTCCCGACGACAGCCGGGTGCTCCAGGTGTCGATCGGCGAGTACGACCGGCGCGGCTGGGGGCCGGGCGGCCACGACCTGCACTGGTACTGCACGACGGCGTCGTCGGCGCACGTCGGCGCCGAGCCGGTCTACGTCTCGTACCGGCCCGAGCTGGTCGAGATGATGGGCGAGGAGGCGTACGAGGTCCTGGCCGGGCTGTGCGAGGCCCGGCTCGCCTCGCAGCTGCCGCTGGTGGCCCCGCACCCGGCGGACCCCTCCTAGGAGGAGGACGGAGGCGGTTCCTCCGGTGACGACGGGGGCGTGCCCGGGTCCGAGTCCGTGGGCGAGGGCTCCCCGGTCGTCGGGGGCGGGGTGGTCGGTTCCGTCGTGGGTTCCGTGGTGGGCGGCGGGGTCGTGGGCTCGGTCGTCGGGGGCGGCGTCGTCGGCTCCGTCGTGGGCGGGGTGGTCGGTTCCGTCGTGGGCGGAGACGTCGGCGGGGTGGTCGGCCGCGTCGTCGTGACCGGCGGGGGCGTGATCACCCGGCCGGTCGGGGGTTTGGCCGGGCCGTGGCCGTCGATCCTGATCACCGCGCCCGAGGGGTTCACCCCCACGCGCCCGCTCCAGGCGCCGGCGGGCGCGCGGCCGTGGTCGACGCGGACGGTGATCGTGATCTTCTCGCCGGGGCGGAGCGTGCCGGAGGCCTGGTTCACGTACAGCCAGGGGGCGTCCGTCCACAGCGACCAGTCGACGGGCGAGCCGCCGGCGGCGGTGAGGGTGAGCAGGGTGACGTCGCCGTGGCCGGTGGCGGTGACCGCGATCCAGCCGGCGGCGGGTTCGCCGGGCCGGGTGGGCTCGGTGGGGGCGCCGGGGCTGACGACCTCGACGGAGACGTCGGGGGCGCGGCTGCCCTGGGTGAAGCTCGGCTCCGGGGTGGTGCGGGCGTTGCCCGCGTTCTCGTACCGGTCGTAGGGGCCGCCGTCCCGGCCGGCCGGTTCGTCCGCCTCGCGGGCGCTGATCCTGGCCCCGTCGTGCCCGGCGTCCGTGTCGGGGGTGCCGCGGTAGGAGGTCCACAGGGCGAGGACGGGGGCGGCGACCACGGCGGCGACGACCGTGGTGGTCACCGCGCGGGCCCGCATCCGGTCGCGGCGGGCGACGTGGTCCTTCGGGTCCATGGGGAAGCCGGTCGGCGCGAAGCGCGGGGCGCCCGCACGCGCGCGCGGGACGTGCAGCATCGCCATGTACGCGGCGGCCCGGGGCGCCTCGACGAGCGGCAGCCGGTCCGCCGGGAGGGCGGTGGCACCGGGCCAGGGGCCGGTGGCGCCGACGCGCTCGGCGGCGCGGCGGCAGCGGGGGCAGTCGTCGACGTGCCGGACGAGTTCGGCGCGCAGGGCGGCCGAGAGGAGCACCCGGTGGTCGCCGGTGAGCCGGGCGACGGTGGGGCAGCTGCCGGTCTCGACGACGGCGAGGGCGGCGCGGGTGCGCTCGACCTCGCAGCCGGCGGTGGCGAGGAGCTCGCGGGCGGCGAGCGGGTCGAGGGAGAGCACGGCGGCGACCTGGCGGTGGCTGAGCCCGTGCCGCACGGCGAGCTCCAGCGCCTCGCGCTGCTCCGGTGTGGTGCCCGCGGCCTCGGGCCAGGCGAGCCGGGCGAGATCGGCTCGGCGCCGCTCGGCGGTCTCCTCGGAGACCCGGGGCGGCTCGGGGGCGGTGACGGCCGGACGGCCGGTGTGGGCGCCCTGGCGCCTGCCGCGCTGCTCGCCGAGGCTGCGCAGGCAGGCCCAGCGGGCGAGGGCGTACAGCCAGGCGGTGCGGCCGTCCTCGTCGGAGGGGCAGCGGCCGTGGTGGCGCTCGGCGACGGCGAGGACCTCGCCGAGGACGGCGGTGGCCGTGTCGTGGTCGCAGAGCACGGAGAGGCAGTACGTGAAGAGGCCGTCGAGGGCGGCCTCGTAACGGGCGGGGGGACGCCGGCCGAGCGTGCGCGGTCCCTGGCCCGTGGCGCGGTGCGCCCGGTGTGCGCCGGTGGTGCGTGCGGGGGGATCCAGCCTGCTGCTCGTCACTGGGCGACCGTAGGCAGGGCGGCGGGCACTCTTCGTACCGGTCGCTCGATTCTCATTCTTACGGGTGAAGACATCGCTCGAAAGGGGACAGGAAGCAGGTGTTCCGGTGCCGTGGGACTCCCCCTGTGGACGGCCGGGGCCCGTTGTCGGTGGTGGCGGATACGGTGGGGCTCATGGCTGCCCGTACGAAAACCGCCAAGGACCGGCCGTCCTACCGCTGCACCGAGTGCGGCTGGCAGACGGCCAAGTGGCTCGGCCGCTGCCCCGAGTGCCAGGCCTGGGGGACGGTCGAGGAGTACGGCGCGCCCGCCGTCCGGACGACCGCCGCCGGCCGGGTCTCCACC
This sequence comes from Streptomyces sp. NPDC053513, assembly GCF_044544765.1. NCBI lineage: Bacteria > Bacillati > Actinomycetota > Actinomycetes > Kitasatosporales > Streptomycetaceae > Streptomyces > Streptomyces sp. NPDC053513. The sequence continues at coordinate 15,586 of NZ_JBITXP010000010.1, forward strand.
GCCGCCCTCCCCATCGGACAGGTCGACGGCCGGCAGGCGACCGCCCGCTCGACCGGCGTCGACGAGCTGGACCGGGTCCTCGGCGGGGGCCTGGTGCCCGGCGCCGTCGTGCTGCTCGCGGGCGAGCCGGGCGTCGGCAAGTCCACGCTGCTGCTCGACGTGGCGGCCAAGGCGGCGAGCGACGAGCACCGCACGCTGTACGTCACGGGCGAGGAGTCCGCGAGCCAGGTCCGGCTGCGCGCCGACCGGATCAACGCGATCGACGACCATCTGTACCTGGCGGCCGAGACCGATCTGTCGGCCGTCCTCGGGCACCTCGACGCGGTGAAGCCCTCCCTGCTGATCCTGGACTCGGTGCAGACCGTCGCCTCGCCCGAGATCGACGGCGCGCCCGGCGGCATGGCCCAGGTCCGCGAGGTCGCGGGGGCCCTCATCCGGGCCTCCAAGGAGCGCGGGATGTCGACGCTCCTCGTCGGTCACGTCACCAAGGAGGGGGCCATCGCGGGCCCCCGGCTCCTGGAGCACCTGGTCGACGTCGTCCTCAGCTTCGAGGGCGACCGGCACGCGCGCCTGCGCCTGGTCCGGGGCGTGAAGAACCGGTACGGGGCGACCGACGAGGTCGGCTGCTTCGAGCTGCACGACGAGGGCATCACGGGTCTTGCCGACCCCTCCGGGCTCTTCCTGACCCGGCGTGACGTGGCCGTGCCCGGGACCTGTCTGACGGTCACCCTGGAGGGCAAGCGGCCGCTGGTCGCCGAGGTGCAGGCGCTGACGGTCGACTCGCAGATCCCGTCGCCGCGGCGGACGACCTCGGGTCTGGAGACCTCCCGGGTCTCGATGATGCTGGCGGTCCTGGAGCAGCGCGGCCGGATCAGCGCGCTGGGCAAGCGGGACATCTACAGCGCGACCGTCGGCGGCGTGAAGCTCACCGAGCCCGCGGCCGACCTGGCGATCGCCCTGGCGCTGGCCTCCGCGGCGAGCGACACCCCGCTCCCGAAGAACCTGGTGGCGATCGGCGAGGTCGGGCTCGCGGGCGAGGTGCGGCGGGTGACGGGCGTCCAGCGGCGGCTCGCCGAGGCGCACCGCCTGGGCTTCACCCACGCGCTGGTGCCGGGGGACCCGGGGAAGGTGCCGGCCGGCATGAACGTGACGGAGGTGGCGGACGTGGGGGACGCGCTGCGGGTGCTGCCGCGGAGCCGACGGAGCAAGGGCGCGCAGGAGGTGCCGGGCGACTGATCGGAGCCGGCCCCGGGGGCGCCGTACCGGTCCGGGGAGTCCTCCCGGCGGGGGTGTGCCCGCCCTCCCCCGGACCCCTTCCGGGGGGACCCCCGCGCCTCGGCGGAACGTGTGCCCACAACCGGGCCGGGGCGGTGTCGCTAGACTTTGCCCTGGTCTCGCCCATCCGTACGAGCCGGAGGAGTGCAGTGGCAGCCAAGGACGGGGCAGCAGCTCCTGGAAAGTCCGGCGCGGGCTCCGGCAACGAAGCGCTGATGCGCGCCGCCCTGAGCGCGGTCGCGCCGGGCACCGCGCTGCGCGACGGCCTGGAGCGGATCCTCCGGGGGAACACGGGCGGTCTCATCGTCCTGGGCCTGGACAAGACGGTCGACTCGATGTGCACCGGCGGTTTCGAGCTGGACGTCGAGTTCACCGCCACGCGCCTGCGCGAGCTGTGCAAGCTCGACGGCGCGCTCGTCCTCGACAAGGACATCACCAAGATCCACCGCGCGGGCGTGCAGCTCGTCCCGGACGCCTCCATCCCCACCGAGGAGACGGGCACCCGCCACCGCACCGCGGACCGGGTCTCCAAGCAGTGCAAGTTCCCGGTCGTCTCCGTCTCGCAGTCGATGCGTCTGATCGCGCTGTACGTGGACGGTGAGCGCCGGGTCCTGGAGGAGTCGGCCGCGATCCTGTCCCGCGCCAACCAGGCGCTCGCGACCCTGGAGCGGTACAAGCTGCGGCTCGACGAGGTGGCCGGCACGCTCTCCGCCCTGGAGATCGAGGACCTGGTCACGGTCCGGGACGTCACCGCCGTCGCGCAGCGCCTGGAGATGGTCCGCCGGATCGCCACCGAGATCGCCGAGTACGTGGTGGAGCTCGGCACCGACGGGCGGCTCCTCTCGCTCCAGCTCGACGAGCTGATCGCGGGCGTGGAGCCGGAGCGCGAGCTGGTGATCAGGGACTACGTGCCGGAGCCGACGGCGAAGCGCTCGCGGACGGTCGCCGAGGCGCTCACCGAGCTGGACGCGCTCACCCACACCGAGCTCCTGGAGCTTCCGGTCGTGGCGCGGGCCCTCGGCTACAGCGGCTCGCCCGAGACCCTCGACTCCGCGGTCTCGCCGCGCGGCTACCGGCTCCTGGCGAAGGTGCCGCGACTGCCCGGCGCGATCATCGAGCGTCTGGTGGAGCACTTCGGCGGGCTGCAGAAGCTGCTCGCGGCGAGCGTGGACGACCTCCAGACCGTCGACGGCGTCGGCGAGGCGCGTGCCCGCAGCGTCCGCGAGGGACTGTCGCGGCTCGCGGAGTCCTCGATCCTGGAGCGGTACGTCTAGGACGTACCGCTCGGAGCACGCAAGGCCCGGCCCGTACGGAAGGCGCGACTCGGCCCGTACGGGGACACTCGTCTCGGCCCGTACGGGGACGCGCGACTCGATACCAAGAGGACGCTCGGCCCGGCCCGTACGGACCGCTCGTCCGTCCGTACCTCTCGGCTCAGTCCTTCGCGAGCCGGAACGACGCCGCGAGCACCTTCGTGCCCGGGAACTCCGCCTCCACCAGGTAGGTGCCGGGGCCGGCCTGGCCCGGCGGGGTGGTGGCGCACTGCGAGGTGCTGCGACGCCGGTCCCAGTCCACGGTGTGGGTGATGGTGGCGTGCGGGGGGACGCGGAGCAGGAGCGGGGTGCCGGGGCGCGGGCAGTCGGCGCTGGACCAGACCTCCTGGTCCCGGTCGTCACTGATCGTCAGAACCGCGTGGCGGGGCCCGAAGTCGGCCTTGCAGGCGGTGTTCGAGGTGTTCTTCACGACGAGTTGGAAGCGGGGCTTCTCCCCCGCCTCGTAGGTGACCTTGGTGGAGCGCAGGGTCAAGTCCAGCGCCGTGACGGGGCAGTTGGGGAGCGGGGAGTCGGCCGGGACCTGCTGGCCCGCGCCGGTGCCCGCGCCCCCGTCGCCGCCGGCGCCGTCGGTGTCGCCGTTCTTTCCGGTGCCCGTGGCACCCGTCGCGTCCCCGGCGCCGGAGGTCGTGCCGGCGTCGGTTCCCGCGTCGGTGCCGCCGTCCGTATCGGAGCCCGCCGAACCGCCGTTGTCGCCGGAGTCGCCCGACTCGTCGCGTCCGCCCGGCTGTTGGCTGATCGCCGTGCCGGTGCCGGAAGGTCCGGGAGTGATCGAAGGAGGGGTCGGCGACGAGCCGTTGGCGGCGTCGTTGGGCTTCTTCCCACCGCCGTCACCGGAGGTGAAGGCCCACACGGCGAGGAGCGCGAGCAGCGCCACCAGGCACGCCGCCACCGCCCTCCGTCGCCAGTAGATGGTGGAGGGAAGCGGCCCGACCGGATTGCGCAAAGATCCCACGCCCCGAACCTTACGAGAGATCCGGCCCAACTCCCGCCCCACCCGCCGCCCGAGAGCCCAAGTTTTGCCGATGATCACATCCGTCGGTCCGGGGAACTTTTCCCGCACTCCCGGAGGAACCCTGCCGGAACCTCGACGGAACCCGGCCGGAGTCCCGACGGAAACCTGCCGGGACCCTGACCGAACCGTGCCGGGACCCCGAGGAAGCCCTGTCCGCGCCCCTGCCGGAACCGACGGAAAACGGAGGGAACCAGCGCCGATCACCGCCCCCCCACTTTCGTCAGGGGTCGTTCTGGACGTTGGCCCGGGGCGGCGAGCTCCGGATTCCGGTTAGCGTCGTGCACCATGAACACCCTTCTCGACCTCTCCGACCGTCTCTATCTCGACGTCGCCGACTTCGCCCACTCCACGCCCCACTGGTTCCAGTGGCTCGCCGAGGTGTGGACGGAGCTCGGGCTGCTGCTCTTCGCCGTGCTCTTCCTCGTCGGCTGGTGGCGCTCCCGGGAGGGGTCGAGCCGAGCGATGGCGCTCGCGCTGCTCGCCCCGGTCGCCACCGGCTTCGGCTACGTGGTGAGCGAGGCCCTGAAGTCGCTGATCGACGAGGAACGCCCGTGCCGCGCGGTCGCCGGCGCGCCCGTCTCGCTCGTCGCCTGCCCGCCGCACGGCGACTGGTCCTTCCCGAGCAACCACTCGGCCATCGCGGGCGCCGCCGCGATCGCCCTCGCCCTGTCCTGGCGCGGGATCGTCTGGCTGACCGTGCCGATGGCGCTGCTCATGGCCTTCTCCCGGGTCTTCGTCGGGGTCCACTACCCGCACGACGTGACCGTCGGCCTGATCGCCGGCGCCCTGGTCGCCCTCGTCGTGATGCGGGCGGCGGAGCGGCCCGTGCGGTCGCTGGTGGAGACGGCCCGGTCGAGCCGGAGCTCGGCCGTGGTGTGGTGCGCGGGGCGCGGGACGCACGCGCACGCCTCCGCGCACGCGCCCGCGCACTCCGGGCGTCGCTCTCGCGCACGCCACGGCGCGTACTGATCCCGCCGGGGACGTGCCAGGATCGGAGGTGCCATGACTTCCATCGACACTCCCCCCACGTCCACGGCCCCCGTCGCCCCGGCGCTCCCCGCCGAGCTGCACGGGCCCGTCCTCGCCTGGTTCGACCGCCACGCCCGCGACCTGCCCTGGCGCCGCCCCGAGGCCGGTGCCTGGGGCGTCATGGTCAGCGAGTTCATGCTCCAGCAGACCCCGGTCGTCCGGGTCCTGCCGGTGTACGAGCAGTGGCTGGCGCGCTGGCCGCGCCCGGCCGACCTGGCCGCCGAGGCCCCCGGCGAGGCGGTCCGCGCCTGGGGCCGGCTCGGCTACCCGCGCCGGGCGCTGCGGCTGCACGCGGCGGCCGTCGCCATAACGGAACGGCACCAGGGCGACGTGCCCCGCGACCACGGGCAGCTGCTCGCGCTGCCCGGGATCGGCGAGTACACGGCGGCGGCGGTGGCCTCCTTCGCGTACGGGCAGCGGCATCCGGTCCTGGACACCAACGTGCGCCGGGTCTTCGCGCGGGCGGCGACCGGCGTCCAGTACCCGCCGAACGCGACCACGGCCGCCGAGCGGCGGCTCGCCCGGGCGCTGCTGCCGGACGACGAGACGACGGCCGCCCGCTGGGCGGCCGCCTCCATGGAGCTGGGCGCCCTGGTGTGCACGGCGAAGAACGAGGACTGCGGGCGCTGCCCGATCGCCGAACGGTGCGCCTGGCGGCTCTCCGGGAAGCCGGCGCACGACGGCCCGCCGCGGCGCGGCCAGACGTACGCCGGGACCGACCGTCAGGTGCGCGGCCGGCTCCTCGCGGTGCTGCGGGAGTCGACGGAGCCGGTGACGCAGGCGGCCCTGGACGCGGTCTGGGACGAGCCGGTGCAGCGGGGCAGGGCCCTGGACGGGCTGGTCGCGGACGGCCTCGTGGAGCCGCTGGAGGGCGACCGGTACCGGCTCCCGCTGTCCTGAGGCGCCCTCCGGCCCCTCCGAGGCCCCGCTCCCCATGGAGCGGGGCCTCAAACCTCTTCCGCCCCCGCTGTTACACAACCGATGGGTAGCCGTGCGTCGACCGACGGCTGCCCCGCACAGCCCCGTGACAACCGCTCCGTAGCGTCGTCCACGACACGAGGACAGGTCACGGGGACAGGTCACGGGGATCGGAGGCGGTTGGGATGCGGCAGGGCGAAGTGCTCGACTTCGAGGAGTACGTACGCACGCGGCAGGACGCGCTGCTGCGCAGTGCCCGACGGCTCGTCGCCGACCCCGTCGACGCCCAGGACCTGCTCCAGACGGCTCTGGCCCGTACGTACGGCCGCTGGGACGGCATCGCCGACAAGTCCCTCGCCGACGCCTACCTGCGCCGGGTGATGATCAACACCCGGACCGAGTGGTGGCGCTCCCGCAAGCTGGAGGAGGTGCCGACCGAGCAGCTGCCGGACGCGAGCGTCGAGGACCCGACCGAGCAGCACGCCGACCGCGCCCTCCTCATGGACGTCCTGAAGGTGCTCGCGCCGAAGCAGCGCAGCGTCGTCGTCCTGCGTCACTGGGAGCAGATGAGCACGGAGGAGACGGCGGCGGCGCTCGGCATGTCGACGGGTACGGTGAAGTCGACGCTCCACCGCGCGCTCGCCCGGCTCCGCCAGGAGCTGGAGAGCCGTGACCTCGACGCCCGTGCCCTGGGGCGGGCCGGGGAGCGGACGACCGTACGAGGCGACGAAGGGGGGCGGAAGCGGTGCGCGGCCTAGACGGCGGACCCGACGGCGACGGCAGAGGCCACGAGGACGAGGAGCCCGAGGCCCGCCTCGGAGGCCCCACGGGCCCGAGCGGCTCCGGTGGCCCCGATGGCCCCGGTGGCCGTCGCAGTGGCTTCGGCTCCAGCGACATCGACGGCGACCGCAGCTCCGGCTTCGGCTTCGGCGGCGACGACCGGTGCGCGACCGGGCGGCGCCGCCCGCGCCGTACCGTCAAGGCGGCGAGCGTCACGGCGACGGCCGGGCTCGTCGCCGTCGGGCTGTCCCTGGCCGCCTGCTCCACCGGCGGCACCGGCTCCCGCGACGAGGGCGCGGCCCGCACCGACGAGATCGCCGCCGCGGCACCCACCCCCTCCGCCCCCGGCACCGCCGGCCTGCAGTACGCCGAGCGGGTGGATCCGATCGCGCTCCTGAAGGCCGACCCGAAGATCGGCCAGCGGCTCAAGAGCGATCTGAAGCCGTGCGTGGCCGACGCGTACCCCGTGGACGCCTCCTACGGCGACCTCACGAACGCCTCCGCCCCCGACGTCGTCGTCAACGTGATGACCTGCGGCGACGCCGTCGGCATCGGCACGTACGTGTACCGCAAGCAGAGCGACCGGTACGAGAACGTGTTCATGGCCGAGGACGCGGCGGTCTACGCCACGATCGACCGGGGCGACCTCGTCGTCACCAAGCAGGTGTACGCGAAGGGCGACCCGGTGGCGTACCCCTCGGGCGAGGACGTGATCACCTACCGCTGGTCGGGAAACAGGTTCACCCAGCACGACTGGGTGCACAACGAGTACAGCAGGGCCGTCGGCGACGGCGACGGCGCGGAGCCCGCGCCGAGCGCGTCCCCCGCCGACTGAACCCCGGATCGTTTCCCGGACCGTTCCCCGTCCCGCCCCGGACCGCACCGGACAGCCCCTGCCCACCGCCGACCACCCCTGACCGCCGCCGACCGCCGCCGCCGAGAGAACGCACAGACCCCGAAGGGCACGCACGATGGCCGAAACCCATGTCCTGTTCGTCGAGGACGACGACGTCATCCGTGAGGCCACCCAGCTCGCCCTGGAGCGGGACGGCTTCCGGGTGACCGCCATGCCCGACGGGCTCTCCGGCCTGGACGCCTTCCGGGCGCAGCGGCCCGACATCGCGCTCCTCGACGTGATGCTGCCGGGGATGGACGGGGTCAGCCTCTGCCGCCGCATCCGCGACGAGTCGACCGTGCCCGTGATCATGCTCTCGGCGCGCGCCGACTCGATCGACGTCGTGCTCGGTCTGGAGGCGGGCGCCGACGACTACGTGACCAAGCCCTTCGACGGCTCGGTGCTCATGGCCCGCATCCGGGCCGTGCTCCGCCGCTTCGGGCACGCCGGCGGCGCCGGGGCGGGCGAGCGGGAGGACGCGCCGGACGGCGGCGGGCTCCTCGTCTTCGGCGAGCTGGAGGTCGACACCGAGGGCATGGAGGTCCGCAGGGGCGGGGCGCCGGTGGCGCTGACCCCGACCGAGATGCGGCTGCTCCTGGAGTTCTCGTCGGCGCCGGGCACCGTGCTGTCCCGGGACAAGCTCCTGGAGCGGGTCTGGGACTACGGCTGGGGCGGTGACACCCGGGTCGTGGACGTCCACGTGCAGCGGCTGCGCGCCAAGATCGGCCAGGACCGGATCGAGACCGTGCGCGGCTTCGGCTACAAGCTCAAGAGCTAGGGCCCGTACCGGTGCGTGTGAAGCTGCTGCCCCTGCGGACCGGGGTCCGCTGGAAGATCGCCGTGGCCATCGCGGCGGTCGGCGCCCTCATCGCGGTCACCCTGAGCATCGTCGTGCACAACGCCGCCCGGATCTCGATGCTCGACAACGCGCGCGAGGTGCAGATGGAGCGGCTGCTCTTCGCCCAGCGGATGTACGAGACGTCGAAGCCGAAGGAGCCCCGCTTCGGCACGAAGATCAACGACCCGGCGCTGCCGGAGCAGCTGGACCAGCTGATGCGGGACAAGCGGCGCGGGACGTACGTGCAGGAGCACCGGCACGGCGGGCCGCCGGACGTGTGGGCGGCCGTGCCGCTCGCCAACGGCGACGTGCTGTCGCTGCACATCCCCTTCGCCGACCGCAGCGCGACGATCATGAACGATCTGGACCGGGCCCTCGTGATCGGCTCGGTGTCGGTGGTCTTCGGCGGCTGCGCGCTCGGCGTGCTCATCGGCGGCGGGCTCTCGCGGCGGCTGCGGAAGGCCGCCGTGGCGGCCGGCCGGGTGGCCCAGGGGAACACGGACGTACGGGTGCGGGACGCGGTCGGCGGGGTCGTACGGGACGAGACCGACGACCTGGCCTGGGCCGTCGACGCCCTGACCGACGCCCTGAACGAGCGGATCGAGGCCGAGCGCCGGGTCACCGCCGACATCGCGCACGAGCTGCGCACCCCCGTGACCGGGCTGCTCACGGCGGCCGAGCTGCTGCCGCCGGGGCGTCCGACCGAGCTCGTACGGGACCGGGCGCAGGCCATGCGGACGCTGGTCGAGGACGTCCTGGAGGTGGCCCGGCTCGACAGCGCGTCGGAGCGGGCCGAGCTCCAGGAGATCGCGCTCGGCGAGTTCGTGGAGCGGCGGGTGCGGGCCCTGGACCCGGAGGTCGTCGTCCGGGTCGTGCACGAGTCCTGGGTGAACACCGACCCGCGCCGTCTGGAGCGGGTCCTGGGCAATCTCCTCGCCAACGCGGCCAAGCACGGCAAGCCGCCGGTGGAGGTCACCGTCGAGGGCCGGGTGGTCCGGGTCCGCGACCACGGTCCGGGCTTCCCCGAGGCGCTCCTCAAGGAGGGCCCGAGCCGTTTCCGTACGGGGACGAGCGACCGCGCGGGCCAGGGCCACGGCCTGGGCCTGACGATCGCGGCGGGCCAGGCCCGGGTCCTCGGCGCCCGGCTGACCTTCCGGAACGTGGCCTCGGAGGGGTCCGCGGAGGGGGTGGGCGGTGCCATCGCGGTGCTGTGGCTGCCGGACCACGCGCCGACGAACACGGGCAGCTTCCCGGTGCTGCGGTCGGCGGAGTAGGGGTACGGGGGGGGGGGGGGGGGGGGGGGGGGGGGGGGGGCCCCCCCCCCCCCCCCCCACCCCGGCGCGCCCCCGGTCGTGGACGGGTGGTGACGCCATGGCTCCGGGCGATCACGGATCCGTACGTTCTCGGTAGGCGCCCATCCCTCGCGCAAGACCCACAGAAACCGGAGCCCGCCATGCCCCAGGCCACCGTCCTGCCCCCGGCCGCCGCCCCCGCCGCGGCGCCCGCCCGCGCCAGGGGCGGCAGCGAGTTCAGCCCCCTCCTGCGGACGGTCAGGGAACAGGGCCTCCTCCGACACCGCCCCGGCTGGTATGCCCGCGGCATCGCCGTCAACCTCCTCGGCATCGCCGCCGTGGTGACCGGGCTCGCCCTGATCGGCCCCTCCTGGTGGGCGCTGCTCCTCGCCGTCCCCCTCGCCCTGTTCTCCGCGCGCGCCGCCTTCGTCGGGCACGACGCCGGCCATGCCCAGATCACCGCGAACCGGAGGGCGAGCCGCGTCCTCCAGCTCGTCCACGCCAACCTCCTCCTCGGCATGAGCCGGGAGTGGTGGAACGACAAGCACAACCGCCACCACGCCAACCCCAACCACCTCGACAAGGACCCGGACGTAGCCGCCGACGTCCTCGTCTTCGCCGAGCACCAGACGGCGGGCCGCACGGGCCTGCGCGGGTTCCTCACCCGCCACCAGGCCTGGCTGTTCTTCCCGCTGACCACCCTGGAGGGCATCGCGCTCAAGGTGTACGGGGTCCAGGCCCTGCTCGCGAAGGACGGTCCGTGCCGCGACCGGCGCGAGCGGCTCGTCGAAGGCGCCCTCCTGCTCGCCCACTTCGCCGGCTACGCGGCGCTGCTCCTCACGCTCCTGACGCCCGCCCAGGCCCTCGTCTTCGCCCTCGTCCACCAGATGCTCCTCGGCGTGCACCTCGGCATGGCCTTCGCCCCCAACCACAAGGGCATGGAGCGGCCGGACGAGCACGCGGACGGCGACAGCTGGGGCCATCTGCGCCGTCAGGTCCTCACCTCGCGCAACATCCGGGGCGGCGCCCTGACCGACTGGTTCCTCGGCGGGCTCAACTACCAGGTCGAGCACCACCTCTTCCCGAGCATGCCGCGCCCGAACCTCCGTCTGGCCCAGCCCGCCGTCCGGGCCCACTGCGCCGCGCTGGGCGTCCCGTACACGGAGACCGGTTTCGTGGACTCGTACCGCCAGGCCCTCGGCCATCTGCACGAGGTGGGGGCGCCGCTGCGCGGCGAGGGCGGGGAGTAGGGTCGTACGTCGAGGCGCGATGTGATCATCGGTCCGGAAGGGTGGCGGGGAGCCGCTGCCCGGGCCGGAGGAGAAGGGGGATTCCTCACCATGACCAGCGGCACCGTCACCACGGTCAGCAGCAACGGCACGTACTCGTTCACCAAGCCCAACCGGGAGGGCATCACCCTCCTCGCCGGGCTCGGGGTGGAGGGCGACGTCCACGCGGGCGTGACGGTGAAGCACCGGTCCCGCGTCGCGCAGGACCCCACCCAGCCCAACCTCCGTCAGGTCCACCTCATCCACGCCGAGCTCTTCGACGAGGTCGCGGGCGCCGGCTTCGAGGTCGCCCCCGGCGACCTCGGCGAGAACGTCACCACCCGGGGGATCGACCTCCTCTCCCTGCCCACCGGCACCCTCCTCCACCTCGGTGCGGAGGCCGTCGTCGAGGTCACCGGACTGCGCAATCCCTGCGCGCAGATCGACGGTTTCCGGCACGGGCTGCTCAAGCAGGTCCTCGGCCGTGACGAGAACGGCGGGATCGTGCGCAAGGCGGGCATCATGAGCGTCGTGCTCACCGGCGGGGAGGTGCGGCCCGGCGACCCGATCCGGGTCGAACTGCCGCCGGAGCCGCACCGTCCGCTGGAGCGGGTCTGAGCCGTCCTGAGCCCCTGATCAGCCCTCCAGGGCGCAGGAGTTGACCACGTCACCGCTCGCCGGCCGCGCGATCGTGCGGTCCGAGGGCGGCGCCGTGCCCTCCTCGACCCAACGCGTCAGGGCGTCGAACGCGGAGCGGTAGCACGGCAGGATCGGCCGCAGCCGGTCCGGATACGTGTCGTAGAGGCCGTCCGTGTGCGTCCCGTCCTGCACCCTGTAGTAGCGGTGCAGCCCGCCCCGGCCCCGCGCGTCGATCATCCGTGCGTACACGTCGGAGTCCGTGGCGATCGGCAGCAGGGTGTCGAGATCGCCGTGGAGCGTGATGAGCGGCTTGCCGATCCTTCCGGTGAGCGCGACCTTCGCGACCGCGCGGTGGACGGACGCCGGCCGCGAGGCGTAGTCGTACGCGGCGTCCGAGGCGCAGGGCGCGAGGATCTGCTCCACGGTCCCGCCGGCGGTGGAGCCGGGGCAGGCCGGGTCGTACGCGGGGTCGAACTCGGCCCGGAAGAGCTTCTGCGTCAGACCCCAGTAGGCCTTCTCGTGGTACGGCCACAGGAAGCGCGAGCCCGGCGCGAAGCCCGCCGCGATCAGGTCCTCGTCATCGGCGAGACCCCGGGACCGGGCCACCGTCACCGGCAGGCTCGTCAGGAGGTTCGGGCCGTGTGTCGTCCACAGCACGCCCTCCCAGTCGACCCCGCCGTCGTACAGCTCGGGCCGGTTCTCCAGCTGCCAGCGGGTGAGGTAGCCGGCGTTGGAGATGCCGGTCATGTACGTGTGCTCCGGAGCCCGGCCGTAACGCTGCCGCACGACCTTCTTGGCGGCCCGCGTCAGCTCGGTCACGCGGTGGTTCCACTCGGCGACGGCGTCGCCCGGTTCCCGTCCGTCGGTGAAGAAGTCCGGGCCGGTGTTGCCCTTGTCGGTGGCGGCGTAGGCGAAGCCCCGGGCGAGCACCTGGTCGGAGATCAGCGCGTCCGTGGAGTACTGGCGCCGGCTTCCGGGGGCGCCGGTGACGACGAGCCCGCCGTTCCAGTGGTCGGGCAGCCGGATGACGAACTGGGAGTCATGGGCCCAACCGTGGGTGGTGTTGAGGCGGGAGTCGTCGGGGAAGTAGCCGTCGACCTGGATGCCGGGCACCCCCGAGGGGTTGCGGGTCGCCTTCGCGGCGAGACCGGCCTGGTCCGCCATGTCCGTGTACGGGGTGCCGGCGAGCCCGGTGGTCGTGAGGTCGTCCAGACAGGCGGACTGCCGGCGCTCGGCGCCGGGCACGTGGATCCGGTCCTGGCGTGCGCAGTGCGCGGCGGCCGGCGCTTCGGCCCCGGCGGGGCCCGCCGGGGGCGAGGACGGTGACCCCGGCGAGGAGCGCGGTGATCAAGGAGACGCCTGGGGACAGGCGCATGGTGGGCCTCCGGTGGGACGACGGAAAGAGGTGCGGCGCCACATCGTGCGGCGCACCCCTGTCGTCGGGCCATGGCTGGGAACCACACCTCGGACCGTCGTCCTATGGGGCGTTATGACGGGGCCGGGAGGGACGGGGATCTCGGAAGGAGCGGACGGCGATGGTGCCGAGCACTTCCAGGAGGTCTTCAGGAGGTCTTCAGGAAGTCCAGGAGGTCCAGGAGGTCTTCAGGAGGAGCGCACCGCCATCGCGTCGAGTGCTTCGAGGAGAGCGGGCAGCTGTGGTCCGCGCGTCACGGGCAGCACCTCGCGCGGCAGCTCGTCGAGGAGGACGAACGCCATGTCGTCGCTCTTGGCCACGAGCGACCAGCCCGGACCGTCGGCACGCAGTATTCCGGCGGCCGATCGCACCCGCCCCACCGGCGGCGGCTCCTCCAGGTAGCCGCGCAGCTCGTGCAGGGCCTTCCTGACCCCGGTGTACGGGTCGGAGCCGGTGGTGCCGGCCCCCGTGGTCCCCGCGCCGGAGGGTGCCGACGGCTCTCCGTCCGTCCCCTCGTCGCTCGCCCGGGCCCGCCAGGTGTCCCACTGGAGCGCCACCTCGTCGGCGCCCAGCCGGCGCTGCGCCGGCCCCCACTCCTCTCCGGAGGGCGGGGCCAGCGGTGCGGGATCGCCCTCTTCGGGCTCCGGGTCGTGCGGGGCCGGGACGCCGGGGGCGACGGTCGCCACGGGGAGCGGCCAGCCCGGCAGCCCGGTCACCACCGAACGCTCGTCGGGGGAGAGGTCGTAGGCCATGCCGCAGTCCCAGGAGGAGATGGCCACCGCGACGAGCGACACGTCGTCGACGACGACCGTCCAGCGGGCGCCGTGCCCGTCCTGGCCGAACACGAGCCCGTACCCCTCGGCGTACGGCCGCAGGCCCAGCGCCGCGCAGGCCGCCGGGTAGTCGTCACCGAGCACGCTCGGGAAACGCCCGGGTGTCAGCAGCGCCGCGGTCAGCACAAACAGCGCGTCGGCGTCGGCCTCGGCGATCGGGTCCGTCCCAGCCACGGCGTCCTCCCCATCTGGTCGTCGGCGCACCTTAACCAGTGGGTAACCCGCGCGTCGAGGGTCTCCGCCCCGGAACCTCGGCCTTCCGGAACGGCTCCGTCACGCGTCGCCGGCCCGCCCGGCGGCCGACTGGTCACGCAGGCCGAGCAGCGAGCGGGCCACGGTGCGGGGGGACTGGTTCCGCTCCCGCGCGAGGGTGATCAGGGCGCGGCAGGCCAGTTCGTTCACGCCGAAGGAGAGCATGCCGGGGGAGACCCGGCTCGCCGCCTCCTCCGCCCGGGCCGGGTCGTCCTCGGCACAGGCGGCTATGTACTCGGCGGCCGCCTCGAAGAGGTTGTGCCCCTGGCGGGGGCGCGGGGGTGCCGGAGCGGCGGCTTCGGGCGCCTTCCGGCCGGAGGGGAGGAGTCTGCGCAGTCTTTCCGGAACTCGTGCCACGGCCCGCCGCCTTTCCCGGGCACGACTGCCCGGCACCTCCACGGTAGACAGTGAAGTGCCGGTAAAGAAGGGGGCGTTGGCGTCGGTGATGGACGTGTGGGGGCGCACGCCCGGTGGGCCCGGCCGGTGCGCGGGGGGCGGCTCGGCGCGCGGACCCGTGAGGGGCCCGAGCCCCGGCACCGCCGCCCCGCCGGGCGCCTGCCGATCCTTTCGCCCGCGACGGAGGCTCAGGCCTCGCGGACCGCGAGGGCCAGGTAGCGCGCGTCCTCGTCGACGTAGTCGACGAGCCGCCAGCCGGCCTCGGCGAGCAGGAGACGCAGCCGGGGCTCCGCGCGCAGGTCGTCCGGGGTGATCCGCCGGCCGTGACGGGCCGCGAGGGCGGCTCGCCCGATCGGGTGGAACAGGGCGAGGCGGCCCCCGGGCCGTACGACGCGGGCGAGTTCCCGCAGGCCCGCCACGGGGTCCGCGAGGTGCGAGACGAGCCCCGCCCCGAACACGGCGTCGAGCGCGCCGTCGCGCACCGGGAGCCGGCCGACGTCGGCGAGCAGCAGCGTCCCGCCCTCCTCGCCGCCGCGTCCGGCGGCGACGGCCCGTTCGATCATCTCGGGGGTGAGGTCGGCGCCGAGCACCGTGCCGGAGGGGCCGACGGCGGCCCGGAGCGGCGGGAGCGCCCGGCCGGTCCCGCAGCCGGCGTCCAGCACCGCGTCGCCGGGACGCAGACCGAGCTCGCCCACGGCGGCGGCGTACGCGGGACCGTCGTCGGGGAACCGGCTGTCCCAGTCGGCGGCGCGGGCGCCGAAGAATTCTCGTACCTGCGTGGGGTCATCGCTCATGGGTTCATGATCTCGCAGGATGCGACACCCGGAGGGGTGAACGTTCTGTGTGCCCGTTCGAACTCGGCCTGATCGTTCGGGGCCCTCTCTCTGTCATATTCCAGCAGCTTTCGAAATGCGCCCCTGGTGCGCCCCCCGATGCGCACTAGCGTCCCTGGGCCATGGGACACCTGGACCACGCCACCTTCGGCTGGCTGACACCCGTGCTGTCGTACGCGATGGCCTGCATCGGCGCCGCCCTCGGGCTGCGCTGCACCGTGCGAGCGCTCGACGCGACCGGCCGGTCACGGCGCAACTGGCTGATCACCGCCGCCTCCGCGATCGGCACCGGCATCTGGACGATGCACTTCGTGGCGATGCTCGGATTCGGCGTGACGGGCACCGACATCCGCTACGACGTTCCGCTCACCCTCCTCAGCCTCCTCATGGCGATGGCCGTCGTCGGGGTCGGCGTCTTCGTCGTCGGCTACGGACGCGACCGGGTCCGTTCGCTCCTGATCGGCGGTCTGACCACGGGCGTCGGCGTGGCGAGCATGCACTACATGGGCATGGCCGCGCTCCGGCTCCACGGGCAGGTGCGGTACGACCCGCTCCTCGTCGGACTCTCCGTCCTGATCGCCGTGATCGCCGCCACGGCGGCCCTCTGGGCGGCGCTCAACATCCATGCGCCCGCCGCCGTGGCCGTCGCCTCGCTCGTGATGGGCGCGGCCGTCACCAGCATGCACTACACCGGCATGTTCGCCGTGCGGATCGAGGTCGTCCCCTCCGGGGCCCCTCTCCCGGGAGCCATGCTCATGCAGTTCATCTTCCCCCTCGCCGTCGGCCTCGGCTCGTACCTGTTCATCACCTCCGCCTTCGTCGCCCTCACCCCGACGGCCGCCGAACGCGCCGCGTACGCCTCGGCCGGACGCCTCACCGAACCGGACGAGCGCGCGGTCGACGTCGCACCGCCCGGCTTCCGCGCCGGGGAGACGGCCCCCGCGCCCACGACCTGATCCGACCCCTGGCGCACCCCACGCCACGCCCCACCGCACCAGAGCACAGACGCAGCCGGAACGAGGAGGCCATGCGAACTCCCCGCAAGACCAAGGACGCCGAGGCGGCCACGCCGCCACCGGCGGCCGCGCGCGGGCGGCGCGCACACGCGGGCCCGCCCGCCGACGAACCGGGGGAGCGGACCCCCGGCACCCCGCCGACCGCGGGACACGCGGGCACCTCGGCGCCGGGCGCCCTCACCGGCGCGACCGCACACCCCTCGGGACCGATCCCCGGACGGCCCTCCGCGCGGTCCGCCGAACGGCCCGGAGCCCCCGCCGGGCCCCCGCCCGACGGGCACCGTGTCCGTCCCGCCTTCCAGGGGCTGCGCCCCCGCTCCGTCCGCGCCAAGATCGTCTCGCTCCTGATGGTCCCGGTCGTCTCGCTCTTCGCCCTCTGGGGCTTCGCCACCGTCACCACCGCGCAGGACGTCGCCGGCCTCCGCCGGCTCCAGCGCGTCGACGCCGAGATCCGCGAGCCCGTGACGGCCGCCCTCGCCGCCCTCCAGGCCGAACGGCGCGCCGCCGTACGCCAGATCGCGGCGCCCGGCACCGCCCGGGCCGCCGAGCTGAAGGACCGGATCCGCCGGACGGACGAGGCCGTCTCCCGGCTCCGTCTGGACGACACGCACACCGTCGGCGACACCGGAGACCTGCCCGGCGACGTCGGCGTCCGGGTGAGCACGTTCGTCGGCAAGGTCGAGGGCCTCGCCCGGCTCCGTACCGCCGCGGCCGACGGGCGCGCCGACTGGGGCCGGACGTACGAGGAGTACACGGACGCCATCTCCGCCGCCTTCGCGGTCGACGGCGCCCTCACCGGCATCCAGGACGCCGAGCGGGGGTCCGACGCGCGCGTACTCCTCGAATTCGGCCGCGCCGGCGAGATGCTGTCCCGCGAGGACGCCCTCCTCACCTCCGCCCATCTCACCGGCCGGCTCTCCGCCGACCGGCTCCGCGACTTCTCCGGGGCCGTCGAGACCCGGCGCACCCTTATCGACTCGTCCGCCGCCGACCTGCCCGCCGCCGCCCGAGCCGCCTGGACCCGCCTCTCCACCGGCGGCGACCACGCCCGGCTCACCCGGGCGGAGGACCGGGTCGGCGCCGCCGACCCCGGCCGCCCCGCCGCCCAGGCGGTCACCTCCACCGAATGGGACGACGCCCTCGCGGCCGTTCACGAGGGACTCGCCGCGATCGAGACCGACGCGCGCCGCGCGGCCGCCGACCGCTCCGACCCCTTCACCGGCGTCCTCACGGCGAGCGGTGCGGCGGTCGTCCTCGGCCTCGCCGCCGTCGCCGCCTCGCTCGTCATCTCCGTACGGATCGGCCGTGGCCTCGTCGTCGAGCTCGTCACCCTCCGCAACACCGCCCTCGGCATCGCGCGCCGCAAACTCCCCGCCGCCATGCGCCGGCTCCGCGCGGGCGAGGAGATCGACGTCCAGGCCGAAGCGCCGCCCGGACCCGTCTCCCAGGACGAGATCGGCCAGGTCGGCGAGGCGCTCACCACCGTCCACCGCGCGGCGCTCTCCGCCGCGGTCGAACGCGCCGAACTCGCCAGCGGAATCTCCGGGGTGTTCGTCAACCTCGCCCGCCGCAGCCAGGTCCTCGTCCACCGCCAGCTCAACCTCCTGGACAGCATGGAACGACGTGCCGACGATCCCAACGAGCTCGGCGACCTCTTCCGGCTCGACCACCTCACCACCCGTATGCGGCGCCACGCGGAAAGCCTGATCATCCTCTCCGGAGCCGCCCCGGGACGCGCCTGGCGCATGCCCGTCCCCCTCACCAACGTCGTCCGCGCCGCCGTCTCCGAGATCGAGGACTACGCGCGCGTGGAGGTGCGCCGGCTTCCCGAGACGGCCGTCGTCGGCGGAGCCGTCGCCGACCTCACCCACCTCCTGGCCGAACTCATCGAGAACGCCGCCCAGTTCTCCCCGCCCCACACCAAGGTCCGGGTCAGCGGCGAACCCGTCGGCAACGGCTACGCCCTGGAGATCGAGGACCGGGGGCTCGGCATGGGCAAGGAGACCCTCGCCGAGGCGAACGGCCGCATCGCCCAGTCCGAGGCCCTCGACCTCTTCGACAGCGACCGGCTCGGCCTCTTCGTGGTCAGCCGCCTCTCCTCCCGCCACGACATCAAGGTCCACCTGAGGACATCGCCCTACGGCGGTACGACCGCGGTCGTCCTGCTTCCGACCGAACTGCTCCAGGGCGCGCTGCCACCCGGCCGCGGCACGCCGGCGACCGACTCCGACGCATACCACTCCGGTACGCATCACTCCGGTGCGCACCACCCCGAGACGCATCACTCCGACACGCCTCACGACGGAACCCCGCGCGCGGGGAACCCCCGTACCCGCACGCCGGGCGGACCGGGTGCCGGCGCCGCACGGAGCGGGTTCCGACCCGGCAGTGCCCCGCACGGCGACGACGAGCGTGCCGCACGGGAGCGCGAGGAGGCGCACCGCGCCGAGGCCCGCCGCTTCGGCCGGCCCCAGATCGCGCAGCCCGCCCCGCCCGCGGTCCCGAGGAACCCCGCACTCCCCGGCGACCCGGCCCCGCCCGCCGCGTCCGGACGCCGGGCCGCCCCGCAGCCGGGAACGCGCCCCGCGAGCCTGCCCCAGCAGACGGACGGGACGCGGCGCCCGGGCCCGTCCCAGTCCCCTCCGGCCTCCCGCCCGCAGCCGCCGACGCGTCCGACCGCCGTGCCCGCGCCCGCCACCTCCTCCGCACCCGCGCCCTCCTCCACGCCCGCCTCCCTCCCCTCCTCCGCTCCCGCTCTCGCCTCCGCCGAAGTGACCGAACTCCGCCGCCGCGGCCCCTCCGCATCCGTACCGGCGCCTCCGGCGGAGCAGCCGCCCGTCGCACCGACCGCCCGGGACGAGGCGGGGAGCGAACTGCCCCGACGCGTACGGCAGGCGAGTCTCGTTCCGCAGCTGCGCGAGGCACCCGCCCCGGCACCGGTGCCCGCACCGGTCGCGTCCGGCACGGACGCGCGCACCCCGGAACAGGTCCGGGACCGCATGGCGGCGTACCGGGACGGCTGGCAGCGGGGCGGCGGCGCCGCCCCGGGCACCAGGCGCCCCCTCGGCACGGGCTTCGGAACCGACAAGGGCCACGGCCTCGGCCACGGCACCGCACCTCTCGACCCTCGCTCCGAAGGAGACGACGCATGATCGACCACGAGCGGATCTCGCACCACCGGTCCGGCGAACTGGACTGGCTCCTCGACGACCTCGTCATGCGGGTCCGCGAGGTCCGCCACACCGTGGTGCTCTCGAACGACGGACTCGCCGTGGGCGCCTCCAACGGGCTCAGCCGTGAGGACGCCGAGCACCTGGCCGCCATCGCCTCCGGCTTCCACAGCCTCGCCAAGGGCGCCGGACGGCAGTTCCACACCGGCGGAGTCCGCCAGACGATGGTCGAGATGGACGACGGCTTCCTCTTCGTCGCCGCGGCGGGAGACGGCTCCTGTCTCGCCGTGCTCAGTTCCGTGAGCGCCGACATCGGCCTCATCGCCTACGAGATGGCCCGGCTCGTGAAGCGCGTCGGCGAGCACCTGCACACCCCGCCGCGCCTCACGGTGACCCCGCCGGCCGCCGGCTGATCCGGAGAGACCCATGAACGACGACAGCACCGGCGACGGGCCGCCGGTACCGGGCAGTCAGTGGTACGACGCCGACGCGGGACCGCTCGTCCGCCCGTACGCGATGACCGGCGGACGGACCAAACCGGGCCCCAGCAACGTACGGTTCGACCTCATCGCCCTCGTCGTCGTGGACGACGAGCCGCCCGGACCGGCGGAGGAGGCACTCCTCGGCCCCGAGCACCGGTCCCTGCTGACCCTGTGCCGGGCCGAGACCCAGTCGGTGGCCGAACTCGCCGCCGACGCCGACCTGCCCGTCGGGGTCGTCCGGGTCCTCCTCGGCGACCTCCTCGAATCGGGCTTCGTGCGCGTCAGCCGACCCGTACCGCCCGCTCAGCTCCCTGACGAAAGAATCCTGAGGGAAGTAATCGATGGCCTACGAGCGCTCTGAGAGCACCGGCGCGGGCGACGACGCGGACACCTCCGCCCTCGCGCTGAAGATCCTGGTCGCCGGTGGATTCGGCGTAGGAAAGACCACCCTCGTCGGCGCGGTCAGCGAGATCCGGCCCCTGCGCACGGAGGAACGGCTCAGCAGGGCCGGGGAACTCGTCGACGACACCGGGGGCGTCGACCAGAAGACCACCACGACCGTCGCCATGGACTTCGGCCGCATCACGATCCGCTCCGGCCTCTCGCTCTACCTCTTCGGCACGCCCGGCCAGGACCGGTTCTGGTTCCTCTGGGACGAGCTGTCGCAGGGCGCCCTGGGGGCCGTCGTCCTCGCCGACACGCGGCGCCTGGAGGACTGCTTCCCGGCCGTCGACTACTTCGAACACCGGAAGATCCCCTTCGTGGTCGCGGTCAACTGCTTCACGGGCGCGCGTACGTACGGGGCGCACGACGTGTCCCGCGCCCTCGACCTGGACCGCGGCACGCCCGTCGTGCTGTGCGACGCGCGCGACCGCGACTCGGGGAAGGAAGTGCTGATCCGCCTGGTCGAATACGCGGGGCGGATGCACACCGCCCGGCTCCTGGACACGGTCGGCTGAGGGGGCGTCACCGCGCCCGCGGCACGCGCGGGCGCGGTGTGGTGCTTGCCCTGTTCACGACAGTGCGTAAGGCTTGCGGCGATACGCGGACCACGACGGGACGGACCACGAAGGCCTTGAGGACCACCGGGGTCCGGGCCGAGGGGGACGCAACCGCTAGGGGGAGGACCACTGATGGCGTTGGACAAGGAACTGGACTGGCTCCTGGACGACCTGACGCAGCGGGTCGGACACATACGGCATGCACTGGTGCTGTCGAACGACGGCCTGGTGACGGGCGCGAGCAGCGGGCTCGTCCGTGAGGACGCCGAGCACCTGGCGGCCGTCTCCTCCGGTCTGCACAGCCTCGCGCGGGGCTCGGGCCGGCACTTCAGGGCGGGTCGGGCACGGCAGACGATGGTGGAGTTCGACGACGCGCTGCTCTTCGTGACGGCGGCGGGCGAGGGCAGTTGCCTGTGCGTCCTGAGCGCGGCGGAGGCGGATGTCGGTCAGGTGGCGTACGAGATGACGCTGCTGGTCAACCGGGTCGGGGAACACCTCGGCGTGGCGGCCCGGCAGCCCGGCCTCCCGGGCGACGGCGTCCTCTGACGCCACTGCCCGCGAGGGTTGTCCACAGCCCTTTGTCCACAGGTGGTGCGGCTGTCGTCACTCTGCGTTACGTTCTTCTGTGTGGGCCTCGGAGGCCCGCTGCTCGAAGGGAACACGGACGCAGGGGGAGGGCCGCGAGATGGCGGTGGACGAAGGGGCGCGCACGGTGACACCGGGGCGGGCCGCGCAGGAGCTGGAGCTGAGGCGCGACGAGTTCCGGCTCGCGGTCCAGCTCGGCCTGGTGAGGACGGCGCCGACCGGCGAAGGGGAGCGGCGGCGGGTCGAGCGGCGCGAGCTCGACCGCCTCAGGGCCGCCCCGGACTTCCCCGTCGGCCTGCGCGAGCGGGTGCGCGCGGTCGGTACGGGGGAGGCCGCCGCCCTCCTCGGAATCACCGCCGACCGGTTCACCCGGCTCGCCCGGACGGGGCACGTCAGCCCGGTGCGGTTCTCGCTGAACCGCTACCGGATGGTGGTGTGGATGTATCTGGCGCAGGAGGTCGTCGAGTTCGGCCTCACCCGCCCGGACCTCCTCACCGGGCGGCTGCCGCTGCACCTCCGCGAGCTCCTCGCCGCGCACGAGGACCGGAGGGCGAGGAACTGGCGGGCGCGGCGGCTCGCCCTGTTGCTCCGGGCCGCCGAGGACCCCTGGGCGCGGGCCGCCGCCATCGCCTCCCTGCTCGACCCGGTCCAGGTGGCCGAGGTCGTCGACGATCCGTACGAGCGCACGCACCTCGACCGGTTGCGCCCGCCTCCGCCGCCCGGGATGCCGGTGTCGCCGGTCGCGCGCGAGATCGCCGAACGGCTGATGCGGGCCGACGATCCGGACGAGATCCTCTGGCACCGGCTGAGCCTCGCCCTGGCACTGGACGAGGCGCGCGCGGAGCGACAGGCCCCGCATCCCGGCGAGACGCGCGCGGGCGGAGTCGGTGCGTCGGCGGTGGCGCCGGCATCGACGGTGGCACTGGCCGGGCTGGTGCGGGCGGAGGCGGTTCCGACGGTGCCGGTCGGCGGGGAGAGGGTTCCGGCGGTACCCGCCCCCGCGGGGCGCCCCGCGGCGGGCGACCGGCCGGTGGGGCGTCCGGGGCGTGCGAGGTTCCTGGAGCGTTTCCGGCGGAGGAGGGAGGTGGGTGCGGCGCGGTCCCGGCGGAGGAGGCGTCCGGTGGCCTGGCCCTGACGGGGCGCCCTGACATGCGGTCGGGGCGGGTGGTGGAGAGGATGGGCCCATGCTGCTGGCGCGTGTCGCGGAAGTGTCCCGGGAGGTCACCGCCGCCTCCGCGCGCTCGCGCAAGATCGCGTTGCTGGCCGAGCTGTTCGCCGAGGCCGAGCCCGACGAGAGCCCGCTCGTCATCGCGTATCTGTCCGGGAGGTTGCCGCAGGGGCGGATCGGGGTCGGATGGAGCGTCCTCAAGGACGTCGTCCCGCCGGCCGTGCCGCCTGCCGAAGGTCCCGCGCTCACGCTCGGGCAGGTCGACGCGGCGATGGCGGAGCTCGCCGCCGTGTCGGGTGCCGGAGCCCGCGCCGAGCGGAGCCGGCTCGTCCACGGACTGTTCTCCGCCGCCACCCACGACGAACAGGAACTCCTGGTGCGGTTGCTGACGGGGGAGGTGCGGCAGGGCGCTCTCGACGCCATCGCCCTGGAGGGCGTCGCGCGGGCCGCCGGGGTGCCCGCCCTCGAACTGCGGCGCGCCGTGATGCTCGAAGGCTCGCTGCCGCCGGTCGCCCGGGCCGTGCTGGACGAGGGGGCCTCCGCGCTGGAGCGGTTCACCCTGCGGGTCGGCAGTCCCGTGCAGCCCATGCTCGCCCACACCGCCGCTTCCGTCGCCGAGGCGATCGCCGACCTGGGGCCGTGCGCGGTCGAGGAGAAGCTCGACGGGATCCGCATCCAGGTGCATCGGCGCGGCGACGACGTCCGGGTGTACACCCGCTCGCTCGACGACATCACCGACCGCCTCCCCGAGGTGGTCGCGACGGCCCGCGCGGTCGCCGCCGACGGCTTCGTCCTGGACGGCGAGGTGATCGCGCTCGATCCCGGGAGCGGCAGGCCCGTGTCCTTCCAGATGATCTCCGCCCGGGTCGGCTCCCGGGTCGACGTGGCCGGTGCGCGTGCCGTACTGCCTCTCACGGCGGTCTTCTTCGACGTCCTCGCGAGGGAGGGGGAGGAGCTGATCGACCGGCCGGGCCTGGAGCGGCACGCCGTCCTCGCCCGTCTGCTCCCGGAGTCGCAGCGGGTCCGCCGCGCCGTCGTCACCGATCCGGCCGATCCCGCGCAGACCGCGGCCGCCGAGCGGTTCTACGCGGACACCCTGGCCCGGGGACACGAGGGCGTGCTCGTCAAGGCGCTGGAGGCGCCCTATGCGGCCGGTCGCCGGGGGCGCACCTGGCTGAAGGTGAAACCCGTCCACACCCTCGACCTCGTCGTGCTCGCCGTGGAGCGGGGCCACGGCCGCAGGACCGGGCTGCTCTCCAACCTGCACCTCGGCGCGCGGACCGCCGACGGCGGCTTCGTCATGCTCGGGAAGACCTTCAAGGGGCTCACCGACGAGATGCTGCGCTGGCAGACCGAGCGGCTCCGGGAGCTCGCCGTGTCGGACGACGGCTTCACCGTACGCGTACGGCCCGAGCTCGTCGTGGAGATCGCGTACGACGGGCTCCAGGTCTCGACGCGCTACCCGGCGGGCGTCACGCTCCGCTTCGCCCGGGTCGTGCGGCACCGGCCCGACAAACGCGCCTCGGAGGCCGACACCGTCGAGCGCGTCGTCGAAGGCCGCTGACCGAGGGAGACGGCCCTCGCGGGGCGACCGTCCGCGAGGGATGCTGGAGGCGTGGCACGACGAGTGCCCGGCACGAGGAGCGCGTGGCAGCACGACAGGCCGGCGGGCCGCGAGGAGATGAGCGACGTGTACGACTTGCACATCGACACCGACGTCACCGTGCAGCTCAACGACTGCTGCAAGGAGGACGCCCAGGCCGTGTTCGACGTCCTCGACCGGGTCTACCGGCTGGAGGACACGACACCGAACCCCCAGGCGGCCACGGGTCCGGCTCCCACCGTGTGGACCGCCACGTTCGACACGGCCGGCGGGCGGCACGAGGAGGTGGGCCCCGTCCACCTGACCGCCCCGGTCGGGGTCACGCTCAACGGCGGCTACCGAGCCGTCGACGAGGTCGAGAAGGTGCTCGCCACCGGCTTCGACATCCAGTCCCTGCAGGCCGTCTCGGGCGACCAGGAGACCGAGGCCCGGCTGTTGCTCGCGTCCCGCTGAGCGGGACGCGTGGATGCCCCGGGCGGCGCGGACGGGCGCAGCCCGGGGGTTCTCGCGTGCCCGTGAACGGTCGGCGGACCCCGCCGATCACCCCGGTATACACCGTGTGTAGAGTGCCTTCCGGCCGCGCGCACCGCCCTGACCAGCGGTGACGGCCGTACCGAAGACACCACGGGGAAAGCGGGTCCACCATGTTCCGATCCAGGTCCGGCCGCGGCAAGGCGGTGAGCACGGCACTGCTCGCCGCGGTGTCGCTGATGTGGGCTCTGAGCGGCTGCGGAGTCGATCCGGTCACCCCGCAGGACGCCCGGCGAGAGGCCGGCACGGACGACAAGGCGGGCGGCGCGGCCCGTCGCGTCGACTGCGCCGAGGTCAAGTGCATAGCCCTGACCTTCGACGCGGGACCGGGCGAGGACACCCCTCATCTCCTCGACGTCCTCAAGGAGAAGCAGGTGCCCGCCACCTTCTTCCTCCTCGGCAGCAAGCACGTCGACCGCTATCCCGACGTGGTCAGGCGCATCGCCGACGAGGGGCACGAGGTCGCCAACCACACCTGGTCGCACCGGATCCTGACCGACCTCGACGAGTCCGAGATCCGCGACGAGCTTTCCCGCACCCAGGACGCCATAGCGAAGATCACCGGCCGGAAGCCCACCCTCATGCGCCCGCCGCAGGGCCGCACCGACGGCACGGTGTCCGACGTCAGCCGGGAACTCGGCCTCGCCCAGGTCCTGTGGAGCATCACGGCCAAGGACTACTCCACCACCGACTCGGCGCTCATACGGCAGCGCGTGCTCGACAACGCGCACCGCGACGGGATCATCCTGCTCCACGACATCTACGACGGAACGGTGCCGGCGGTGCCCTCGATCATCGACGAGCTGAAGCGACGGGGCTTCACGTTCGTGACGGTGCCCGAGCTCCTCGCGCCCGGCAAGGCCGAGCCCGGCACCGTCTACCGCCCCGAGAGGGACTGACGGACCCGGTGAAAACGGGTGAGGTGACTCACATCGCCCACCGGGGATTCCCCGGAACATTCGGGAAAGGTTTACCGTTCATATGTACGTGACCGCGAAGGGGTCTGGTCCCCAAGGTCCCCCCCGAGAGGTGACCGCTCTTCGCCCCGTCACGGCAATCGGCCCCGGTTGGAATCCCCCGTCCAACCGGGGCTTTGTCGTTCCCCGCGCCCGTCAGCCGCGCGGGAGGGCGCCGGTCGGGTGGCGGAGGGCGGAGGCCAGCATCAGACCCGCACCGCGGACGGCGCTGGTGGACGGGTCGTTCGCCAGCCGGAGTCGGGCGCGCAGGAGGTGGGCGAGGCGCCCCGTCACGTCGAGTCGCAGGGCGCCGCCGCCGGTCACCAGGACGCCCCGGCGCAGCGCGCCCCGGACGGCGCCGGTGTGGTCGTCCCGCCACAGCTCGCCCACCATGTCGGCGGCCGTCGTGGCGATCGCGTCCGGCGCGCTCCCCGGGTCCGGAAGGTCGTCGAGGCCCGCCTCGGCCTGCCGGGCGTCCTCCACGAGGCCGTCCACGACGAGCGTGACCTCCGTCAGCTGGGCGCCGAGGTCGACGACCAGCAGAGGCCCCTCGCCGGAGGGGGCCGCGTAGGCGGCCGCCGCCCGGGCGCTGTCCACGGCGATGACCCGCACCGGGCCGAGGCCGTCCACCATCCGCCTCGCCGCCGCCCGCTCCTCCGGACCCGCGAGGACCGGGTGGGTCAGCATGACGACGGTGTCGTGCCCGTCGCCGCCCGGAGCCGATGCGGCCAGGCGCCGGAGCAGCCGGAGCTGGGAGTCGGGATCCATGACCCGGCCGCGTCGCACCGGGCCGCTCGGCACGTCCGCGAAGACGCCCGCCCCCGGAGCCCAGGCGCGGGTCCGGGAACTGCCGATGTCGAGGGCGATCCCGCGCACCGGCCGCCCCGCGCCCCGCCCGCCCGCTGCTGCTCCGAACGATCCCATCGCTTCCGCCCCATTCCTGCGCACCCGCTGATTGCGAGGTTGATATGGCACATCACTATGCAATATCCCTGGCGGGAGCGCCATGGTGCTTGGGGATCGAAGGAATGGGGTGGTGGGGGTAGGTCAGCCTTCGGTGCCGAGCCACAGATCGGGGCCGAAGACCTCGTAGTGGATGTCCGCCGCCGCGACGCCCCGGCCGAGGAGGTCTCCGCGCACCGCGCGCAGGAAGGGCAGCGGCCCGCACAGATACGCGGTGGTGCCCGCCGGAAGGTCGAGGAGCGTGACGTCCGCCCGCCCCGGGCGGGCGCCGGACTCGCCCGGCTCCTCGTACCAGAGGTGCAGCGTTCCCTGCGGCAGCGCGTCCACGAGGCGCCGCAACTCGTCGGCGTGCGCGTGGGAGGCGGGGGCGCGGTCGGCGTGGACCACGACGACCGGGCGGTCCGACCCGGTGGCGGCCAGGTGGTCGAGCATCGCCAGCATCGGGGTGCCGCCGACCCCGGCGGAGGCGAGCAACAGGGGACTCTCCCCCTCGGGCAGGACCAGGTCGCCGAAGGGGGCCGAGACCTCCACGGTGTCGCCCGCGGCGGCGTGGGCGTGCAGCCAGGAGGAGACCTCGCCCGCCGGGTCCCCGGCGACCCGCTTCACCGTGATCCGCCACTGCGGGCGTCCGGGGGCGGCGGACAGGCTGTACTGGCGGATCTGCCGGGCGCCGTCGGGCAGGGTGACCTGGACGCTCACGTACTGGCCCGGCCGGAAGGGAGCCGTGGGGGTCCCGTCGACGTGCCGCAGGACGAAGGACACCGTGTCGGCCGTCTCCTCCCGTCTCTCGGCGATCTCCATGGTCCGCCAGACCTGGCCCTCGGCGACACCGGCCTCCTGGTAGAGGCGGGCCTCCACGGAGATGAGCGCGTTCGCCATCAGCCAGTACACCTCGTCCCAGGCCTGCGCGACCTCGGGGGTCACCGCGTCGCCGAGGACCTCCGCTATCGCGGCGAAGAGGTGCTCGTGCACGATCTTGTACTGCTCGGAGGTGATGCCGAGCGAGGCGTGCTTGTGTGCGATCCGGGACAGCAGGGCGTCGGGGCGGCCGTCCGGGTTCTCCAGCAGGGCGACGGCGAAGGCGGCTATGGAGCCGGCGAGGGCCTTCCGCTGGTCGCCGTTGGCCTGGTTGCCCCGGTTGAACAGGTCGCGCAGCAGCTCGGGGTGGGCGGCGAAGAGGCGACCGTAGAAGCGCTCGGTGATCTCGCCGAGTGCGCCTCCGACGGCGGGCAAGGTGGCGCGGACGACCGGAGCGGCCTGCTCGGACAGCATGAGAACTCTCAATCTGGTAGATGATCTACGTATTTAAAGGCGCGCGGATGTCAAAAGGCGTGCGGATGCGCCCTGGGGGGCGGGCGCCCTCAGGGCGATCGCGCGGGACGCGGCCCGAGGGTCAGCAGCAGCGGACCGGTCGGCGACTCCACGAGTTCCGCCACGGTCAACGGATCCAGCACGCGGTAGAAGGCCTCCTGGGCCTCGCGCAGCGCTCCGCGCAGCCGGCACGCGGTGCGCAGCGGGCACGGCGGATCGCCCTCGCAGGCGACGACCTCCTCCTCGCCCTCCAGGGTCCGGGCAAGCCAGCCCACGGAAGAGCGGTGACCCAGCTCCGTCAGGGCCAGGCCGCCGCCCCGGCCGCGCCGCGCCTCGACCACGCCGAGGTGCTGGAGCCGGGTGACCACCTTCGCCATGTGGGCGTAGGGCACGTCCATCGACTCCGCCACCTCGCGGGTGGTGACGGACTCCTCGGGTGCGGTGACCGCCAGGCGCATCACGGCGCGGAGCGCCAGGTCGGTGAACTTCGTCAGCCTCACGGCCCGAC
The DNA here is from genome assembly GCF_044544765.1 of Streptomyces sp. NPDC053513. Classification (NCBI taxonomy): domain Bacteria; kingdom Bacillati; phylum Actinomycetota; class Actinomycetes; order Kitasatosporales; family Streptomycetaceae; genus Streptomyces; species Streptomyces sp. NPDC053513. Next base: position 43,888 of record NZ_JBITXP010000010.1, read on the forward strand.
CGTATCAAAGGCGCATTTCGCATACGTATTAGGGGGATGCTTCTCGGCGCTGCCGCCGACGCCGCCACAGCCACCATCCGCCCGTGACCAGGCAGCTCGTCGTCAGGACGATGCCGACCACCGGCCACCGGCCGCCCGCGATCCGGGTGTCGGTGGCGATGACCAGGAGCAGGGCGACCGTCGGCAGCATCATCGACCCCAGCGCGCGCAGCCCCGCCACGGCCGTGGCGGGATCGACCCGGATGCCCCGTGAGGTGCGGAGGTCGCGCGAGCCGATGTAGAAGACGGTGGCCCGGTCGACCAGCCGGTTGGTGGCGCGGTTGTACGAGAAGGCCATGTACGGCAGCCAGACGAGCGGGGCCACCAGACCCACCAGGAACACACAGCCGACGAGCGCCCACTGGCCGATCCGGGTCCACAGTCCGACCTTCTCGTCGGAGGGCGTGAGCAGTCCGAGCAGCCAGGCCATGCGCAGCACCAGGTCGCGGAGCGCGGTCATCCGCCCCCGCCGGCTTTCCGACCGGGACCTGTCGGGGGCGGCGTCGAGGGCGGCCCGGGCCGCCGCGGTGTCCGCGTACACCCCTTGCAGGACGAGCAGTTCGGCCGCGCGCTCCGGATCCGTGGTGTCGCGCCCCTCGGTGGCGGCGAGTTCGAGCACGATGCGCGCCTGGGCCAGGAGGGCTCCGCAGAACGCCACGGGGATGAGGAACAGGAAGGGGCCGCCGACGAAGGAGCCCTCCGCCGTGACCCGTCGGCGTCCGCGGGTGACGACGAGGGCTCGCAGGGCGGTCGCGTCGGCGTCGGGATGGGCGGCGCGGAGGCGTTCGACCGACGGCCCCGCCCCGGGGCCGAGGTGACGCAGGGCGAAGAGGGCGAGCGCTTCCGGAAGCCTCCCGGGCGCCGCCGCGATCTCCCGCAGGAGGGAACCCTGAAGCCCGTCGCCACGCCCGTCTCCGCCGGCTTCGGCGCGCCGCCGTCCCGTCCGTCGCATGGGGAGCCTCAGGCCAGGACCTTGGCCTTGGCCTTCTCGAACTCCTCGGCCGTGATGGCGCCCTTCGCCTTGAGGTCGGCGAGCCGAGTCAGTTCGTCGGCGGCTCCGCCGCCCTGCGGACCTGCGGTCTTGCGGATGTAGTCCTGGAACGCCGCTTCGGTCTCCTTCGCCTGCTTGACGTCCCGCTGGCCCATGCCCTTGCCACGGGCGATGACGTACACCAGCACGCCGAGGTACGGGAGCAGGATGCAGAAGATCAGCCAGCCCGCCTTGCCCCAGCCGCCGAGGGAGTGATCGCGGAAGATGTCGGTGATCACCTTGAACAGCAGGAAGAGCCACATGATCCAGAGGAAGAACCACAGCATGGTCCAGAAGACGTTGAGGAGGGGGTAGTCGTCCATTCCTGCACACTCCGTTCCCGCGTGGGCCGTGGGAGGCCCGGCGATGCAGCGAGTCTCACCCGGTCCCCGCACGTCCGCACGTCGTGGCCGCCCCGCGTGCGGGCCCTCCGCCGCCGTGTTCGGATGGAGGCCGCGGACCGCCGGAGCCGGTGCGCATCCCGCCCGAGCCCGTCGAGGAGGCGCGGCGCGCCCCCGTCGCGTGGCGTCCTTGCGGGCGGCGCGGCCTACGCGGCGGGCCGCAACTCCGCCCGTGCCGCGCGCCGGGAGGGGGACCAGGAGCAGGCCATCGCCGACTCCAGGCCCGGCGGCAGCCCCGGCGCCCCTCCGCCGGAGCCGGACCCGCCCCCGGCCGTGCCGACCGCCCCCGCCTCCGGCCGCGCCGACCGCCGCCGGCGGGGCGCCGTCGATCACCGACCAGCCGGCCCGGCTCGGCGAGCTCGTCCAGCAGGGCCTGCTCACCTCCGAGGAGTTCGCCGCGGCCAAGGTGAAGCTGCTCGGCATCTGACCGGCGGTGAAGCCCTCCGGCGCCCGAGAGTGCTGCCCCGGGCAGGCGTGGCCGGGGGAAGGCCCGCGTCAGGCGCGGCCGGGGAAGGCCCGTGTCAGGCGCGGCGGGGGAGAGGCCTCCGTCGCGCGGCGAAGAAAGGCCCCCGTCAGGCGCCGCGCAGAGTGGCCAGCGCGCGGTCCGCGTGCGCGCTCATCCGCAGTTCGCTGCGGACGACCTCCCGGATCCGCCGGTCCTGGCCGATCACGAAGGTGACCCGCTTCGTCGGGGCCAGCGAGAACCCGCGCTTCACGCCGAACCGCTCCCTTATGGCACCGTCCGTGTCGGACAGCAGGGGATAGCCGAGCGAGTGCCGCTCGGCGAACTCCTGCTGCCGCTCCACCCCGTCGGAGCTGATGCCGACGGGCAGGGCGCCGACGGCGCGGAACTCGGCCGCGAGGTCACGGAAGTGACAGGCCTCGGCGGTGCAGCCCGGCGTGAGGGCCGCCGGGTAGAAGAAGAGGACGACCGGGCCCTCGGAGAGCAGACCGGTCAGCGAACGCGGAGCGCCCGTCTCGTCCGGAAGGGTGAAGTCCTCGACGAGGTCACCGACGTTCATTTCAGGCCCGCCCGATCCGTCTCTGTGTCGCCCCCGGTGCCTCCGGCGGCCGGGCGGTGACGTTACCGCAGAGTAGAGGCGGCGTCATCCCTCCGCGGGGCCGCGTCCCGTGCGGCGGCGCGCCGGTCGAGCACGGCGAGGGCGCGCTCGCCCCAGCGCAGGTTCTCCTCCTCGAAGAACCGCCCGCGCATCAGGGTGAGGTACGGACCCACCCGCTCCGCCTCACCCAGATAGGTGTCCTCGTCCCGGCCGTCGAGCATCCACTCCCGCAACCGGTCGTAGCGGGCCAGCTTCGCCCGGGCCGTCTCCATCCGCCGGGCCACGAACTCACGGACGGCCGCGGTGTCGCCCTCGTCGCAGGCCTGCACCTGCACCATCAGCTCGTCGCGGACGGCGCTCGGCCGCGGCGGGGTCGTCGTGTAGGCGACCAGATCCCGCCTGCCCGACTCCGTGAGGCTGAACATCCGCTTGTTGGGGCGCCGTTCCTGCTCCACCACGCGGGCCGTGATCAGACCGGCCTCGGCGAGCCGCTCCAGCTCGCGGTAGAGCTGCTGCGGTGTGGCGGCCCAGAAGTTGGCGACGGACACGTCGAAGATCTTGGCCAGGTCGTATCCGGAGGCCTCGCCCTCCAGGAGAGCTGCGAGGACGGCGTGCTTGAGGGACATCCGGACACGCTAGCAGCACGTTGAATAGTTTCCTCCGCACCTAATCAACCGCCGGAGCACCCGTGCCGGACGGGGGTTCTTCGCTGGCACGTCCGTCCGGCGCCTGCCTAGGGTGGAGAGGGGCAGGCCGCGGGGGAGCAGATCCGAGGGGCAGCACGATGGACAGCGACTCGTTCGTCTACACCACCTACATCCGGACCACCCCCGAGGAGCTCTGGCGGGCGCTCACCGACCCCGAGCTCACGCGCCGCTACTGGGGCGTCGCCTTCGAGTCGGAGTGGACCCCGGGCGCGCCGATGGTCTGGGACGAGAACGGCCGCAGGACCGAGGACGCCGAGCAGGTCGTCCTCGAGGCCGAGCCCGGCCGCCTCCTCTCGTACACCTGGCACACCTTCACCCCGGCCTGGGCGGAGGCGGTCCGCCTCGAGGAGGAGGCGTACGAGCGCCTCACCCGCGAGCGCCGGTCCCGGGTCACCTTCGTGATCGAGCCGTCCGGCGACATGGTCAAGCTCACGGTCACCCACGGGGACCTGGAGCCCGACGGCACCATCAAGGGGCTGATCGGCGAGGGCTGGCCCGCGCTGATCTCCAGCCTCAAGTCCCTTCTGGAGACCGGCGAGGAACTCCCGGAACCGGCCCGCTGACCCGGCCGCCGGGTCTCCCGCCCCGCTCGACCGGCCTGTGGAGCCCGTCGACCGGCCTGCGGAGCCTGTCGATCGGCCTGCGGAGCCCGTCGACCGGTGGGCCGAGCCCGTCGACCGGCCCGCTGACCCATTCGAGTCGTCTCGCCCCCGACTCCGCCGCCACGCCCGGTGTATTGATCATCTTTTTCTCCTCTCATCCGCTTTGATGCTGCGGTCGGCACCGTCCGCCGACGTCACCGCAGGAAGACGTCACCGCATGAAGGAGAGGGTGTCCGACGTGTCGTCACGCCGATACGCACGGGGGTGGGGAGTCCTCTCCCTCGCCGTCGGAGCCGTCCTCGTCAGCACGGCGGCCCAGTCCCCGGACCGGGAATCCGAGGACGAACGCCGGGCCGCCGCCTCCCGCGCCGCCACCGCCGTCGTCGCGGTGGACGGCTGCGCCGCCGGCGGTGGCCTGTGCTCCGGCCCGCGCCGCTCGGTCGTCCTCGGCGGCGACCGCGTCCTCACGGGCCGCCCGTTCACGCTCGGCCCCCGGGCCACCGGGCCCGTGGAGCTCGCGCTCCGCACCCCCGGAGTGCTCGCCGACGTCACCGTCACCGACCAGCGCGGCCGCCGGGTCGCCGGAGCGCAGAGCGCGGACCACACCCGGTGGACCAGCGCCGCACCCCTGCCGGCCGGGGCCCGGTACGCCGCCCGGCTCGTCGTCGACGGGGCGGGGGCGGGCGGCGCCCGCCGCGCCCGCCTCGACTTCCGGACCGCCCCGATGCCCGCCGGGGAGCGGCTGACCGTCACCTTCGGACCCGGGGGCGGCGGCCCGTACGGGGTGGGCCGGCCGATCACCGCCGAGCTCAGCAGGCCCGTGCCGGAGGACGATCCCGACACCCGCCGCGCCGTGGAACGGGCCCTCGACGTGCGGTCCGAACCCCACGTCGACGGCGCCTGGCACTGGGTCGACTCCGCCACCCTCCACTACCGGCCCCGCACCTACTGGCCCGCCCACGCCACGATCCGCGTCCACAGCGGCCTCGACGGGGCCCACCTCGGCGGCGGCCTCTACGGCGGCCCCTCACGCCCCCTCACGTTCACCACGGGCGCCCGGATCGAGGCCGTCACCGACGTCTCCGCCCACCGGATGACCGTCTTCCGCGACGGTGAACCCCTGCGCACCCTCCCGGTCACCACCGGCAAGGCCGGCTACCGAACCCGGGGCGGCATCAAGGTCGTCCTCGGCAAGGAGCCCCTCGTCCGCATGCGCGGCGACACCATCGGCATCGAGCGCGGCAGCACCGACTTCTACGACCTCAAGGTCCGCTGGGCCACCCGGGTGACCTGGAGCGGCGAATACCTGCACGCCGCGCCCTGGTCGCTCGACTCCCAGGGCAACGAGGACGTCAGCCACGGCTGCACGGGCATGAGCACCGAGGACGCCGCCTGGCTCTTCCGCACGGTGCGCGAGGGGGACCTCGTACGGGTCGTCAACGGGTACGGGAAGCCCATGACGCCCTTCGACAACGGCTTCGGCGACTGGAACCTCAGCTGGCCCGAGTGGCTCCGGGGCAGCGCCCTCGCCGCGGACGGCCCGGAAAGCACGGACACCGCAGACATCACCGGCCCCGCGTCCAGGTCGGTCGCGGGCGCACTGAGCCCGACACTCTGAACGCAGGGAGCTTCGATGCCGGACATCACCGAGGTCGAGGTCGGAGACGCGACCCTCTTCGTGGAGGCCCGACGCCTCGGCCCGGAGGCGGACCTCGAAGGGCTCGGCGGTCGGCTGCCCGACCTGTCGGGCGTCACCGAGGCCCTCTCCTCCTTCGCCGGGCAGATCGGCGCGGCGCTCCACCAGGCGGCCCCCGACCGCGCGACCGTCGAGTTCGGCTGCCAGCTCGGCCTGGACGCGGGCAGGCTCACCGCGCTCGTCGTGCAGGGCAGTGCCAACGCGAGCCTGCGCGTGACCCTCGAATGGGTGAAGCGACCCCGCTGACGGACGCCGATGGAACGGGCCGGGCGGCGCCCCTCACACCCGCCCGCCGCCCGGCGTGTCCGAGGAGAGCCGCTGCGCCGCGTAGATCGGGATCACCGAGAGCAGGACGAGCGCCGCCGCCACCACGTTGACCACCGGGGCCTGCTGAGGGCGGGTCATGTTGTTGAAGATCCACACCGGCAGGGTCTGCACCCCGGGCCCCGCCGTGAACGTCGTCACCACGATCTCGTCGAAGGACAGCGCGAAGGCGAGCAGCCCGCCCGCGAGCAGCGCCGAGCGCAGCAGCGGGAAGGTGATGTCCCGGAAGACGCGGAACGTGTGCGCCCCCAGGTCCATCGCGGCCTCCTCGTACGAACCGGGCAGCCGCCGCAACCGCGCCACCACGTTGTTGAAGACGACCACGATGCAGAAGGTGGCGTGGCCCACGACCACCGTGAACATCCCGAGGCCGACGCCGAGGGGTTCCAGGACCGTGCCGAAGGCCGAGTTGAGCGCGATGCCCGTGACGATGCCGGGCAGCGCGATCGGCAGCACCACCGCGAAGGAGACGGCCTCCCGCCCGAAGAAGGTGTACCGCTGCACCGCGAAGGCGATGAGCGTGCCGAGCAGCAGGGCCACGGCCGTCGCCGCGAGCCCCGCCCGGACCGAGGTCCACAGCGCCTCGCGGGCGCCCTCGTTGTCCCAGGCCGCCGCCCACCAGTCGAGCGTGAGGCCGGGCGGCGGCCAGCTCGCCGAGCGGTCCGGGTTGAGCGAGCCGAGCAGGACGAGCAGCAGCGGCAGGTAGATCGCCGCGAAGCCGAGGCCGGCCGCGGTGCGCAGCGCGATCCGCGCGGGACGGGAGAGGTTCATCGGTCGCGGTCCTTCCGGCCGGTCACAGGCTGCGCAGCGCACCGGAGCGCCGCACCGCGAGGAGGTACACCACGATGACGGCGACCGGCACGGTGCCGAGCGCGGCCGCCAGCGGCAGGTTCAGGGTGACGTTGGAGTAGACGAGGTTGCCGATCAGCTGGGTCTTGCCGCCGACGATCTGCACGGTGATGTAGTCGCCGAGGCTCAGGGAGAAGGTGAAGACGGACCCCGCGGCCACCGCCGGCCACACCAGCGGCAGCACCACCGAGACGAAGGTCCGCCAGGTCCTCGCCCCCAGGTCCGCCGAGGCGTTCAGGAGGTTGTCGGGGAGCTGGACGAGCGCGGTGTGGATCGGCAGCGCCATGTAGGGCAGCCAGAGGTACGTCAGGACGAGCACCGTCGCCGTGAGCCCGTACCCCGGCCCGCTGAGGCCGAGGGGCCGCAGCGCCCAGTCGAGCGGCCCCCCTTCGGAGAGGATGAGCCGCCACGCGTACACCTTCACCAGGTAGCCGGCCCACAGCGGCATGAGCAGCGCGACCACGAACAGCGGTCGGCGGCGCGGGTGCGCGACGCGCGCCGTGTAGAAGGCGAGCGGGAAGGCGATGACGGCGCAGAGCGCGGTCACGGCCAGGGCGACGCCGATGGTGCGCAGGGCGACCGTGCGGTAGACGGGGGAGCTGACGAGCTCCTCGAAGTTCTGGGAGGTCCAGATCCGGACGACCTCCGACGTGAAGGTGTCGGTCGACCAGAAGGCGGAGAGGAACAGGGCCGCCAGGGAGCCGAGGTAGGCGAGGACCAGCCAGAGCAGCGGGGCGGTGAGCAGGGCGGCGAGGCGCAGCCGGGGCCGCCGGTGCAGGGCCCCGGCGAGCCGCCGGACGGCACCGCGGCCGGGGCCGGCGGCTCGCTGCGCGGACTCGGGGGAGAGCCCGGGGGTGAGTGCGGTCATGGCGCCGGGGTCAGCCCTTGATCTCGTTCCAGGCCTGGACCCACTTGGCGTACGGCACGCAGCGCGCGTCCGTCCGGCCGTCCAGGCACTGCTCGATGGGCGTGGTCCAGAAGTGGACCTGCTTCCAGTACGCCTCGTCGGTGGCGTGGAAGACGGCGCAGTGGTTCTTGTCGGCGGTCTCGGCGCACGACTTCGCGTTGGCCGGGGCCTCGCCGAAGTACTCGGCGACCTGCGCGTTGGTCTTCGGCGAGACGATCCAGTCGAGCCACTTGTAGGCGCAGACGGGGTGCTTGGCCTTGGCGGAGACCATCCAGGTGTCGGACCAGCCGGTGGAGCCCTCCTTCGGCAGGACCGCGTCGACCTTCGCGCCCTCGGACTTGGCGAGGTTGGCGATGACCTGCCAGCTGGTGCCGACGACCGAGTCGCCGCTCTTGAAGGCGGAGATCTCCTTGAGGTAGTCGCTCCAGTACTCGCCGATGTGCGCGTTCTGCTCCTTGAGCAGGGCCACGGCGGCGTCGAACTGCTTCTGGTCGAGGGCATACGGGTTCTTGATCCCGAGCTCGGGCTTGGTCGCCTTGAGGTACAGGGCGGCGTCGGCGAGGTAGATGGGGGAGTCGTAGGCGGTGACCTTGCCGCTGTGCGCCGAGGCCTTGTCGAAGACGGCGGACCAGGAGTCGGGGGCCGGCTTCACCTTCTGCGTGTCGTACATGAGGAGGTTGGCGCCGCGGCCGTGCGGGATGCCGTAGGCGACGCCCCTGACGGAGTTCCACTCCTTGTTCTTGAGCCCGGTGAAGACGTCGGCGTAGTTCGGCACGAGCGCGGTGTTCACGGGTGCGGCGTCGCCGGAGGCGATCAGGCGGAGGGAGGCGTCGCCGGAGGCGGAGACGGCGTCGTACGCGCCGGTCTTCATCAGCGAGACCATCTCGTCGGAGGTCGCGGCGGTCTTGGCGTTGACCTGGCAGCCGGTCTGCTTCTCGAAGGAGCTGACCCAGTCGACCTTCGGGTCGTTCGAGCCGTCCTCGACGTATCCGGCCCAGGCGATCAGGTTGACCTCGCCCTCGGCCTTGCCGAGCGCGGTGGGTGCCTTCAGGTCGGGCGGGTTGAGGCCGCCGGACTTCCCGGACCCCGCCGGGTCGGCCGATCCGCAGGCGGTGACGAGGAGCAGCCCGGAGAGGGCGGCTGCGGCCAGGAGGGAGCGGTGCGGGCGCACGTGGTTCTCCGTTGCGTGAGGGGACGGGGGCGTGGGGGAACGGGGTGTGACGGGGGGAGGGGAGCGGGGCGTGACGGGGCAGGGGGAAAGCGGGACGTGACGGGGGACCGGGGAGCTCTCGGCGCCTAGGGGGTCTCCGGGACGCGCACGGCGTGGTCCGGGTGCCACTGGAGGCCGATCCGGGCGCCCCGGAAGGCGGCCAGGTCGGCGGAGGAGGTCTCCAGGTTCTGCTGGAGGGCGGTGAGCCGGCCGCCGCCGTCGAGGTCGACCAGGAAGCGGGTGGAGTCGCCGAGGTAGACGACCTCCGCGACCGTGCCGGCGGCGGTGGCGTGCCCGGGGTCGCCGGGCGCCTTGTGGTCGGGGAGGATCCGGATCTTCTCCGGGCGGATGCTGTACGTGCCCGCCGTCCCGACCACCTGCCGCGCGGTCTCCCCGGTCAGCAGGTTCGAGGTGCCGACGAACCCGGCGACGAAGGGGGTCGCGGGGCGCTCGTAGATCTCGGCGGGGGCGGCGACCTGTTCGATCCGGCCCTGGTGGAAGACGGCGATCCGGTCGCTCATCGTCAGGGCCTCCTCCTGGTCGTGGGTGACGAAGACGAAGGTGATGCCGACCTCCCGCTGGATCTCCTTGAGTTCGACCTGCATCCGTTCGCGGAGCTTGAGGTCGAGCGCGCCGAGGGGTTCGTCGAGGAGCAGGACGCGGGGCCGGCCGACGAGCGCGCGGGCCAGGGCGACCCGCTGGCGCTGGCCGCCGGAGAGCTCGGCGGGCCGGCGCCTGCCGAGACCGTCGAGACCGACCTGCGCGAGGGCGGCCCGGGCGCGCACCAGGCGTTCGGCGCGGGGCACGCCGCGGACCTTGAGGCCGTAGGCGACGTTCTGTTCGACCGTCATGTGCGGGAAGAGCGCGTAGTCCTGGAAGACGGTGTGCACGTCCCGCTCGAAGGGGGCCAGCCGGGTGACGTCGCGGCCGGCCAGCTCGACGGTCCCCGCCGTCGGTGCCTCGAAGCCGGCGATCATCCGCAGCACGGTCGTCTTCCCGGAGCCGGAGGGGCCGAGCATCGAGAAGAACTCGCCGTCCGCGATCTCCAGGTCCACCCCGGCCACGGCCTCGGTCCGGCCGTAGGCCTTGCGCAGTCCCGTCAGCCGGATCGCCATTCCCTCCATGAGCGGGAACCTTTCTGGTGCGGTGGAGCGTTGCTCGGGCGTGGGCGTAAACATATGAAGTCATAGTTCAAATCTCAAGACCCCTTTAAGGTAAAGCCTGAGTCAACGCTCGACGCGCGAGGTGGTTAACCGTGAGACCGAACGGCAGGCCGGACGAGGCAGGCGGCGCGGCCGGGACCGGCACGACCCGCAGGGCCGTCTTCGCCCCCGTCGACACCCGGGCCCGGGTCGACACCGTCGTCCGCCGCATCGGCGACGCCATCGAGCTCGGACTCCTCGCCGACGGGGAGCAGCTGCCCGGCGAGACCGAACTCGCCGCACAGCTCGGCGTCTCCACCGTCACCCTGCGCGAAGCCCTCATGGCCCTGCGGCAGCAGGGCCTCGTCACCACCCGCCGGGGCCGCGGGGGCGGCAGCTTCGTCACCCTGCCCGACAACCCGCCGCAGGAGCGGCTGCGCGCCCGCCTCGCCGACTGGTCCACCGAGGAGCTCCGCGACCTCGGCGACCACTGGGCCGCCGTCTCCGGCGCCGCCGCCCTGCTCGCCGCCCGCCGCACCCAGCCCGGAGACCTCCGCCCCCTCATCCGTACGGTCGAGGAACTCGCCGCCGCCGGAGACCCGGCGACCCGCAGCAGGCTCTACGGCCGTTTCCACGTCGAACTCGCCGCCGCCGCCCAGTCCGCCCGCCTCACCCGAGAGGAGATCGCCCTCCAGACGGACCTGGGCGCGCTCCTCTGCCTCGTCCTCGACGACCCCGTCCATCTCGGCAATGTGTCGGATCGTCACCGCGCCGTGATCTCCGCCGTGCAGGATGAGGCCGACGAGCGGGCCAGAACGCTCGCCGAGACGTGCGTACGGGAGTCGGTGGAGCGGCTGATCGCGCTGCGCCTCGGCGTCCCCGACCGCGCAACCGAGCCTCGTCCCGAGGAGGACACGCATGGGCAGGAGCACCGGGCTCGCGGGCCCCGCGAGGGCCGTCGCTGACACGGATCCGGTCGACGCGGTCGTCGGCCGCGTCCGGGACACCCTCGAAGAGGTCTTCGCCGCCGTCGCCGAGACCGGCGCCGACACGGGCGCCCTGCTCGCCGGGGCGACCGGAGCGGGCCGCGAGCCCGTCGCCGCCGACCTGACCGCGCTGCGCCCCGGACTGCACGCCCGGCTCGCGGACCATCCGCTGGTCTCGGGCGTCGGCTTCGTCGCCGCCCCCGGCCTCCTCACCGACGTACCGGGCTGGCTGGAATGGTGGCAGCGCGGCCCCGACGGAGCCGTCCGTCCGCTCCTCCTCGACCTCGACCCGGAGCACTCCGCCTACTCCGACTACACCCACTGGGACTGGTACACCCTGCCCCGCGAGACCGGCCGCCGGGCCGTCGCCGGGCCCTACGTGGACTACCTGTGCTCCGACGAGTACAGCCTCACCCTCTCCGCGCCGGTCGCCCTCGACGGCCGGTTCGTGGGCGTGGCCGCCGCCGACGTCTACCTGCGGCACTTCGAAGCGGCCGTCCTCCCCGTGCTCCAGCGACTGCCCGCACCGGCCCGGCTCGTCAACGCCCGGGGCCGGGTCGCCGCCTCCACCGACCCGGCCCATCTCGCCGGCTCCCTCACCAAGGGCCCCGACTTCGCCGCCGTCCTCACGGGCCCGCCGACCGGACACCGCGCCGCCGACCTGCGCCTGCTGCCCTGCGGGGACACCCCGCTCGTCCTGGTCACGGCGAACGGCTGAGCCGCCGAGCCCCGGCGCTCCTTCCGACCAGGACCTGTGGAACCCCGCGATGACGGTGCCGCCCTCCGGCGCGGGCTGACCTGACACACGTCGCGGGCCGCCGAAACCGTTCGTCGCGAAGGGTCCGTCTGCCGGTACGGGGCCGTTCGGCCTCCCCACGCTCCGAACCGGCAAGGAACGCACCTGTGTTCACCGCGATCTTCCAACAGCACCACGGCTACCTGGCCGGCTGCGCCCTCGTCGCCCTCGCCCTCGCGGCGGTGGCGTGGTGGGCGGCCCACCGGCTGGGCGACCCCCACGGCAGATGGTGGGCGGGACTCGCAGCCACCCTCGCCGCCATGATCGGCGTCACCTTCATGGGGAGCGGTGACGCCGCCGGCGAATGCGTCGTCAACCACGACCTCGTCGAACCGTTCCACACCACTCAGGGCCTGTGGAACCTCGCGATGACGGTGCCGCTTGGATTCTTCGCCGTCCTCGCGTCACGCCGTCCCCTTCCCGCGCTCGTCGGCGTCGTCTCGGTGCCCCTGGCCGTCGAGTTCGTCCAGGGGACCGTGGACGGGCTGGGCCGCCTGTGCGACAGCGCGGACGCCGAGATGAACGTCCTGGGAGGCCTCATGGGCGCCGCCCTCGCCCTCTCGGCACTCGCCGCGCTGAAGCGGGTCGACTGGCTCGCCGGAGCCAAGGCCGCGCTGTGGGCGTCCGTGGCCCTGTTGGTGATCGGAGTGGGGGCGGCGCGCACGGCGGTGGCCTTCACCCATGTGGACGGCACGGGCCTCTCGGCCGCCGCGACCGGCCAGCGCGAGACGGTGGAGAAGGCCCTGAGGGAGGCGTTCGGCGACCGCTACGTCCTGGGGAGGACGTACCACCAGCCGTGCCTGGACCTGCCCTGCGCGAACATCGTCTTCAACCTCTTCCGTCGTGGCGTGGCGCGGCAGGAGGGATACGGGAACGGGACCCTGTCCTGGCCGGACGGGGAACGACTGGACATCACGTTCGAGGACGGCGACCGTCCCACCGCCATGGGGTTCCCGGTCCCCGGCGCCGGTGCGCCCGCCACCGCGAAGGAGGCGTACGAGGCGGCCCGGGCGTACATGCGGGCGCACCACCCCTGGGCGGAGGAGGCGGGCGCCCACGAGACGCATCCCATGGGGAAGGAGGCGGAGTTCGGGTGGACGACCCGCTGGACCTGGAAGCAGGACGGCGTCCTGATGCCCCGTTCGCTGGACGTGCGGATCGACCGGCAGGGGCGCGTCTCCCGGCTCGACGTGAACCGCGGACCCGTGCGCCTGGAGCTGGAGGAGGCGAAGCTGAGTGCGGAGCAGGCGGAACGAGCCGTACGGGAGCACTTCACCGCACGGTCCGGAGACAGGGGGGTTCCGGACGGCGTCCGGTTCGAGGCGCTCGCCCTCAAGGCCGTGGAAAGGGGCGGCGCGTGGCGTCCGGAGTGGCTGGTGAACGTCAGGGTGGGCGCGGTGGAGCAGCCGACGTCCCCGCCGACCCCGGAGACGGCGGACGTGCAGTGGGTGGACGCCCTGTCCGGAGACGTCCACGACAGTGCCTTCGGCACGGGGAGGTGACGTCGTGCCTCCGGCCGTTCACACGCTCGCCAGGAGGTCGTCGAGCGGCGCCGGCACCCCGTCGGCGTCCAGGGCCTCCACCAGGAGGGTGCCGTAGCGGATCTTGCGGCCCTTCTTCGTGCCGAGGAAGCGCCGCAGCTGCCGGTGCCGGGGCCGGCCGTGCTGGGCGGGCTGGGTCAGGAAGGTCTGCCAGGGGCGCAGGTCGCCCTCCGTCCTGATGATCTCCTCGACCTTCGCCGGGCCCAGCGCGCGGATGAGCTCGTCCTCCAGGTCCGCCACACAGACGAAGAAGTCCTCGCACGGGGCCCCGGCCCGCAGCAGCCCCCGCTCGTAGAAGCCCCGCTCGCGCTCGTCGCACAGGCCCGTCAGACGCAGGCCGAGACCGGGCGGGCCGAGCAGTTCGGCGTAGCGGGCGACGCTCATGGCCCCGCCCATGGACACCACGCACACGCCTTCCGCCGCGAGGTCCCGGCCGCGCCGCGCGGCCAGCGTCCCGACGGCCGCGAAGTCGCTCGGCCCTTCCAGGAGCACCGCCGTGCGCAGCCCCAGTGACACGGCCAGGTCCCGCGCCGCGTCCCCGTCGGAACCGCCGGCCGCCCAGCGGCCCACCTCGTCCCGGAACGCCCTCACGTCCGCCGTCACCCTCGTGCCCGCCGATGCCTTCGTGTCCGCCATGGGGCGAGTCTGCCCGTCCACCGGCCGGCGGGGCAGCGAATATCTCGACCGGACGCCCTCCCTCAGTCGTTCACGGCCGTGAGGAGCACCACCGCGTCCTCCAGCGCCGTCAGCCCGTGCCGTTCCTTGGGGATCATCCGCAGCGTGCCGGCCCGCAGCTCCTCGGCCCGCCCGGCCGCCGTCAGGCTCACCCGGCCCCGCAGCACCTGGAGGCTCGCGGCCGGCGGCGCGTTGTGCTCGTCCAGGGACGTGCCCGAGGTCAGGGCGATGACGGTCTGCCGCAGCACCCCGTCGTGCATCACCAGATGGGCGCTGCGCCCGTGCGGCGCCGTACGGGCCGCGGCCAGGTGCTCGTCGGCGAGGGCGGTGAGGTCCAGCATCATGACTCTCCCTGCGGGATGCGCGGACGGATACCCCCAGCCTCCCGTGTGACGTCCCGGACGCAACTCGGGACCGCCGGTCGCGCGGAGACCAGCACGAGCCCGCCGGCGGCGACGCACGCCCCCGCGGCCAGCAGCGCGGCCGACCAGCCGTGCGCCTCGTACAGCCAGGCCCCGGTGAGGGAGCCGAGGGCCCCGCCGCCGAACGTGGCCAGCATGAAGACCGTGTTGACCCGGGCCGCCACCGCCCGGCCGATCCCGAAGATCCGCGCCTGGCCGGCCACCTGGCAGGAGCTGACCCCGACCACCAGCAGGTTCGCCCCGGCCACCAGGGCCACCGGGGCGTACGGGGCGAGTCCGGCGGCCGCGAGGCCGAGCCCCGCGCACACCAGCCCCCCGGCGTTCACCGCCGAGGCCCCGTACCGGTCGGCCAGCGGCCCCGCCACCGCCGAGAGCAGCGCCGCCGGCAGGGTCAGCACCCCGAAGAGGCCCGCCGCCCCCGGCCCGTACCCGAGCGGCGGGGCCGCCAGGTGGAAGGCGAGCACGGACCAGAAGACGCTGAACGCCGCGAAGACGCACGCCCCGAGCAGTGCCGAGATCCGCAGTTCCCGGTGGACCGCGAGGAGCCGCGGAAGCCCGGCCAGGAGTCCGGCGTACGAGGTGTCTCCCCGCGACCCCAGCCGTTCGGGCAGTCGGCGGGGGAGTACGAGGAGCAGCGCCGCCGTCGCCACGGCCGCCACCACGTAGGCGGTCCGCCAGCTGCCGCTCGCGTCGGCCACGGCGCCCGAGACCGTACGGGAGAGCGTCGAGCCCAGCGTCAGGCCCAGGCCCACCAGGCCCACGACCCGGCCCTGCCGTCCGGGGCCGGCGAGCACCGCCGCCACCGGGGTGAGGATCTGCGGCAGCACCGTCGTGGTGGAGAGCGCGAAGGTCGCGAGCGTCAGGGTGACCACGTCGGGCGCCGCCGCCGCGACGAGCAGCGCGGCACCGGTCAGGGCGAGCAGCACCGAGGTGAGGCGGCGCAGCCGCGCGGAGTCGGCGAGCGGCACGAGCAGCAGGATGCCGAGCGCGTACCCGATCTGGGCGGTCGAGGCGATCGCCCCCGCCGTCCGCTCCGACACGTCCAGGCCGCGCGCCACGGCGGCGAGCAGCGGCTGCGGGAAGTAGATGTTGGCCACGGCGACCGCTCCCGCCACGGCGAGGAGCAGGACGTTCACGCGCGGGGCGGAGGCGGCGGGGGCAGGGGTGCGTGGGACCACGGAGGCCCTTTCGTACGGGGGAGGGGGACACCTCCAGGCTCCCGGTCGCCGCCCCGGCCGATCAAGATGTCATCATGAAACCGGCGTTGAGCCACACTCAACGATCGATGGACCTCAAGGGGTGGGCCGTGCTCGAACGGTACGAACTGGAAGCCTTCCTCACGCTCGCCGAGGAACTCCACTTCGGGCGCACCGCCGAGCGCCTCGGCGTCTCCACCGGCCGGATCAGCCAGACCGTCAAGAAGCTGGAGCGCCGCGTCGGCACCCCGCTCTTCGCCCGCACCAGCCGCAGCGTCCGGCTCACCCCCGTCGGCCACGCCCTGTACGGGGACCTCCTGCCCGCCCACCGGCAGATGCGAGCCGCTCTCGAACGCGCCACCGCCGCCGGACGCGGCGTCCACGGCAGACTCCGCGTCGGCTTCGGCACCCCCTGGGGCGGCGAACTGCTCACCGCCGCCGCCGAGGCCGTGACCGTCCTCCACCCGGGCTGCGAGATCACCGTCCGCGAAGTCCCCCTCGACGGCGGGGTCCGCGCCCTCCAGGACGGGACGCTGGACATCCAGTGCACCGCCTTCCCCGTACGCGAGCCGGACCTCACCACCGGCCCCGTCGTCGTCACCGACGAGCGGGTGCTCCTCCTGCCCGCCGGCCACCCGCTGGCCGGCCGCGCGTCCCTCGGCGCGGAGGACCTCGCAGGCCTCGACCTGATCGCCCCCGGCGGCGCCGTCCCCCGCCACTGGGTCGACCACCACTACCCCCGCGCCACCCCGTCCGGCGCGCCCGTCGGCCGGGGACCGGCCGCCGCCACCTGGCAGGAGGTCCTCTCCCACGTGACCGCGGGCCGGGGCGCGTCCCCCGGCGCGGCCCGCGGCGCGCAGTACCACCCGCGCCCCGGCATCGCCTACGTCCCCCTGCACGGCCTCCCGCCCCTGGAGTACGGCCTGGTGTGGCCGACCGCCTCCGACTCCGCCCTGCTCAGGGCCTTCGTGAAGGTGGTCGGCACGCCCCTCTAGCCCTCCCGCCGTGCGACCAGCGCACCCGTCAGATGGTCGTACGCCACGTGCGCGTGCAGGCGGACGCCGGTGACGAGGGTGTCGTCGTCCGCGTAGAAGTGCGGGTTGTGGTTGGTGACGAGGCCGCGCCCGCCCTCCACCGGGACCGGTCTGCCCGAGGCGTCCGGCGTGGCGTCCTGGACGCCCAGCATCACGTACAGGCCGCCGAACCGGCCGATGAACTCGGAGACGTCGTCGTACCCGAGCGTCGCGCCCGTCTCCACGACGCGCTCCTCCCCGACCACTCGGCGCAAGGTCGGCAGCCCGGCCTCCACCCACGGCCCACTGTTGTGCACGGGCGGCACGGACTGCAGGTACTCCACCGCGGCCGTCGCGCCGTACGCCGCCGCGGAGTGCTCGGCCAGCGTCGTCAGGCGCCGCTGGACCTCGGCCATGTCGGACTCCACGGCGCAGCGGACCGTGCCCCACAGCGTCACCGTCTGGCCGATGATGTTGAAGCGGCCCACGTCCTCGACGTGCCCGATCGTCACCGTCACCGGGTCGAAGGCCGAGACCTGCCGGTACAGCTGGCCGATGCCGGTGAGGACGGCGCCGACCGCCGGCATCGGGTCGATCCCCTCCCAGGGCGTGGAGCCGTGCACCTGCTTTCCGGTGACGACGACACGGACCAGGGTGGACGCGCCGTACTGGTTGCCGATCCGGTACCCCACGTACCCCTTCGGATACGGCGTCACGTGCATGCCGAAGGCCATCGTCGGCACCGGGCCGGCGAAGGCGCCCGCCTCGACCATCGCCCGCGCCCCGCCCTCCTCCGTCACCGGCGGGCCCTCCTCGGCGGGCTGGAACACGAAGAGGACCGTGCCGGGAAGCCGCTCGCGGACGCCCGCGAGCACCGTCGCCGCACCCATCAGCATCGCCGTGTGGCAGTCGTGCCCGCACGCGTGCGAGACGGGGAACGGGCCGCCCGGGTAGTCGGCGTCCACCGTCTCGGAGGCGAAGTCCGCCCCGCACAGGTCCCTCACCGGCAGCGCGTCCATGTCCGCCCGCAGCGCCACGACCCGCCCGTCGTCCGGCGCCGTCCCGCGCAGCACGCCCACGACCCCGTGCCCCGCGATGCCCGTACGGACCTCGTCGAGACCCAGGGCGCGCAGGTGGTCCGCCACCAGACGGGCCGTGTTCTCCTCCCGGTTGGACAGCTCGGGATGCCGGTGCAGATGACGCCGCCAGGCCACCACCTGATCGGCCGTGCCGGCCGCCCGCTCGTCCAGTTCGTCGTGGATCGCCTCGCTGCCCAACGGGCACTCCCTCTCGTACCGGCCGGCGCCGCGGCCCGGGAACCGTGCGCGACCAGCCTGCCATCCGGGAGGCGCCGGGGCGAGGCGCGGACCGGACGGGCCGGGCCCGTGGCGGCGCGGGCCGGTCCCGGCCCGCCCGGCCCGCGGCAGGCGCGGCGCCGGTCAGGCCGGAGCGCCCGCCGCCTCCGGGCCGCTCCGCGCGATGATGGCCGCCGTGTCCACGCCCGCCGGCAGCGTCCCGAAGGCGAGGCCCCGGTCCCCGTCGAGGCGGGAGGCGCAGAACGCGTCCGCGATCGCCGGGTGGCCGTGCCGGACGAGCAGGGACCCCTGGAGGACCAGGGCGAGACGCTCGACGAGCCGCCGTGCCCCGTACGCCACCGCGTCCGGGTCGCCGAGCCCCGCGAGGTCCTTGCGGAGGCCCGCGACCGCCGCGTCGAACCGCCGGTCGGCGCCCGCGGCCCGGTCGACCTCCGCGAAGAACGCCTCCACCGCCTCCGGCTGACGGGACATCGCCCGCAGCACGTCGAGCGCGGCGACGTTCCCCGAGCCCTCCCAGATCGACGGCAGCGGCGACTCCCGGTAGAGCCTCGGCAGACCCGAGTCCTCGACGTAGCCGTTGCCCCCGAGGCATTCGAGGGCCTCGGCCGCGTGCGCGGGGGCCCGCTTGCACACCCAGTACTTGGTGACCGCGAGACCGAGCCGGCGCAGCTGCTCCTCCTCGGCGTCACCGCGGGCCGCCCGGTCCACCGCCCCGGCCAGCCGCAGCGACGCGACCGTCGCGGCCTCCGCCTCCACGGCCAGGTCCGCGAGGACGTTCCGCATCAGCGGCTGGTCCACGAGGCGCGCCCCGAACGCCGTGCGGTGCGTGGCGTGGTGCACGGCCTGCACGAGCCCCAGACGCATGCCGGAGGCCGAGCTGATGGCGCAGTCGAGCCGCGTCATGTTGACCATCCGGATGATGGTGGCAACCCCGCGCCCCTCCTCGCCGACCAGCCGGCCGAGGGCGCCCTCGTACTCGATCTCGGAGGAGGCGTTGGACCGGTTGCCCAGCTTGTCCTTGAGGCGCTGGAGCCGGATCGCGTTGCGGCTGCCGTCGGGCAGCACCCGGGGCACCAGGAAGCAGGACAGGCCGCCGGGCGCCTGCGCCAGGGTGAGGAAGACGTCCGACATCGGCGCCGAGGTGAACCACTTGTGCCCGGTCAGCGCGTACTGCCCCGGCTCGCCCGTGGGTACGGCCCGGGTCGTGTTCGCCCGGACGTCCGAGCCGCCCTGCTTCTCGGTCATCGACATCCCGGCGATGATCCCGCGCTTCTCCGTCGGCACCCGCAGCCCGAAGTCGTAGGCGGAGGAGGTGAGCAGCGGCTCGTACACCTCGGCGAGTTCGGGCTGGACGCGCAGCGCGGGCACCGCCGCGTACGTCATGGAGACCGGGCACAGGTGCCCCGCGTCGGCCTGTCCCCACACGAACACCTTGGCCGCGCGCGCCACGTGCGCGCCCGGCCGCTCGTCGCGCCAGGGCGCTCCGTGCAGGCCGTGCCGTACGGCCACGTCCATCAGCGCGTGCCAGTGCGGATGGAACTCGACCTCGTCGATCCGGTGACCGTACCGGTCGTGGGTGTGCAGCACGGGGGAGTGGCGCTCGGCGAGCCGGCCCCACTCCTGGGCCTCCTCGCCTCCCGCCCTCGCCCCGAGCTCACGGACCTCGGCCTCCGCCCAGCCCGCGCCCTCCCGGCGCAGCGCCTCCAGGAGCGCGGGGTCGGCGGAGACGTCGTGACCGGTCAGCGACGGTACCTGGTTGGTGACCTCATGCGTGGTCGGCATCGGGAACTCCCAGTGCTCGCAGGGTGAACGTGACGAGTGCGGGTACGGTCTCGGGGCCGACGGGCCCCTCCGCCAGCGGCCCCACGAGCGCCTCCGCGCCCGCCCCGACCAGCGCCGAGGCGGTCAGGAGCGCGTCCTGGGGCGGCAGTTCGCCGGAGCGCACGCCCTCCTGGACGCGCGCGGCGAACACGTCCCGGAACGCGCGCCGGAAGACCAGCCGCTCCGCGTCCACGGCGGGGTCGACCGGTTCGGCGAGCAGCGCGTAGGCGAGGCGCGGCGACTTCAGGGCCCGCTGGGCGAAGGTCTCGATCACGGCGACCACCCGCTCGGCCGCCGAGCCGTGCCCGGGGTGCCCGGCCGCCTCGGAGACGGCCGCCACCTCCCGGCTCACCACCGTCCTGAACAGTTCGACGGCGAGCTCGGCCTTGCTCGGGAAGTGGCGGTAGACGCTGCCGGTGGCGATTCCGGCGCGCGCGGCGACGGCGGCCATCGTGCAGCCCGCGTACCCCTGCTCGGCGAGCAGCTCGCGGGCCGCGTCGACGACCGACGCGCGCTGGGCGTCGAGCCGGGCCTGGACGGCGGGGGTGCGTCGGTAGGGCATGGAAGAAGTGAAGCAGTGATTCACTGCTTCATCAAGAGACCGGACGAAGGCGCCCGCCACCGGAGAGGAAGGAGCCCGGTTCCTCGCGGAGGCGGGCGAGTTCCTCGCGGAGCCAGAGGCGCACGTCGACGAGTCGGTTCCCGAACGCCGCGAGGCGGCCGGCCGGTTCGGAGGTGGCGGCCATGGGGCGCATGTCCCCGGTCGGCGCGGGAGGGCGCACGGCCTTTCCCGGTACGGGACGGGGGGGGGCCCCCCCCCCCCCCGGGGGGGGGGGGGGGCCGGGCCCGCGCCGGGGCGGGCCCGGGAGACAACAGCGGCACCCACAACCCCACGCCCCCCCCCCCA
>NZ_JBITXP010000010.1:64538-143913 GCF_044544765.1 Streptomyces sp. NPDC053513
CCGGCCGGTCCGGGCCCCGCTGGGGGCCCCAGGCCCCGGGGGGGCGGGGGCGCCCCCGCCCCCCCCCCCCGGCCGCGCGCCCCCCCCCCCCCCCCGGGGGGGGGTGGGGGGGGCCCCCGGAGCCGGGGCCGCTCAGCCGGTGAAGACCTCGGTCAGCGACCAGATCGCGAGCCCCGCCATGCAGACGCCGCCGATCCGCTGCACGGTCTTGAGGGGGACGCGCTTGGCGATGAAGCGGCCGGCGACCAGGGCGAGGGCGGAGACCGTCGTCAGGGCGGCGAACGAACCGATCGCCGTCGACCAGGTGCCGTTGGTGGCGGCCAGGTTCGCGGTGGTGATCTGGGTCAGGTCGCCCCACTCGCTGATGAAGACGGCCATGAACGCGGTCGAGAAGACCGGCCAGAAGCCGCTGACCGTCCGGCCGCCCTCGTCGGCGTCGTCGTCATCGCCCCCGCCGCGCAGCAGCATGAAGGCGCCGAAGCCGAACATCAGGGCCGAGACGAGTTTGACGATCCAGCCCGGAAGCAGCCCGAGCAGGCTGCCGGCGCCCACCGCGATGGCGACGTGGGCCAGGAAGGCGGTGGAGGTGCCGAACCACACGTACAGCGGACGCATGCGCGTGCCCATGGCGAGGGACGCGAACATCGTCTTGTCGGGAAGCTCGGCGAGGAAGATCAGCCCGAAGGCGGTGAGGATCGCCAAGGGGTCGAGGTGCATACGGGGGCTCTCTGCTCGGTCCGGGCCCCGCGGCTCCGCACGACACCTCGGTGGGCGACGGGAGGACCACTCGGCCCGGCATGACGGACCACGCCCACGGGAGAACGCGGACGCGGCTGTTGCCTGGCCGAAGGTCTCGCCCGTCCGCGTGACGCGCAGACCCGGTCACCGGGAACCCGAGGGCTCCAGTGTGTCGACGACCGGTTCGCAGGGCTACTCCCCTTCGCTGTCGCCCAGTGTAACGGACGAGAGCGCGAGAACGGGTAGACACCGTCTACTCGATCTTGGTAGACAGTGTCTATGCCCCTGAAAGAGCAAGACCAAGAGCAAGAGGACGGGCTGCGCGACCGGCTCGTCCGGGTCGGCGTCGAGCTGGTGAACACCGAGGGCCTCCAAGCCCTCTCGCTCCGCGAGATCGCCCGCCGCGCCGGCGTCTCCCACGGCGCCCCGCGGCGGTACTTCCCCACCCACCTGGAGCTGCTCTCCGCCATCGCCCGCCAGGGCTTCGCCGAGCTGGCCGCCCGCGTCGCCGAGGAGGACCCCGAAGAGGCCACGGCCCGCGAGCGGATCGGGGTGCTCGCCCGCGTCTACCTCGACTACGCCGAGACCCGGCGCGGCATGTACGAGCTGATGTTCCGGCACGACCTGCTGGAGAGCGGACGGCTCGGGCTGCGCGAGACCAGCCTGCCCCTCTTCGCCCACCTCACCGGGCTCGTCGCCCGCGCCCGCCCGGCGGCCGACCCCGCCGTCGTCGCCGGCGTCCTCTGGGCCAACCTGCACGGCCTCGCACAGCTCTGGCACTGGGGCAGCCTCCGCCTCGCCACAGGCGGCGACGACCCGGGCCCCCTGCTGGCCGCCGCGCTCGACGCCCACCTCGGTCCCGAGGAGCCCGCCCCGTGAACCGCACCCTCGCCTGCAGCGTCGTCGGCGCCGCCGTCGTCGCCCTCGACGGCACGGTCCTGACCGTCGCCCAACCCGCCCTCCAGCGCGACCTGGGCGCCGAGGTCGGCCAGGTCCAGTGGACCAGCACCGGCTACCTCGTCGCCGTCGCGAGCCTCCTCGTCCTCGCGGGCCGCCTCGGGGACCGGTACGGCCACCACCGGGTCTTCGCCGTCGGAGCCCTCGGCTTCGCCGCCGCCTCCACCGGGATCGCCCTGGCCCCCGGCATCGGCACCGTGATCGCGCTCCGCGTGCTCCAGGGCGTCTGCGGGGCGCTCCTCCAGCCCGCCACCCTCGGCATGCTGCGCACGGTCTTCCCACCCGAGCGGCTGGCGACCCCGATCGCCGTGCGCACCGCCGCCATCGGCCTCGCCGCCGCGGCCGGCCCCCTCGTCGGCGGCGCGCTGGTCTCCTCGTACGGCTGGCGCGCGGTCTTCCTCCTCGGCGTCCCCCCGACCCTCGCCATCGGCCTCCTCGCCCTGACCCCACCGACTCGCCGGCAGCCGGATTCCCCCGACGGGAAGGGCCCCGATCCGCTCGACGCCGCATCCCGGCCGGACCACCGGCGGCCGGATTCCCCCGACGGGACGGGGTCCGACCCGCTCGGCCCCTCGCCCGCGCCGGATCGCCGACCGACGGATTCCCCCGACCGTCCGGCATCCGCACCCGCGCTCGACCCGCTCGGGGCCCTCCTGCTCGCCGCCGCGCTCGGGCTGCTCGTCCACGGTCTCGACGAGGCGTCCCGCCCCGGGGGCATCGGTTCCGCCGTCCTCTCCTGGGGCGCGGCTCTCGGCGCCGGGACGGCCTTCGCGCGGCACGAGCGGCGCGTCGCCGACCCGCTGCTGCCCCCGGCGCTGCTCCGGAGCGTGCCGGTCGTCGCGGGCCTCGCCGCGCTCCTCGCGGCCTCCGCGGGCCTCTTCGGCGCGCTCTTCGTGGCGACGTACTTCCTCCAGGACGTCCAGGGGCTCGACCCCCTCGACTGCGCGCTGCGCGTCCTGCCCCTCGCCGCCCTCATGGTCCTCGGCGCGCCGTTCTGCCCGCCGCTCCAGCGCCGCTTCGGCCCCCGGCGCACCGCCACCGCCGGAGCCGGACTGCTCACGCTCGGGGTCCTGCTGCTCTCCCGGCTCGACGAGACCGCCGGCGCGGTCCCCGTCGGCGTCGCCTCCGCGCTTCTCGGCGCGGGGTTCGTCACGCTCATGGTCACCGCGACCTCCGTCGTCGTGCACCGTGCCCCCGAGGCCCATGCCGGGGTCGCCGGCGGTCTCCAGCAGACCGCGATGAACGTCGGCCCGGCGCTCGGCGTCGCCACCGCGACCCTGCTCCTCGCCCTCGTGCCCGACGGCGGCTTCGTACCGGTCCGGGGCGCCGCCCTCCCGGCCCTGGCGGCGATCGCCGCCCTCACCCTCCCGGCCGCCCTGGCGCTGCCCGGACGGGCCGACCGCCGAGGGACACGCCCGGACCCGGCGGCACCCCGGCCCGGCGGACGGCCCTGCGTACGATCATGAGATGCCCGCAGCCGGTCACCGCCGTCCCCCCGGCGCGGCGGCGCGCACCCAGTTCAACCTCGGTCGCGCGCTGCCCTTCCTGGTCCTGGTCCTGACGGTCCTCGCCGATCTGCTCACCCCCGACCGGGAGCGCTTCGACCGGCTCCTCGTCGCCGCGCCCGCGCTCGCCGCCGTCACCTGGAGCGTGCGCGGGACCGTCGGCATCGGACTCCTCGCCATGGCCGTCCGCGTGCTCCTCGTCCCGACCCGGGAGGCCGCGTCGGCCACCGAGCTCCTCGCCAGCGAGACGGTGCTCGCGGTGGCGACCGCCGTCGCGGCCTGGGTCAGCCGGGTCAGGTCCCGCTACGAGCGGGACCTGCGGGAGGTGACCGCCGTCGCCGAGGTCGTCCAGCGGGTCGTCCTGCGCCCGCTGCCCGAGCGCCTCGGCCGCTTCGACCTGCACCTGCTGTACGTCGCGGCCGCGGCCAAGGCGAGGATCGGCGGCGACTTCTACGAGGCCGTCAGGATCCCCGGCGCGGTGCGCGTCATGCTCGGCGACGTCCAGGGGAAGGGCCTGGGCGCCGTCGAGACCGCCTCCGTCCTGCTGGGCTCCTTCCGCGCCGCCGTCAACGAGGCCCGCGACCTGGCGGACCTCGCGGACCGGCTCGACGAGGGCCTCGCCCGCTACGGCGCCTGGGACCCGGACTCCGACGCCGCCGAACGCTTCGCCACCGTCGTCCTGGTGGAGCTCCCCGACGGCCGTGACGTCGCCCGGCTCCTCAGCTGCGGCCACCCCGCCCCGCTGCTCCAGCGGGCGACCGGCGTCGAGCCCGTGCACTTCGCCGACCCCTCGCTGCCCGTCAACCTCGCCGGTCTCGCCGACAGCCACCACCGGATCGAGGAGGTGCCCTTCGGGCCGGGGGACCGGCTGCTCCTCTACACCGACGGCGTCAGCGAGACCCGCGACCGGGCCGGCACCTTCTACCCGCTGGAGCTGCGCCTGCGGGGCTGGGCCCGGGAACCGGCCGCGGAGCTGCCCGCGCTCCTCCACCGGGACCTCGCCGCCTACGGGGCGGACGGCCTGGACGACGACGTCGCCGCGGTCCTCGTGGTCCGCCCGCCCGCAGGGCCCGTCTGACGGGCCGTGCCGCTCAGTCGCGCTCCGGCACGGGCCGGAACGTGCCCCCGTACATGGGCAGTTCGATCCGGTCGCCGTAGCGGGCGAGCTGGGCCCAGGGCCGGTTGATGCCGGCGGAGCCGTACGTGCGGACGCGGGTGACGGTGTCGAGGTCGAGGACGTCGACGAGGACCTCCTCGCCGGTTCCCGCCTGCTGCCGGACGGTCCCCTCCGGGTCGACGATCACGCTCTGGCCGACGCCGGCCGGGTCGGCGGCGTTGACGTTGACGACGTACACCTGGTTCGTCCAGGCGTTGGCCCGGGCGCAGACCAGTTCCATCTCGCGGTCGCGGGTGGTGGTCAGCGTCGGCTGGATGATCACCTCGGCGCCCAGCCAGGCCAGTTGGCGCGCCGTCTCCGGGAACGAGCCGTCGTAGCAGATGGCGAGCCCCGCGCGGCCGATGCCGGGCAGGTCGAAGACGACGAACTCGCCGCCGGGCCGCGTCCGCTCGTACGGCTGCCAGGGGAAGACCTTGCGGTAGCGGGCGGCGATCTCGCCCTCGGGGGAGACGGCGAGGGCCGTGTTGTGGACGTGGCCGTCGTCGGTCTGCTCGTAGACGCTGCCGGGGACCAGCCAGAGCCCGGTCTCGCGGGCCAGGGCGGCGAGCCGGTCCGTCAGTGGGCCGGGGACCGGCACGGCAGCCTCCCGCATCCACTCCGCGCGGGACCGGAGCAGCGGAGCCTCCGCGGCGAGCAGCAGCTCCGGTACGACGACGAGCTGGACGTGCGGGAAGGTGTCGCGTACCGCGCGGACCTGGTCGGCGAACCGTTCCCAACTGGCCTCCGGGTCGTGGGCGACGGGCGTGGTCTGGAGGGCGGCGAGGGCGAGGGTGCGCATGGGCGTCAGTTCTCCGTGACGGACGGGGCGGTGACGGCCGTGCGGCCGTCCTGGAAGAAACGGCGGTGGCGGATGCGGACGAGCAGCATCACGACGCCGCCGAGGACGATCGAGCCGACGCCGAGGAGGAAGACCCCGCCGACTCCGCCGACCGACGTGGAGCCGTAACCGGGGTCGGCCATGTCGTAGGCGCTGCGGACGAACGCCGCCAGCATCATCAGGCCGCCGGTCGCCGGGAGGACGCCCTTGACCAGCAGGTCGCGCGGGGAGTCCCGCAGCTGCCGGCGGAAGTGCCAGGCGCAGGCGAAGCCGGTGACGCCGTAGTAGAAGGCGATCAGGAGGCCGATCGACAGGACGGCGTCGCCGAGGAAGTCGGCGGAGACCAGGGTGAGCAGGACCAGGGCGACGGCCGCCGCGGCTCCGCAGAACACCGTCCCGAAGGCGGGGGTGCGGAAGCGCGGGTGCATGCGGCCGAAGGCGGCGGGCAGGGCGCCGTGCGCGCTCATCGAGAGCGTGCTCCGGGGGGTGGAGCCCGCACAGGTCAGCAGGGCGCCGACGGCCGAGACGGCGATGGCGAGCGTGACGACCCGGCTCGCGGCGCCGCCGAGCACGGCGGGCGCGAGGCGGGTGAGGACGTCGGCCGCGTTCTCCTCGTCGCCCAGCCCGAGCCCGCCGGTGCCGGTCCCGGCGAAGGAGATCGCGGCGAACGCGGTGAAGAGATAGGTGACGAGCAGGATCAGGGTGGAGACGATCGCGGCCCTGCCGGGCGTGCGGTCGCTGTCGACGGTCTCCTCGTTGAAGGTGATCAGGGCGTCCCAGCCCCAGTAGACGAAGAGACAGAGGAGCACCGCCTCGGCGAAGGAGCCGAAGTCGTCGAAGGCGAAGGGGGAGACCCAGCCCAGGGACGGGGTGGCGGCGCCGTCCCGGGCGAAGGCGGCGACGCCGAAGGCGAGCATCGCGAGGAGCTGGAGGCCGAGCATGGCGTACTGGACGTGGGCGGCGAGCTGGATGCCCCGGTAGGCGATGGTGACGACCAGGGCGATCAGGGCCACGGCGAGGGCGGTCACCGCGACGGTGTTCCCGGCCGCCACGTCGAGGCCCAGGAAGGCGAGGACCGCGGAGGCGCCGACCTGGGCGAGCGTGGTCATCGCGAGGACGGTCGCGATCAGGACCGTCCAGCCGCCCGCCACCCAGCCGACGGCCGGGCCGAAGGCCCGTGTGTTCCACACGAAGGTGGTGCCGCAGTCCGGCATGCGCCGGTTGAGCTCCCGGAAGGCGAAGGCGGTGAGGAGGATCGGCACGAAGCCGAGGAGCAGGGCGGCGGGGGCCAGGTCGCCGACCACGAGGGTCACCAGGCCCAGGGTGATCGCGATGCTGTACGCCGGGGCGACGGACGCGAGCCCGAGGGCGATCGTGGCGAGCAGGCCGACGGAGTCGCCCCGCAAGCCCTTCCCGCCGGGTGGTGCCGCGGGGGACGGGGTGTCGGACGCGCTGGTCATGAGGGCCTCCTGGGTCAAGCGTACGGACGCGCCGTATTCGTTAAACGAGGATTTAAGGAATCTGCTGTCGTGCGGTCAAGACCTCGCGCTGTATCTTTTGGTTTCGGTTTAGTTCACGAGAAGGTGGAGGGGTTCCCGTGGCGCGGAACAAGGACCAGGGGGCCCGGCGCGCCCAGCTGGGCGAGGCCGCGGCGCGGGCCCTGCTCAACCGCGGGCTCGAAGGACTCCGACTGAGGGACGTCGCCGAGGAGGCCGGGGTCACGTCGGCCGCGGTCCTGTACTACTACGAGGACCTCGACGCCCTGATGTACGAGACCTTCCAGCAGGCCATGGAACGGTTCTGCCGGGAGCGCGAGGCGGCGGCCGAACGGCACGCCGACGCCCGGGAGCGGCTCGCCGGCTGCATCGCCTCCGGAGTGGCCTCGGGCCCCCAGGACCGACTGCCCCGACTGCTGTTCGAGTACTGGCCCCGCACGCTCCGCGACCCGAAGGCCGCCGCTCTCGACAGCGTCCTGACGGAGCGTCAGATCGGCGTCTACCAGGGGATCCTGGTGCTCGGCGAGGCCCAGGGCCACTTCACCCTGACGGACCCGGCCCGCCTCGTCGCCGCCAACTTCGTGGCGATGGAGGACGGCTACCAGATGGACGTGCTCGCCGGCCGCCGCTCGCCCCGCGAGGTGATCACCGCCCTGCACTCCTACGCCCGCGCGGCGACGGGATACCTGCCGGACGCGCCTTAGGGGGTGCCTTGCCGATCAGGCCGGGTCGCCGAACACCGTGCCCGGGGCGGCTTGTGTCGTTGACGCCCGGTTGCGCGTCCCGTGCGCCGTTCGTGCGCTCTGGTCGCTCCCTTCCCGGTACGTGAGGCTTGCGACCGTCCGCAGAACGGACCGCCAGCAGCCCAGTCGAGAGGAAACGGGTGCCCGTGCCCCAGGACAACCCCTTCGCCAACGGATCCTCCGAAGAGTTCCCCGGCTTCCCGGGCACCACGACGGGCCTCACCGCCGCCGAGGCCGCCCGCCTCACCGGCCGCGGCCTCTGGGCCGCCGACGGCACCGTCGACCCCGACGTGGCCCGCCTCGGCCGCACCCTCGCCACCGCCCTCCTGAACGCCGACGACGATCCCTGGACCCCGCTCCCCGCCGAACTCGCCGCGCGCGTCCAGGAGGTACGGGCCCGCGCCCTGCCCGCGTACCACCGCATCGAGGCCACGGACGGCATCCGCCTCTCCGCTCTCAGCCTCCGGCAGTCGGCCGCAGGCCCCCATCCGCTCGTCGTCGTCCCGGCCGGCTGGACCCCCCACGGCTGGCCGTTGTTCCTCTGGTCCTACCTCGACCTCGCCCGCAGGGGCTACCACGTCCTCGCCTACACGCCCCGCGGCCTCGGCACCCCCGGACTGCCCTCCACCTCCGAAGGCCTCGTCGACATCGCGGGACCCCACGACTGGGCCGACGGCTCCGCCGTCGTCGACTTCGCGATCGAACACCTCGCCCCGAGCGCGATCGGCTTCCTCGGCGCGTCCTACGGCTCCGGCATCAGCCAACTCGTCGCCGCCCACGACGACCGCGTCACCGCCGTCGTCGCCCTCAGCACCTGGGGCAACCTCGCCACCGGCCTCTACGACCACGGCACCCGCCACCTCGCGGCCGTGAAGGCCCTCCTCGCCCTCACCGGCGGTCCGGTGGAGACCAAGTTCGACAAGGCGAACCAGGAGGTCCTGGCCGACTTCCTCGCCGGCCGGAACCTCGACCGGGTCGTCGAGTGGGGCCGGCTGCGCGCCCCCGAGTCGTACCTCCACCTCACCAACGAGAACGAGACCCCCACCTTCTTCTCGAACGCCTGGCACGAAGGGCTCTTCGCCGTCAACCAGCTCCTGGAGACCTTCGACGGCCTCCGGGTCCCCAAGCGGCTCAACCTCTGGATCGGCGACCACACCGCCCCCGAGGGACCGGGACTCGTCGGAACCGAGCCCGGCAAGGAGAACCTCCCCCTGGCCGAGGCGTACGCCTGGCTCGACCACCACCTCAAGGGCGAACGCAACGGCGTCGAGGAGTGGGAACGGGTCTGCGGCCAGGTGATGTTCACGTACGTCACCGAACCCGTCCTCGACCCCGGCACCGGCGAGCCGACCGGCGAGAACCGCATCGTCGAGGAGGCCGCCCGGGAGAGCCGCGCCGACTGGAGCCGGTTCACCACCGGCGTCGAGGTCCTCGGCCTCACCGGCGACGGCGCGGGCGGCGCCGACGGCCGGCTCCTCCCCGCGGGCGAGACGTCGGCCCCCTCGGAGGTCACCGGCTGGCGCCGCTCGTTCCTCGCGGGCGTGGACACCGAGGCCACCGTCATGGACGGCCTCATGAGCACCGGCCAGGCGGAACGCGCCGGCAACCCCAAGACCTACGACACCCGCAAGATCGACCGCCGGCACGCCGTCGTCTGGACCACCGCACCGCTCACCCCCCTGACGGGCGACGGCGAGGTCGGCCGCCGCGTCCGGGGCGCCCCGCGGCTGCGCCTCACGGTCCGCTCCACGGCCGGCTCCGCCGGACTCGTCGCCCATCTCTTCGACGTCGCCGAGGACGGCACGGCCCGGATCATCACCCACGAGCCGCTCAACGTGTACGGGCTGACGCCCGGCCAGGACCGCACCGTGACCTGGCGGCTCCAGGCCGCCGCGTACGACATCGCCCCGGGACACCGTCTGATGCTGGTCGTCGACAGCAAGGACCCGCTGTACGGCGACGCCTCCGTGACCTGGACGCAGACCGCCTTCGGCTCCCCGGAGGGGGCACCGTCCTTCCTCGAACTGCCGCTGGGCTGAACCGGGGCGGGGGGGGGGGGGGGGGGGGGGGGGGGGGGGGGGGGGGGGCGGCGGGGCGGGGGGGGGGGCGCGGGGGGCCCCGCCCCCCCCGCCCCCCCGCGGCCGGCCCCGCCCCCCCCCCCCCCCCCCCCCCCCCCCCCGGGGGGGGGCCCCCCCCCCCCCCCCCCGCGCCGGGGGGGCTCCCGGGGGCCGGCGGGGGGGGCCCCCCCCCCCCCCCCCCCCCACGGCGCGGTGTCACACCGCCGGCGCGAGCCCCAGGTGCTCCCGCAGCGTCGTCCCCGTGTACGCCGTCCGGTACACGCCCCGCTCCTGGAGCTCCGGCACCAGCAGGTCGACGATGTCGTCGAGTCCGTCCGGCACCAGGTACGGCGAGATGTTGAAGCCGTCGACGGCGCCGTACCGGGCGAACTGGGCGAACTTCTCCGCGAGCCCGGCCGGGGTGCCCACGTGACCGCGCTGCGGACCGAGCTCGATGACCGTCTCGCGCAGCGACCAGCCGTTGGCGTCGGCCTTCGCCCGCCACTCGGCCACCGTGTCCAGGGTCGCGCCCAGCTGGCGGGTGCCGAACTTCCCGTCGTACTCGGCGACCACCGGATCCTCGGCGGGCAGCGGCCCGTCCGCGTCCCGCCCGGACAGGTCGAAGCCCCACAGCCGGCTCGCGATGCCCAGCGCGACGGCGGGCGTGACCTGTTCGAGGCGGACCCAGCGGGCCTTCTCCTCCGCCTCCTTCTCGGTGGCCCCGATGACGATCTCCGTGCCCGGCAGGATCCGCAGGGCGTCCTCCCGACGCCCGGCCGCCCGCAGCCGGCCCCGGACGTCCTCGGCGAAGGCCAGCGCGTCGTCGAAGTCCGTACCGTGCGCGGAGAAGATCACGTCCGCGTTGCGGGCGGCGAAGTCCCGACCCTCGCCGGAGTCGCCCGCCTGGAAGATCACCGGATGCCCCTGCGCGCTGCGCGGCAGCGTCGGCGCCAGATCGACGTCGAAGTGGTCGGTCCGCGACCGTACGCGTCCCACCGCGCCCGGCACCGACCAGGACCGGGCCTCGGCGGAACCGGCGACCGCGCCCTCCGCCCAGCCGTTCCACACGGCGCGCGCGACGGAGAGGAACTCCTCGGCGCGCCGGTAGCGGTCGGCGTGGTCGAGGAAGCCGCCCCGCCGGAAGTTCTCGCCGGTCCAGGCGTTGTGGGTGGTCACCACGTTCCAGCCGGCCCGGCCGCCGGAGAGCAGGTCGAGCCCCGCGAGCCGCCGGGCGAGGTCGCCGGGCTCGTTGAAGGTCGTGTTGGAGGTGGAGACGAGACCGATCCGCTCGGTAGCGGCGGCGAGCGCCGACAGCTGGGTGATCGAGTCCGGACGGCCGGCGACGTCCAGCTCGTGGATGCCGCCCTCGGACTCGCGCAGCCGCAGGCCGTCCCCGAGGAAGAACGCGTCGAAGAGTCCGCGCTCGGCCGTCCTGGCCACCCGCAGGAAGGACGCCGGATCGATCTGGGAGCCGCTGGACGGGTCCGACCAGATCGTCCAGTGGTTGACGCCCTGGAAGAACACCCCGAAGTGCAGCCGGGCGTCCGGGCGCGGGACGTCGTTCACGTCGGCGCGGGTCATCGGGTCTCCTCCTCGACGAGCGCGGCGGCACCGTCGGTCGTGAAGCGGCTGAGGGGCCGGGGGAGCCCCAGGGCGGTGCGCAGGGTGGTGCCCGGCAGCGGGCGGGCGGCGATCCGCCGCACGAACAGCTCGGGCAGGACGAGACGGGAGAGCACCGCCAGGTCCTCGTCGAGGACGAGCGGCCGCAGCCGCACCCCGTCGACGTGGCCGCCGAGCTCCGCCAGAAGGTCCACGAGACCGGCCGCGGAGCCGGTGTACCGCAGCCGGTCCGGGCCGGCCTCCCACGGGGAGTACCGCTCCAGGTCGGCGATCCGCTCCCGGGCCGTCTCGCCCGGGGTGTCGAGGGCGACCTCCAGCTCGGCGAAGGCGAGCGGCGCGCCGGCGGCCGCGGCCGCCGCGCCTGCCTCGGCGGGCGTGGCCCCGCCGACCAGCGCCACATCGGCGAGACCGGCCGGGACGAGCCCGGGGCGGGCGAGCACCACGGGCCGGCCCTGCGGCGGGCGCGGCACGATCGAGGGGCCCTTCACGGAATACGTCTCTCCCGTGAAGTCGATGGCGTGGAGCCGCGACCGGTCCAGATAGCGGCTGGTGGCCACCGACCGGATCACCGCGTCGTCCTCCCACGAGTCCCACAGGTCCCGTACGACTCGGAGACCGTCACGCGCCTCACGGGCGAGGGCGTCGGCACCCTCGACGACCGGCCGTCCCCAGGCGCGCGCGGCGGCCGGGTCCTCCTCGACCCCCACCACCCAGCCGGCCCGGCCGGCCGAGACGTGGTCGAGCGAGGCGAGCTGCGAGGAGACGTGGAACGGCTCGGCGTACGTGGTCGCCACGACCGGCGCCACACCGAGGACGCTCGTCGACGCGGCCACGAACGCGGCCCGCTCCACCGCGCCGATCCGGCCCACGGGATCGTCCGCGGAGCCCGGGGGCAGGATCGAGTCCTCCAGGGTGACCAGGGTGAACCCGGCGTTCTCGGCGACGGCCGCGACCCGGGCGAGCCGACGCGGGGTCAGCAGCTCGCCGGGGGAGTGGGCGGCACGGCGCCACGCGGCGGGATGGGCACCGTCGCCGTCGATCTCGACGGCCAGGTGCAGGGCGGGGCGGGGCATGGGAGTCCTTCCGAACGACAGGGACGCGCGACGGCACGGCAGCGGCGCGGGGCACGGCTGCACGGGGCCGGGCGACGGGACGTCACGGGACGCGCGGACCCACGCGGGGCGGGGTCAGGCGCGAGGGGAAGGACAGATGGCCGAGGAGGTACGGCAGAAGTCGACGTGCCGGCGGCAGACCAGACGGGCACGCGAACGGGCGGGGACGTGCGCCACGGCGATCACTGCGAGCACGTGCGCCTCCCCCCGGTTCCGGTCCCGCCCGGGTGCGTGGACGGGAACGCCTCACCATAGGCAGGCCGCCTTCCGCACTGTCAAGGCCGTCCCGCCCGCCGGGACGTCAGGACGGCACGTGGGGGACGGAGTTGGGCCGCCGACCACCGGGCCTCCGAGGGGGAAGGTCGCCGGCACGTGCCGGGCGGGGGCACACCGGACCGTGCCGGGTGGGATCCTGCCGTGCCGCCGGGCGGGAACCTGCCGGCCTGTCCGGGCCGCAGCCGGCTGGTCCGTTCCGGGGGCAGCCCGCTGGTCCATTTCGGGGGGCAGCCCGCCGATCCGCCCCGGCCCGGTACCCGCCGATCCGCTCCGCTCCGCCCCGGCGCCCGTCGGTCAGCCTCGGGGCGGATCCCGTGTCCGCCCCCGGGCTGACCGAAGGTGGGCCCGGGGGCGGACGCGTCGGTCCGGCCCCCGCGCCTAGCGTGCTCGCATGATCCGAATCACCAGGGCGGCCGCGGCCGCCGTTCTCGTCTGTTCCCTCGCCTTACCGGCCGGCGTCGCCACCGCGGCCGTCCCGGACCGGCCCACCACGGGCGCTCCGGTACAGGCCGCACAGGCCGAGCAGGCCGCCACGCTGCCCGCCCCCACCGGGCCGTACGCCGTCGGCAGCGCGGTCCTGCCGCTCGTCGACCGCTCCCGTACCGACCCCTGGGTGCCCACCGCCGACGGCCGGGCGCTCATGGTCACGCTGCACTACCCGGCCGCCCGTCCCGGCGGCGGCCGCCCCGCCCCGTACGCCACCGGGGAGGAGGCGCGGCTGCTGGCCGAGCAGCTCGGGCCCGGTGTCTCCGGAGACGTGCTCGCCCGCACCCGCACCCACAGCAGGACCGGCGTCGGGCCCGCGCCCGGCCGGCACCCCCTGGTGCTGCTCTCGCCGGGCTTCAGCGTCTCCCGCTGGACGCTCACCCACCTCGCCGAGGACCTCGCCTCGCGGGGGTACGTCGTGGCCTCCGTCGACCACGCCTACGAGTCGTACGGGATCAGCCTGCCCGGCGGCCGCACCCTCACCTGCGTCGCCTGCACGGCCCTCGAGGGCGGGGTGCACGGCAGTGTCGTCACCTCCACGCGCGCCGCCGACGTGCGGTACGTCCTGGACCGGCTGACCGGACCGAAGCCCGTCCGGCGGTACGCGGACATGATCGACCCGCGCCGCGTCGGCATGGCCGGCCACTCCATCGGCGGGGCGAGCGCGGCCTCCGCCATGGTGGCCGACCCGCGCATCGACGCCGGGATCAACATGGACGGCGCCTTCTGGGAGGACCTCCCGGCGGAGGGCCTGCGGGGCCGACCGTTCCTGATGCTCGGGACCCACGACGGCATGCACCTGCCCGGCGGGCAGGACGCCAGCTGGGACCGGACGTGGACCGCGCTCGACGGCTGGAAGCGCTGGATCACGGTCGCCGGATCCGAGCACTTCACCTTCTCCGACGGTCCCGTGATCCAGCGTCACTTCGGTCTGCCCCAGCCGGAACTGCCCGCCGACCGGGCCGTCGCCGTCACCCGGACCTACGTCGCGGCCTTCTTCGACCGGCACCTGCGCGGGCTCCCGCGCCCGGTTCTGGACGGCCCGACGCCCGCGAACCCGGAGGTCCACTTCCAGCACCGCTGAGACACGGCCGGGCGGGGGTCAGGAACGGTACGGGGTGTTCGCCTCCGCCCAGTCGGCCAGCGCCCGCGCGCACTCGGCGACCGATTCCCGCCAGGTGCGCGCGGCACCCTCGCCGGCCTCGTCGCTGACGTGCTTCACGATGCGCAGCGGCACCCCGGCGAGCTCCGCCGCCGCGGCGAGCGCGTACCCCTCCATGTCGACCAGCGGCGCCCGCTCGGCGAGCCGGGCGCGGGCCGCCTCGTCCGAGACGAACGTGTCGCCGGTGGCGAGGACCACGTCACCGCCGTCCGGCAGCGTCAGCGGAGCGCCGTACGCCTCGCCGGTCAGCGTGGCGAGCAGCTCGCCGTCGAGGTCGTGCTGCACCACCGTGCCGACGACGTGCGTCCCGGTCCAGCCGGGCCGCAGGGCTCCGGCCGTCCCGAGGTTCACGATCCCGGACGGCCGCGGGCCCCGGCCGAGGACGGTGGCGAGCGCGGTCGCCGCGTTCACCTTGCCCATGCCGGTGAGCAGGACGGGCAGCTCCGTGTCGAGGAACTGCGCCTCCTCCTTGACGGCGAGGACGAGCAGGGGGCGGTCGGCCGTGATCTCTCCCAAGAGTTCCATGGGGGCCACGCTAGTTCGAGGGACCGTCCGTCGTACAACCGGGCGGCCCTCAGCCCGGGGAAAACCCCTGCTCCGCCGGCGCCTCGCCCGGCACGCGCAGGGCCTTCGGCCCCACGCCGTGCAGCGCGGCGGGCGCGCCGGCGGGCTGCGCGAGCCGGGTGCGCCCGGCCGCGACGAGCGCGCGGGTCGCGGGCGCGCCGATGCCACGGGGGAGGTCCGTCTCGGGCCGGACGGATCCGTCCGCGATGGACGGATCGTGGCACGGGGAAGGGCGGAGCGGCGGGCCGGCCGACGGCGCGGGGGCGGAGGCGGACCCCGCCGTCACACCGGGAGCAGCCGTCCGATCAGCTCCCCCAGCTGGCGGGCGTTGCGGCACGGGCGCATCTCCACGAGCTC
The DNA here is from genome assembly GCF_044544765.1 of Streptomyces sp. NPDC053513. Taxonomy (NCBI): domain Bacteria; kingdom Bacillati; phylum Actinomycetota; class Actinomycetes; order Kitasatosporales; family Streptomycetaceae; genus Streptomyces; species Streptomyces sp. NPDC053513. The sequence goes on from NZ_JBITXP010000010.1 coordinate 79,606, forward strand.
GGCGTAGGCCGGGGCCACCGAGTCGCCCGTCCCCCAGAGCGAGGGCTGCTCGGGGTTGAGCCAGTGGACCCGGCGCGCGCGGTCCGCGACGAGACGCAGCGCCGCGAGGTTCGGGTCGGCGCCGTTGGTGCGGGCGTCGCCGAGGACGAAGACGACCGTGCGCGGACCGATCGCCTCCGCGTACCGCTCGGCGAACTCCCCGAGCGCCGTCCCGTAGTCGCTCTGCCCGTGCCACCCCGTGAGCTCCGCCTCCGCGAGGATGCGGTCGCCGAGCCCCGCCGGATCGGCCGGGCCCCGCGCGATCAGCCCGGTCACCTCGTCCACGCGGTTGACGAAGGCGAAGACCCGCACGCGGCTGAACTGGTCGTGCAGGGCCTGCACCAGCAGCATCGTGAACTGCGCGAAACCGGCCACCGAGCCCGACACGTCGCACAGCAGGACCAGTTCGGGGCGCCGGGGGCGGCGCCGGCGCAGGACCGGGCGCACCGGCACGCCACCGGTCGACAGCGAGCCGCGCAGGGTCCGCCGCAGATCGATCTCCCCGCGCGCCGCCCGGCGCCGCCGCGCCGCGAGCCGTGTGGCCAGCTTCCGCGCCAGCGGCCGTACCGTACGCCGCAACTCGTCCAGCTGTGCGCGTCCGGCCAGCAGGAAGTCCACGCCGTCCGCCGTCCCCGCGACCGCCCGCCGCGCGACCCGGTCCCGGCCCTGACGCTCGGCGACGCGCCGCCGGGCCTCGGTCCGCACGCGCTCCCGGAAGGCCTCGATGCGCCGCCGGATCTCGTCGTCGAGCAGCCGCTCGGTGAACTCGGGGTCATCGGCCGTGGTCGTCGCGCGCAGCCGCTCGCGCACCCGGGCGAGCAGCGTCTCGGGGCGCAGCCGGGAGAGCGTCCGGTACGAGGACCAGCCGTCCGACTCCGGACCGGAGCCGTAGCCGCCGAACCCGCCCACGGCCTCGGCGGCCAGCCGGTCGAGGGCGGCGCCGTCTCCGGCGGTGAGGGCCTCGGCGAGCCGGTCCCGCAGCGCGGCGAGGTCGGCGGGGGTGTTCTCGTACGCCCCGGCCGGGCCGGGCGCGCCGCCGAGCGGGAAGTACAGGTCGAAGACCTGGTCGAACACCGTCCGTTGGCCCTCTCCGTGGAGCAGCGTCGCCGCCAGCGCCTCCCGGACGAGCTCCCGTTCGGCGAAGCCGACGGCTTCGAGGGCCAGCCCCGCGTCCACGGTCTCCCCGGTCCCGATCCCGAACCCGTGCGCGCGCAGCGCGGCGACGAGCCCGGTGAGCCGCGCCACGGGCCCGGCGGCGTCCGCCGGGCGGTCCGCGCCGGCCGGGCCGTCCCCGTCCGCCGGGCTCACACCAGGTCCAGGTCGAGTTTGGCCGCCGCCTTCACGATGTCCTCCTGGTGCTTGAGGAGGACGCCGAGGGTCTCCCGTACGACCCGCTCGTCCAGCCGGTCCGCGCCGAGCGCGAGCAGCGTGCGGGCCCAGTCGATCGTCTCCGACACGGACGGCGCCTTCCGCAGGTCCATCGCCCGCAGCGCCCCCACGACCCTTACGACGGACGCGGCGAGTCCGGCGTCGAGGCCGGGGACCTTGAGGGTCACGATCCTGCGCTCCAGCTCCTCCTCGGGGAAGCCGATGTGCAGGAAGAGGCAGCGGCGGCGCAGCGCCTCGGACAGTTCGCGGCTGGCGTTCGAGGTGAGCACGGTGAACGGCCGCCGCGTCGCCGTGATCGTGCCGAGCTCGGGCACGGTCACCTGGAAGTCGCTGAGCACCTCCAGGAGCAACCCCTCCACCTCGACGTCGGCCTTGTCGGTCTCGTCGATCAGCAGCACCGTCGGCTCCTCGGAACGGATCGCGGTGAGCAGCGGGCGGGGGAGCAGGAACTCCTCGCCGAAGATGTCCGTCCGGGTCTCGTCCCAGGACTCGCCCCGGCCGGCCGTGATGCGCAGCAGCTGCTTGGCATGGTTCCACTCGTACAGCGCGCGGGACTCGTCCACCCCCTCGTAGCACTGCAACCGGACCAGCCGTGCCCCCGTGACCTCCGTGACGGCCTTGGCGAGCTGTGTCTTGCCGACGCCGGCCGGGCCCTCGACGAGCAGCGGCTTGCCCAGCCGGTCGGCGAGGAAGACGGTGGTGGCGACGGCCGGCGACGCGAGGTAGCCGGTTGTGGCGAGCCGTTCGGCGACGTCGTCGACGGAGGTGAAGAATCCGGTCGTCATGGCGGTCCCCCCGGGGAAGCGGAATCTCTTACTGGCCAGTAGCCTCAGCTGTACTTGATCAGATCGGGCACCGCCGCACAACCGTCCCGCGCGAGCTCCGCGCCGGGCGCCGGGCGGTCGGGCGGTGGTGCAATGGGGGGACCGGGCGCGCGGCCCGGAGGCCCGCACGGCGGTGGAGGTGTCGTGACGGAACGGGACGAGGCCCTCTCGACCAGGGCACGGGCCCTGGAGCAGGCGATCGGCGAGATCGGCACGACACTCGACGAGACGACCACCTGCCGTGAACTCGTGGCCTTCCTCGCCCACCACCTCCACGGCGCCGTCACGGTCGACCTGCTCGACGAACAGGGAGCCCCGGCCCGCCGGGCGGCTTCGGCCGACGTCCCGCCCTCCGGAGCCCCGGCCCGCCGGGCGGCCTCGGCCGACGTCCCGCCCTCCGGAGCACCCGCCTCGGGCCCGGCGGCCTCCGGGGCTTCTCCCGACGGCCCGGTCGCCTCCGGTGCCTTCGCCCCGGGTCCGGCCGTCTCCCGGGCCTCCCGCGCGGGGGCGGACGAGACCCAGGCTTTCCGCGTGGGGGCGGACGAGCCCCGGGTCTCCCGCGCGGGGGCCGACGAACCCCGGGCCTCCACCGCGCCCCCGGACGTCCCCAGTCTCGCCGTCCCCCTGGCCGTCCACGACGAGGCCCCCCTCGGGACCGTGATCGTCACGCGCCACGGGCCCGGCTTCTCGGCCGACGAGGTCGCGGTCCTCCGGCAGGCGGCCCGGCTGGCCGCCCGGCACCTCGGGCACGCCCGCCGTCTCGTCGCCACCGAGGACACCGCACTCCACCTCCAGCGCGCCCTCGTCGCCGAACCCGGCCGGCCGCACCCCAACCTGGAGATCGCGGGCGGTTACCTCCCGGCGGGCCCCCGCGCCCTCGTGGGCGGCGACTGGTTCGAGACCGTGCGCCTCCACTTCGGCCGCAGCCTCCTCGTCGTCGGCGACGTGATGGGCCACGGGCTCGACGCGGCCGTCGACATGAACGCCTACCGCTCCGCGCTCCGCGAGGCCGCCGCGACCGATCTGCCGCCGCACCGGGTGCTGCGCCACCTGGACTCGGTGGTCGCCGAGGACGACGCCCGCCGCCCCGCCACCTGCCTGCTCGTCCAGGTGGACCCGGCGCGCGGCACCGCGACCTTCGCCAGCGCCGGGCACCTGCCGCCCGCCGTGTTCGGCCCGGACGGCTCCGCCGAGATCGTCGACCTCCCGGTGGGGCCGCCGCTGGGCACCGGCGTCGGCGGCTACGAACCCACCACGCGCCCGCTCGCCCCGGGCGAGACCCTGCTGATCTTCACCGACGGCCTCGTCGAGCGGCGCGGGGAGGACATCGACCTGTCGCTCGCCCGCCTCGCCGCCCTCCGGCTGCCCGCCGGCTCCGGCCCCGAGCGGGTCGTCGAAGAGGTGCTCCACCGCCTCGGCGCGCATCACGCGGAGGACGACGTGGCCGTCCTCGCCGCCCGCGTCCGCACCCGCCCCGCGTCGTGACGCAGGGTCACCCCGCCCCCACGCGCAGCCGTGACGGACGGTCACGCCACCTCCGCCGACGACCTGTTTCACGCCGCGGCGCGATTGTTGCGGTAGGACGCTTGTGCGCGGCCCCGTGGCCCGGCACGCTCCTCGTATGAACACGGCCAGGCATGCCAGTGAACGTCTGATGAGCTGGCCCTCGCTGACCCCCGGCCGCGCCCATTGCGGCGCCGAGCTCGGACTGGGCACCGGGACGCAGGAGATCGTCCATTTCCACGGTGAACACGAGGCGGACGTCCATCTCACGCGCGCCATGGTCGCGAAGCTGCGCCCGGCCCTCCTCGGGTCGAGCGCGGTCCGGCTGCGGGCCGGATCGGGCTGGGTGACGGTCCGTCTGGACATGGGCTCGGACATCGACCTGCTCGCCACCCTGGTGAGCGCCGCCCTCCAGGCCAGCGGCGTCCCCGACGTCGCCCCGGACAGCTGCACCCGCACCCTCCCGGTCCCCGGCGCCCGCTGAATCCCCGGGCGCCGGAGGGTCACGAGGGGACCGGGAAGAGCATGCACGTGCTCGTCGCGTGGGCGAGGAGCCGGTCCTCCGCGTCGTACAGGCTCGCCTCCGCCAGTGCCGTGCGCCGCCCCTGGGACAGCACGGTGCCGACGGCCCGTATCTTGCCCGTGTCCATCGTGATCGGGCGGAGGAAGCGGGTCGACAGGTCGAGCGAGGTGTACGCCGTGCCCTGCGGGAGCGTGCTGTGGACCGCGCAGCCGGCGGCCGAGTCGAGCAGGGTCGCGTAGATCCCGCCGTGCACGCTGCCGATCGGGTTGTAGTGCTCCTCGCCGGGTTCGAGCGCGAACACGGCGCGTCCCGGCTCGACCTCCTCCAGGGTGAAGCCGAGCAGTGCGGCGATCGGCGGCCCGGGCAGCCGGCCCGCCACCATCTCCCGCAGGAAGTCGATGCCCGCCATCGACCTCGCGGCGCGCGCGGTGGCCCCGGCGTCCTCCCACTCGACCGTGCGTGACCGCCCCATCACCACTCCACTCCGCCGACCGTCTGACTCTGTATGGCGAAGCTAGCTTCAGTGTCAGCTGACTGTCAACGACAGAGCCAGGTGGCTACAGTGGACGGATGAACTGGCTGGAGACGGACACGGAGAACTGCCCGGTCCGCCGTGCCCTGGACGTCGTGGGCGAGAAATGGAGCCTGCTCATCCTGCGCGAGGCCTTCAACGGCGTCCGCCGGTACGACGAGTTCCGCCACCACCTCGGGCTCTCGGAAGCCGTCCTCGCCGACCGCCTCCGCAAGCTCGTCGCCGCCGGGGTGCTGCGCAGCGAGCCCTACCGCGAGCCCGGCGCCCGCACCCGTAAGGAGTACCGGCTCACCCGCAAGGGCGTCGACCTCTGGCCCGTGCTCCTCGCCCTCAAGCAGTGGGGCGACACCCACGCCGCAGAGCCCGAGGGCCCGGTCCTCGACATCCGGCACACCGACTGCGGCGCGCCCGTCCGCGTCGTCGTCCAGTGCGAGGGCGACGAACGGGCCACCCTCACCGCCCGCGACGTCACCGTCCGCCCGGGCCCCGCCGCCCGCCGCCTCCCGACCGGCTGACCCGACGCTGATCCGCCCCTGACCCGACCCGGAGACCGCCCACCCGTTCGGCCCCACCCCTGAGATGTCCCGGCGCCCCGCCGGGTACCTCACCAGGCATGCCCTCCACACCCGGTCCGCCGCACGGCGGTGCCCCCGTCGAACACGGCCACTGGTTCGCACGGCTCTACGCGCGCGTGCTCGCCTCCTCGGTCGGCCTCGCCTGGAGCCGCGGCCGGGCCATGGAACTCATGCACCGCGCCATGGGCTTCGCGGCGCTCAGCCTCCTCACCCTCGTCCCCCTGCTCATCGTCATCGCCGCGGCCGACCTCGCCAGCGGCCACGGCTTCGCCCGCTGGCTCGTCCAGGGCCTCGGCGTCTCCGAGGTCTCCCAGGAGGAGGTCGAGCAGCTCTTCGGCCAGCCGGGACAGGCCCTGCAACGCACCACCGCCTTCGGCCTCGCCGCCCTCGCCGCCTTCGGCGTCACCTTCGGATCCGCCGTGCAGACCGGGTACGAGCGGGTCTGGGACCTCCCCACCGCCCGCTGGCACACCATGTGGCGGCACGTCGTCTGGCTCGGCGTCCTCATCGTGTCCCTGCTGCTCTTCGTCGCCTTCCCCGCACCCGAGAAAGCGTCGGCGGGCGTCACCACCCTCGTCGCCCTCGGCGACCTCCTCGGCACCTTCGTCTTCTTCTGGTGGTCCCAGCGCTTCCTGCTCTGCGGCCGCATCCGCTGGCGCGCCCTCGCCCCCGGCGCCGTGCTCACGGCCCTCGGGCTGCTCGGGCTGCGGATCTTCTCGCAGCTCGTCTTCTCCCCGCTGATCGCCTCGAACGCCGTGACGTACGGTCAGTTCGGCACCGTCCTCGTCCTCCAGTCCTGGCTCGTCGGCGTCGGCTTCGTCGTGTACGGAGGCGCCCTCGTCGGGCGCCTCGTCCACGAGAACCTCGTCCTCCGCCGGCTGCGGCGCCCCAGGTGACCCCTACTGGTCCCGGCCCCGCACCGCGAGGACCGTCACCGCCGCCCCGCCCAGCGCCCACAGCACGAACACCAGCCACGCGCCGCCCGCCGACCAGGGGAACAACTCCTCGGCGGGCGGTCCCGCGTCCGCGAGCCGCTGCCAGGCGTGCAACGGCGTCGCGTGCGCGAGCACCGCCGTCAGACGGCGCCGGTCCGAGAGCACCGCGGGCAGCAGCAGGAGCAGGACCACGGAGCCGACGATCGACACCGCGCCCTTCCGCAGCAGCGCGCCGATCGCCGTCCCGGCCACCGCGCACACCGGGGCGAGCAGGGCCGAGGCCACCACGACACGCCCCGCCCCCGGGTGGGTGATCGGCAGCCCGATGCCACGGGCCGACAGCATCGCCTGCGTCGACCAGAACGAACCGAGGGCGACCACCGCCCCGAACCCGGCCTGCGCCACCGCCACGACCAGCACCTTCGCCGCCATGAGCGCGCCTCGTGCCGGCACCGCCGTGAACGTCGTACGGATCAGCCCGCTGCCGTACTCGCCGGCCACCGCGACCGCCCCCATGGCGGCCGAGGCGAGGATCAGGACCAGTGCCGCGTTGTACGTGAAGGCGTCCCGCAGGGCCATGTCGTTCGCCACGAACGCGGCCCGGCTCCCCTCGTCGTACTGGAGCCAGTAGCGGTAGTGGTCCCAGGCGGTGCCGAAGTCGAAGGCGACCACGACGAGCGCCCCGAGCAGCAGTGACCAGCCCGTCGAGCGCAGCGACCACAGCTTCAGCCACTCCGACCCCACCAGGTCGCGGAAACGGGCGCGGGGCTCCACCACGGAGGCCACGGGAACATCGAAGGCCGTCATCGGGCGTCTCCTGCCAGGTACTCGACGCTGTCGGCGGTCAGTTCCATGAACGCCTCCTCCAGGGAGGCCGTACGGGTGGTGAGCTGGTCGAGCAGCACCCGGTGCTCCAGGGCCAGTTCACCGACGCGGGCCGCCGGGAGCCCGGTCACCGTCAGCAGACCGGCCTCCTCCGCGACCTCCGCGCCCTCCCCGAGCAGCAGCGCCGTCAGGCGCGCCCGCTCCGGAGTACCCACCGTCACGCTCAGGCGCCTGCCCCGCGCGGCGAACTCCGACAGGCTCTCCGCCGCGATCAGCGCCCCCCGGCCGATGACCACCAACTCGTCCGCCGTGTGCTCCATCTCCGTCATCAGATGACTCGACACGAAGACCGTGCGACCCTCCGCCGCCAGCCGCCGGAACAGCCCCCGCACCCACTTCACGCCCTCCGGGTCCAGGCCGTTCAGCGGCTCGTCGAACAGCAGCACCGGCGGGTCGCCGAGCAGCGCCCCGGCGATGCCGAGCCGCTGCCGCATGCCCAGCGAGTACCCGCCGATCCGGCGCCCGGCCGCCCCCGCCAGGCCGACCTCCTCCAGGACCTCGTCGACCCGGGAGGGCGGGATGCGGTTGCTGCGCGCCAGGACCGCAAGATGTGCCCGCGCGGTGCGGCCGCCGTGCACGTCCCCGGCGTCGAGGAGCGCGCCGACGTGCCGCAGGCCGCGCGGCCGGTCCGCGAACGGCCGGCCGTCGACGGTCACCGAACCGCTCGTCGGCGCGTGCAGGCCCAGGACCATCCGCAAGGTGGTGCTCTTGCCCGATCCGTTGGGGCCGAGGAATCCGGTGACCCGGCCCGGCCGGACCGTGAAGGTGAGCGCGTCGACGGCGGTCGTGGTGCCGTAGCGCTTGGTGAGTTCCCTGACTTCGATCATGGTCACCACCGTGCCGTCCGGACCCCGCGCCGGGCATCGGACCAGCACGGACAATCCGCGGCGGGCCTGTCACCCCGGGTCGTACACCCCTGGTCCGATGCCCGCCGCAGGGGCCGCCGTTTACGATCACCGCATGTCCGCCACCCCGTCAGCACCGTTCTACAAGAGGGTCGCACCCGGTGGGTGGGCCGCCGTCGCCTGGGGCGCGGGCATCGCCTTCACCGCCCTCCTCCGGATTCGCGTGCCCGGCCAGGAGGAGCCGGACGTCTTCCCCGGCTTCGTCATCCTGCGCTGGGACGGCCTCGCCATGCTGGCGGTCTCCACCCTCCTCACCCTGCGCGGCGGCGCCCTCCTCGCCCGCCGTCCGACCGCCGCCCTCAACCACCTCCTCGTCGCCTCGGTCATCGCCTCCACCCCCCTCGGCGTCACCGCCATCCCCTTCGCCCAGTACCTCGCGGTCGACGTCGCGCTCTACGCCATCGCCGCCGCCCGTCCCCGCCCCGAGGCATGGCGGGCGCTCCTGCTCGCCCTCGGACTGCTCGTCGCCTACGTGGCCGTCCGTCTGCTCGCCGGCTGGAGCGCCGGCACCACGAGCACCCTCGCGGTCGCCCTGACCGCCCTCGTGGCCTGGCTCCTCGGCCGCTCGGAAGGGCAGGCCCGGGAGTACGCGGAGCGGAGCCGCGCCCAGGCCGCCGAGCAGGCCGTCACCGCCGAACGCCTCCGGATCGCCCGGGAGATGCACGACACGGTCGCCCACAGCATCGGGATCGTCGCCCTCCAGGCCGGCGCCGCCCGCCGCGTCATCGCGACCCAGCCCGAGGCGGCCCGGCAGGCCCTCGCCGAGATCGAGACGGCGAGCCGCGAGACCCTCGCCGGTCTGCGACGGATGGTCGGCGCCCTGCGTACGGCGGACCCGGAAACGGACCCGAACCCGGACCCGGACCCGGACGGGGACAGGGGCGGGGACGGGGACAGGGGCGGGGACGGGGACAGGGGCGGGGAGGTCGAGGAACGCTTCGGGACGCCCCTGGGCACCACCTGCCGCACCGCCGTCTCCGCCGAAGGCCCGGGACTTCCCGAGATGCCCGGCCTCGCCGCCCTCGACCGGCTCGCCGAACTCACCGGGAACGCAGGCGTCCGGGTCGCCGTCCGCAGGGTCGGAGCCCCGAGCCCGCTGCCCCCGGACATCGACCTCTCCGCGTTCCGGATCGTCCAGGAGTCCGTCACCAACGTCGTACGGCACTCCGGCGCCGACTCCTGCACGGTCACCGTCGACCACCGCGACCCCGAGTCCCTCGCCCTCACCGTCGAGGACCGCGGCCCCGTCCCCGGCCACGCGCGCGTGAGCCCCGGCTCCGGCTCCGGGTACGGCCTGACCGGGATGCGGGAGCGCGTCGCGGTGCTGCACGGAGAGTTCAGCGCGGGCCCCCGCCCCGGCGGCGGCTTCCGCGTCACCGCCCGCCTTCCCCTGCCCACAGGAGCCACCGCACGATGAGCCAGCCCACCGCCGGACAGCCGGTCCGCGTCGTCCTCGCCGACGACCAGCCCCTGGTGCGCACCGCGCTCCGGATGGTCATCACCGACACCACGGACCTCGTCGTCGTCGGCGAGGCCGCCGACGGCGCCGAGGCCGTCCGCCTCGTCGAGGAGACGGGCGCCGACGTCGCCGTCATGGACCTGCGGATGCCCGGCACGGACGGCATCGAGGCCACCCGCACCATCACCGGGGGCCCCACCGGCACCCGAGTCGTCGTCCTCACCACCTTCGACGACGACGACCACGTGTACGCGGCGCTCCACGCGGGCGCGTCCGGATTCCTCGTCAAGGACATGGCCCTGGACGACATCCTCGCCGCCGTCCGCGTCGTCGCCTCCGGCGACGCCCTCATCGCGCCCAGTGTCACCCGGCGCCTCATCAAGGAGTTCACCGAACGCCCCCGGACCGCGCCCGCCCCGCGCCGCCGCGCCGAGGGGATCACCGACCGCGAGCGCGAGGTCCTCACCCTCGTCGGGCGCGGCCTCTCCAACACCGAGATCGCCGAGACGCTCCACATCAGCATCGCCACCGCGAAGACCTACGTCACCCGGCTGCTCGCCAAGCTGGCCGCCCGCGACCGCGTCCAGCTGGTGATCATCGCGTACGAGGCGGGTCTGGTCTCCGCCGCCTGACGGACCGGCGGTGCTCACACGATCCGGTGATCCACTCGCGAGGCGCCGGCCGGCCCGCCCCGGACCGCTTGGATGGAGGCGACCCATCCGGTCCGTCGAGAGAGAGCCGCCCATGGCGAACACCTGGCTGCCGCCCGCCGAGTACGTCGACACGCTGCCGAGAGCGACGGCGTACGCCTGCCTCTACTTCACCGACACAGCCGGCCGCCCCTTCCAGCTCCGGGCCGTCTACCAGAGCAAGCCGTGGCAGTGGCCCGGCGGCAACATGGACCCGGGGGAGACCCCCTGGGAGACCGCGGTGCGCGAGTGCCGCGAGGAGACCGGGATCGTCTTCACCGGCGAACCGCGCCTCCTCGCCGCCCACTTCGTCACGGACCGGGGCGCGGACTGGCCGGCCAACCACATCGGCTTCGTCTTCGACGGGGGAGAGCTGACGGACGAACAGATCGCCGCCGTCGTCCTCGACCCCGAGGAGCACAGCGAGTACCGCCTGCGGACCCTCGACGAGTGGGAGCGGGAGATGAACCCGCGCGAGTTCGCCCGCCTCGCCGCCGTCGACCGGGCGCGCAGGAGCGGGTCGACCGTGTACGTGGAGAGCGGACCGGCCGGGACGTGAGGGTGGGGCCCGTCCACCGGGACGGGCCCCGACCCCGTGCGCTCAGGCCCGGCAGCCCGCCATCGGGTGGGCGATGTCGACGACGAAGCGCTCCGGCGAGTGCAACCGGAAGGTCTTGTACTCGGGCTTGGTGTCGAAGGCGGCTCCGATGCCCACCACGCCCTCGAAGTCGCCGGTCAGCGCGACCCCCTTGAGCGTGGGCAGATGGATCTTCAGCAGCCGGGGGCCCTGGTAGACGGACCGGCCGGCGTCGTCGTGGGCGGCCGCGGGGGAGAGCTTGATCTCCAGGAAGTACTTCCCCGCCAGCGGGACCCTTTCTCCCGATCCGTCGTAGTGGAGCGAGCGGGTCTGATGGACGGTGACCGGGGGCATGGCGCCCCGCACGTCGATCACGAGCCGGTCGAAGGTGGCGTGGCCGCCCCAGCGGGCGTTGACGACCAGGGCCGTGGCCGGGGTCGAGGCGCTCGGGGCCGAGGTGCCGGCCGCGCCCGCCGGGATCGTGGCGCCGATCCCGGCGGTCAGCAGGATTCCCGCGGCGACGGCCGCGAGGGTGTGGCGGTGATGCATGACGTCCCCCAATTTCTGCTGTTCCGGGGACAGTGGGTGTCACTGGCAGAGACAACCACCACAACGATACGGTTCCACCCGTTTTGCCGTATATAGGGTAAAAATTCCCCATGTGCTGGAGTGCGACCGCCGACCTCTGGGCGGGCCTCGGGATCGGCGCCGTCGGCGTCGCCTCCCTGGCCTCCGTGCGCCGCCCCGGGGACGCGCCGCTCGCCGCCCTGCCCCTCCTCCTCGGCGCCCACCAGGTCGTGGAGGCCGCCGTCTGGCACGCCGGCGGCGGAACCGGGCCCGCCACCCTCGCCTGGACCGTGATCGCCCTCCCCCTGCTGCCCCTCTGGGTGCCCCTCGGCGTCCTCGCCGCGGCCCGGCCCGCCGACCGGCCGCGCCTGCTCGTGCCGCTCGCCGCCGGCCTCGTGACCGCCTCCGTCCTCGCGTACCGCCTCGCCGTCCGCCCCGTCCCGGCCGAGATCCGGGGCCACACCCTCGGCTACGCCGTCGGCCTGCCGCACGCGCCGCTGGTCCTCGCCGGATACCTGCTCGCCACCGTCGGCGCGCTGCTGCTCGCCCGCGACCGGCTCCTGCGGATCCTCGGACTCCTCACCGGTCTCGGGGCGGCCGTCTGCGCCCTCCTGTGGCGCACCGCGTTCGTCTCCACCTGGTGCGCCCTCGCGGCGGCCGCCTCCCTGCTGCTGCTCGCGTGGGCCCGCCGCCGACGGCGGCCGGTGACGCCCGCGTACGGATCCGAGCCCGGCCGGCCGTAACCCGACGGCCTCTCAGTAGTTGACCAGGCCATGAAGAAGCGCAGCATGCTCGCCATCGCCTCCCTCGCCGCAGGCGTCGTCACCGCCATCGTCAGCCCGCCGCCGCAGGCCAGCGCCGCCGACAACCCCCTCGCCGGCACGACGGGCCTCCTCCAGGACGACCAGACCACCACCGTCCTGCACGAGACCGTCCAGGGCGCCGAGGGGGCCCTCCAGGACCAGCAGGGCGGCGGGCTGCTCTGACGCCGCGTCCCAGGTGGCGGCCGGTGCCCCGCGTTCCCGACGGACGCGGGGCACCGGCACGCCGTGACCCGGGAGAAGGCGGCCCGTGCGCGCGCCGTGCGTGACTAATGACAGGATGTCCTCATGAGCAACGAGAACGTTTACTTCGAGATCAACATCAACGGCGAGTCCGCGGGCCGCATCACCTTCAAGCTGTTCGACGACGTCGTCCCCAAGACGGCGCGGAACTTCCGCGAGCTCGCGACCGGCGAGCACGGCTTCGGCTACGCCGGTTCCCCGTTCCACCGCGTCATCCCGAACTTCATGCTGCAGGGCGGTGACTTCACCAACCAGAACGGCACCGGCGGCAAGAGCATCTACGGCGAGAAGTTCGCCGACGAGAACTTCACGCTGAAGCACGACCGCCCGTTCCTGCTGTCGATGGCGAACGCGGGCAAGAACACCAACGGTTCGCAGTTCTTCATCACCACGATCGTCACCGACTGGCTCGACGGCAAGCACGTCGTCTTCGGCGAGGTCGTCGAGGGCCAGGACCTGGTCAAGAAGATCGAGTCCCTCGGCTCCGCCTCCGGCGCCACCAAGGCCAAGATCGAGATCGCCGAGTCCGGCATCGTGAAGTAGGCCTCATCGCCTCTCCGGGCCGAAGGGTCTCGCAGGGCTGAATCGCCCCCGAGCCGACTCGACTCCCCGAGCCGAATCGTCTCTTCGGGGCCGCATCGCCCTCCGAGGTCGCATCGCCCTTCCGGCCGAGCTGAGGGCTCGGCGTCCTCGCTCGTCCTCCCGGCCGGGGCGGGGAACGCGGTCCATCGGACACGCGTCCCCGCCCCGCCGTGCCGCCCGACGCCCGGTGCCCGATGCCTGGTGCCTCAGGCGAAAGCCGGCGCGTTCCGCGCCGCCCACGCCGAGAAGGGCCGGGGCGCCCGCCCGAGCACCCGCTCCACATCGGGGCTCACCCGCTGCTCGTCCGCGCGGGGCTCGCCCATCACCGACAGCATCCCGTCGACGGCCTCCTCCGGCAGGAACCGCACCAGCCGTGACCGGGCCTCGTCCGCGCTCTGCGCCACGAACTCCACCGGCGCGTCCAGGGCCTCGGCCAGTGCCCGCACCTGCTCGCGCGGCGAGACCGCGACCGGCCCCGTCAGGACGTACGTCCGCCCGGCGTGCGCCGGGTCGCGCAACGCGGCGGCCGCGACCCCGGCGACGTCCGCCGGATCCACCACGGGCAGCGCCACGTCCGCGAACGGAGCCGCGACGCTACGTGCCGAACGCACCTGCTCGGCCCAGAGGAAGGCGTTGGAAGCGAAGCCGCCGGGCCGCAGCACCGTCCACTCGACGCCCGACTCCCGTACCGCCTCCTCGAACGCGCGCAGGATCTCGTGCGACACCGAATCGGTCCGCGTCCCCACCAGCTGCGAGGACTGGAACACGATCCGCCGCACCCCGCAGGCCACCGCGGCCGCCACGATCTCGCGCGGCCGCAGCTCGTCCCCGAGCCCCGCGACGAGCAGATACACGGCCTCCGCACCCTCGAACAGCCCCTTGAGGCCGTCGACATCGGCCAGGTCGCCCTGCCGGTGCATCACACCGGCGGGCAGCCCCACGGCCGGACGGCGGCTCACCGCCGTGACCTCCTCGCCGGCCGCGGCCAGCAGCTCCACCAGCGGTCGCCCGACGTTTCCGGTCGCTCCGGTCACCACGATCACAGCTGTCCCCTCCAGGGAGTCCGTGGCGGAGCGCGAGCGCCCCGCCGTCTTCGTGACCTCATCCTGGAAGGCGAACTGGCCATCTCCTGGCCTGTTTCAGGAACGGATTCCCGACAGCCTCACCCCTCCGACCTCACCCCTCCGACCTCACTTCCCCGGCCTCACTCCTCCTGCCTCACTTCTCCTCGCCGTAGCGGCGCTCGAACTTGGCGATCCGGCCCTCGGAGTCCACGGTCCGCGCCTTGCCCGTGTAGAACGGATGGCTCTCGGACGAGATCTCGACGTCGATCACGGGATACGTCTCGCCGTCGTCCCACTCGATGGTCCGGTCACTGGTCGCGGTGGACCGGGTCAGAAACGCGTACCCCGCCGAGCGGTCACGGAACACCACGGGGCGGTAATCGGGCTGCTTGTCCTGCTGCACGTGTCCTCCTCGGGCCACTGCCCTGACTCGTCCGGCCTGATCGGCACGGCACCCCCAGCCTCCCCGGCCCCACGGTCCCCGACCAGTGCCACGGGCCCGACCGGGTGACACCCGCGCGATCGGCTCAGCCGCTGTCCGCCCACCGTGCCGCGAGCAGCAACGCGATGTCGTCCGGCCGGGACGCGGCGGCCCTGGCCTCCCGGATCAGCCGGTCGGCCGTCTCCGCGAGCGGCAGCGCGCCCGTCGCGGCGAAGGCGCGGCCCAGCCGCTCGATCCCCTCGTCGATGTCCTGGCCCGGCCGCTCCACCAGACCGTCCGTGAACAGCGCGAGGACCGCTCCCGGAGCCAGCCGCAACCGCGTCACCGGGTACGACGCCCGGACATCGACCCCCAGGACCATCCCGCCCGCCAGCTCCACCGGCTGCGCCGTACCGTCCGGCATCCGCAGCAGCGGCTGCGGATGTCCCGCCCGCACCGCCCGCGCGTCACCCGTCTCCGGATCCAGCAGTACGTAGCAGCAGCTCGCGAACTGCCCCGGATCCAGATCGATCAGGAGCCGGTTGGTGCCGCGCATCACGTCCTGCGGCCGATGTCCCCCCAGCGCGAACGCCCGGACGGCACTGCGCAGCTGCCCCATGGTGGCCGCGGCCGCCACACCGTGCCCCTGCACGTCGCCGATCACCAGGGCGAGCCACCCCTGCCCGGTCTCGATCACGTCGTACCAGTCGCCGCCCACGTCCATGCCCTGCGTACCCGGCAGATAACGGCCCACCGTCTCCACCCCCTCCCGCACCGGCAGCCGGTGCGGGAGCAGCGCGTCCTGCAGCCCCCGCGCGACCGCCGACTCCGTGTCGTACCGCTGCGCCCGCTCCAGGGCCTGTGCGATCAGCCCCGCGAGCGCCGTGAGGACGGTCCGCTCCTCCGGGCTGAAGCCGCGCGGCGCGTCGAAGCCGAGGATGCAGGAGCCCACCGGCCGTCCCGAGGCGATCAGGGGAAGGAAGGCCCGCGCGCCCGAGTGCGTGTCCATCGGGAGGTCCGGATACGCCAGACCCAACTGCTCCATGGACTCGAAGAAGAGCGGCCTGCCGGTCGTCAGGGTCTCCACGCCCGGCACCTGCGCGTCCAGGGCCACGCCGTCGAAGGGTTCGAGGAAACCGGGCGGGAAGCCGGTCTCCCAGGCCAGATAGAGCCGCCGGTCGCTCAGCAGGTAGATCGCCAACTGCCGTCCGCCGAAGGCCGGCAGCAGCTCCTCCGTCACCACCGCCGACACCTGGCGCGCCGTCACCGCCTCGGAGAGCGCGATCGCCAGGGCCACCGGCCGGTACAGCGCCGCCGCCCGGTCGCCCGCCGCCGACAGGACGTCACCCGTCGCCCGCTCGCCCGCCGCCGGGGCCGGGGGCGTCGGATCCTCTTCCGGGACCAGCACCATCGTCACCCCGTCCCGTCCCGGATGGAGCGACACCGACAGCCAGCGGCCCCGCTCCGGACGGGCCAGGAAGCGCACCGGCTCACCGGAGAGCAGGGCGGCGCGCAACTGCTCCTCGTGGAAGGGGTGGCCGAACCAGGGCAGCGCCTCCCACAGCGGCCGCCCCGCCAGCGCCCCGCGCGGCCGCCCCAGCAGGTGCTCCGTCTGCTCGTTGAGGTAGGTGACGCGGCCGAGCCGGTCGACGGCCAGGATGGCCCGTGGCAGCCGGTCCGTGGCGTCCGACCCGATCAGCCCCGTACCGAGGTCCACGAGCGTCCCCTCCAGCCGGCCGCCTCCGCCGGTGGCTCCCGCCCCTGCCGCGGTCCGCCGCGCACGCGCGGACACCTCGAGCAGGTGGAGGCCGCCGTCCGGCCCCCTCAGCCGGATCCTGCGGACCGACGGCCGTCCGTCCGCGCCCGTCGCCTGTCGGGCCGCCGCCCACAGGGCGTATCCGTCCTCGGGATCGAGGAAGGACGTCAGCACCTCGATCGAACAGGGCGAGGGGACGCCCGCCCCGAGGACGGCGAGGAGCCCTTCGTCCAGCGTGACCGTGCCCGTGTCCAGGTCCCAGGCGAAGGAGCCGAACCGGACCGGCGGCCCCGAACCGGTGGGCAGCTGCACGCACACCGGGTCCCCGAGCCACTCGACCTCCGTCCCCTGCCGGGCCAGATCGGCCAGGGCCTCACCGAGGCGGAGCGCGCCGCCGGTCATCCGGCTCCGGTCCCGCGCGTCCACCGGCACCCCCGGGCTCGGCGCCCGCAGCGCCACGAGCACACCGAAGCGCTCGCGGCCCGCGACCACCGGCGCGTACAGCGAGGCGAACGGGAACGGCAGGCTCGCCACCAGCTGGGGGAAGCGCCGCATGGCCTCCTCGACGTCGGCGAGGTGGACGGACTGGCCCGAGCGGTGCACCTCCGCCACGGGGAACGGCCGGTTCGCGTGCATCCGCCACCACGGCCGGAACAGCGGACCCGGCAGCCCCACCAGGACCGCGAGGCGCAACAGCCCCGGGGTCCCCGAGCGCAGGTACACCCCGCCCGCGTAGCCGCCGACCCCCTCCACCGCCGCGAGGGCCGCCTCCGCGAGGACCCAGGTGAGCGCACGGGAGGCCGGCCCGTTGTCGGCTCCGTTCCCGGACGGACTCCCGGTGCCGCCCGCCGGGCCGGGGCCGGACGTGCCGTGCGAGGTCACACAGCCAGGATCCCCCCGTTCCCGGACGGACGCGAAAGCAGTCGGACCCCGGTCGTGAGACACGCCGGCGCCCGGGACCGGACCGTCGGAACGGCTCCCCGCCCCGGACGCGACGCGCTCCCGCGCGCCCCGCCCGATGGTGTTGACCCCACGCGCCCGCGCCGTCACACTCGGTCGTCGACCGCCGCCGTCGGCGCGCGGCGCACGACCTCGCGAGCAGGGGGCACGATGACGGGGCAGGTTCTTCCGTACGACGTACATGGCGAGGGTCCCGAAAGGGCCGTCGTGCTGCACAACTGGTTCGGCGACCGCACCAGCTTCGCCCCGCTGCGCGCCCATCTGGACGGCGGCCTCGGCACGTACGCCTTCGTCGACTGCCGGGGCTACGGCGACGCCCTCGACCACGCGGGCGCCTACACCATGGAGGAGGTCGCGGCCGACGCCCTCGCGGTCGCCGACGACCTCGGCTGGGACTCGTTCTCCGTCATCGGCCACTCGATGGGCGGCAAGGCGGCCCAGCTGATGCTGCTCGACGCCCCCGACCGGATCAGCTCGATCATCGGCGTCTCTCCGGTCTCCGCCGCCGGCTTCCCGCTCGACGGGGAGACCTGGGAGCTCTTCGCCGGAGCCGCCGACGAGCCGGCCAACCGGCGCGCGATCATCGACAACACCACCGGCGGGCGCTACGACGACGCGTGGCTGGGCGCACTCGTCGACCGTTCCCTCACCCGCTCCTCCGCGACGGCCTTCCGCGCCTATCTGGACTCCTGGTCCCGCGTCGACTTCCACGAGCGGGTCCGCGACAACCCCACGCCCGTCCTGCTCGTCGTCGGCGCCCACGACCCCGCGCTCGGGTCCGAGGCGATGGAGGCCACCTGGCTGCGCTGGTACCCCAACGCCCGGCTCGAAGTCCTCAAGGACGCCGGTCACTACGCCCCTGAGGAGACCCCACAGGCCCTCGCCGAGGCCATCGAGGCCTTCCTCGGCGCCTGAGGTCCTCCGCGTCGGCTTCGGGCCCCGGCCTTCGGACCCGGTTTCCGGTCTCGGCCTTCGGGTCCGGTTTCCGGTCTCGGCCTTCGGGCCCGGCCTTCGGTCTCAGCCTTCGGTCTCATCCGAAGGTCGACGGAGTCGACGACTTTCGAGGACAGCGGCGGGGCCCCTCGGCGGCAGAACATCGTGCTCACGAACCTCAAGGGGGCGGTCTTCCAGGGACCGTCCACGACCGGCAGGAGCACGACCGATGGGCCTCGCACAGTCGCAGCGCCGCTTCCTCGTACGGCAGAAGGTGACGCCCATGGCCAACCGCTACCTGGTGCACACCGTCGGACCGGACGGCAAGGAGGACGAACTCGTCGCCTTCGCCCACCAGAAGAGGATGGCGCTCAAGGAGCACGTCACCTTCTACACCGACGAGTCCCGGCGCCAGGTCCTCTTCACCTTCAAGGCCCGTCAGGTCATCGACCTCGGCGCGACGTACGACGTGTTCGGAGCCTCCGGCACCCGACTGGGCGGCTTCCGGAAGGACTTCGGCGCGTCCTTCCTGCGGAGCACCTGGCACCTGAGCCGGGACGGCGAGGAGGGAGAGGCCACGGGGCAGGAGCGGAACCAGGTGGTGGCGCTGCTGCGGCGGGCCTGGGATTTCCTGCCCTTCGTGGACCTCGTCCCGTTCGTCGTGCCGTACCACTTCGACTTCGCCGAGGGCGGGCGGACCGTCATGTCCGCCGACAAGCTCTTCGGCATCCGGGACCGGTACGTGCTCGACATAGCCGACCCGGAGCTCGACCGGCGGCTCGCCATAGCCCAGACCGTGGCCCTCGACGCCCTGCAGTCCCGCTGACCGCGCCGGGACCTCGTCGGACACCGCCCGCCGTCCGGGGCGCCCCGGCGACGAGGGCGACGCGTCTACCCTGGAAGGACGGGCAGGGGACGGGGCACTCCGTTCCGCCCCGCGCCCGAGCCGCGCACCAGCGGAAGGGCGGCGGACCATGTTCTTCAGCGATCGCACCGACGCCGGGCGGCAGCTCGCCGCCCGGCTCGACCACCTCAAGGGCCATGACGTCGTGGTCCTCGGGCTTCCGCGGGGCGGTGTGCCGGTGGCGGCGGAGGTCGCCGAGGCCCTCGACGCACCGCTCGACATCTGTCTCGTACGGAAGCTCGGCGTGCCGCACCAGCCGGAGCTCGCGATGGGGGCGCTCGGCGAGGGAGGCGTGCGGGTGCTCAACGAGCGGGTGCTCCGCGAGACCCGTGTGAGCGACCACGACCTCGCCGCGGTGGAGGAGCGCGAGCACGCGGAGCTCGACCAGCGCGCCCGCCGTTACCGGGGCAGCCGGCCCTCCGTGCCCCTGGACGGGCGGACGGTCGTCGTGGTCGACGACGGGCTGGCGACGGGGGCCACGGCGCTGGCGGCCTGCCGGGTGGTCCGGGCCCGGGGCGCCGCCCGGATCGTCCTCGCCGTCCCGGTGGCACCGCGGGGATGGACGACCCGCGTGGGCGGCGATGCCGACGAGGCCGTCAGCGTGCACACGCCGGACCTCTTCTTCGCGATCGGGCAGTTCTACCAGGACTTCTCGCAGACACCGGACGCCGAGGTCATCGCCTGCCTGGACCGGAGCAGAGCCGCGCGGAACCCCGGCGCGCAGGGCACGGACGTACGGATCCCGGTCTCCGGGGTCACCCTCGGCGGACGGCTCGCGGTGCCCGAGGACGCCGGCGGCATCGTCCTGTTCGCCCACGGCAGCGGCAGCAGCCGCCACAGCCCCCGGAACCGGGCGGTCGCCGGGGTGCTCAACCGGGCGGGCCTGGGGACCCTCCTCTTCGACCTGCTGACCGAGGAGGAGGCGGGAGACCGGGAGCGTGTCTTCGACACCCCGCTCCTCGCCGAGCGGCTGGCCGGGGCCACGGAGTGGCTGGGCGGGAGAAGCGAGGGCGCGGGACTCCCGCTCGGATACTTCGGCGCGAGCACGGGCGCGGCCGCCGCGTTGTGGGCGGCCGCCGACCCCGCGTCAGCCGTGAGCGCCGTCGTCTCGCGCGGCGGCCGGCCGGACCTCGCGGCCGACCGCCTGGCCGGGGTGCGCGCCCCGACGCTCCTGGTGGTGGGTGGCGCGGACGCGATGGTCCTGGACCTCAACCGGCGGGCCCTGGCCCTGCTGCGCTGCGAGAACCGGCTCGCCGTGGTGGGGGGCGCCGGCCACCTCTTCGAGGAGCCGGGCGCCCTGGAGGAGGTGGCGGACCTCGCCACCTCCTGGTTCGCCGAACACTTCCGGCGGCAGAGGGTCAGTACGCCGAGTTGACGTTGTCGATGGAGCCGTAGCGGTCGGCCGCGTAGTTGCAGGCGGCGGTGATGTTGGCGACCGGGTCGAACAGGTCCATGGAGGTGCCGGGCACGTGGTAGGCGAGGAAGGTCGGCTCGATGACCTGGAGCAGGCCCTTGGAGGGGGTGCCGGCGACCGCGTTGGAGTCCCAGAGGTTGATGGCCTGGGGGTTTCCGGACGACTCGCGCATGACGTTGCGGTAGATCCCGTCGTAGGAGCCGGGGATGCCGTGCTGGCCCATGATGGCCAGGGACTCCCGGATCCAGCCGTCGAGGTTGTCGGCGTAGTTCGTGGCGGCGGCGGGGGCCGCCTTGCCGGCGGCGGGCGCGGCGGCGACGGCCGGGACGGCCTGCGCGGCGGAGGCGCCCGTACCGGTGGCGACGGCGGGAGCGGCCGGCCGGCGCTCGGAGCGGCTCGCCCGTTCGGTCGTGGCGGACTTCTTCGCCTTCGCCTGCGCGGGGGCGGCCTTGGCGGAATCCCGACGAATCGTCAGTTCGAGGCCGGGGCGAATGAGTGACGGGTTGTCACCCACGACGCTCTTGTTGGCACGGTAAAGGCTCTTCCAGCCCCCCTGAATTCCCTTCTTGTGGGCGATCAGGGAAAGCGAGTCGCCCCTCACGACGGTGTACGTGTGCGCGGCGGCCGGGGCGGCGGGGGCCTTGGCGGTGGTGTGCGCGGCGGGGGCGGCGAGGGACTGGGCGGCGATCTCCGGGGCGCCGGCCACGGGCGCGGCGCCGGCGACGGCCGGGGCGACGAGCGGCAGGGTGAGAGCGGCGCCACCCGTGCCGACCAGGGCGAGGCCCCGGGAGACGGGGCTGCGGCGGGGGCGGCGGTGCTTACCGTGAGCAGGCATGACGGTTTCCTCTCCGGCGCCTGCGGGGTGAGCTGTCGGGTTCGGACGGGAGATGTCCGGCCGCGCGCACGCGGCTTCACCCCGAGCCGTTCCGGATTCCGGACCGGCGTATTCGTGGGTCCCCCGCTCCTGCCGTCGGGTGAAAAGGGAGGTTTACCGAGCGGCGGCAGGATTGGGCGTTCCGCTCGAATGGAGGTGACCGTAGGCCAGTAATGCGACGGATAACAAGGGGAGGGGGTCTCTGATATCCGGAAATGGATCACGGAATTCGGTCAATTCAAGATCGATGCCGTCCGGGAGGGGGGTGAACTTCCTTGCGCGGTACGGGGTGGGGGAGAGGGGCGCCAGGCCGTCGAGTCGTGCGAGTGAGTCGTGTCACTCGAAGCGCAATGTCCTATTTGGTGCGTAATTCCCTTCATGGGTAAATGAGGTGGTAATTCATATGGTGGGGTGTTCGTCGAGGGGGTGGGGGCGGGCGACTCTCCGTGTGAGGGTGAAAGCCACAAAACAGACATTCCATCCTGAAAGATGAGGGGAGTCGACTCAGGAGTCCCCCATGCCGCCTTCCTCCGCCCTGCTCAGCCCCGATGCCCTCGACCGCGAGGCGGCAGCCCTCTTCGAGAGCGCCACCTGGCAGCGGATCGTCACGGACTGGACCACCCCCCGGGAGTCGCCGCCGGAGGAGGGCTGGCGGGCGCTGCTCAGCGTGCCGGTGGAGCGGCTCGTGGCCGACGCCCTGGCCGCCCTGCCCCCGGAGCTCCCCGCCGAGCGCCGCATCCCGGGACGGCTCGGAGCCGTGCTGCCGGACCGGCTGCACACCTGGCGCCGCATCGGCCAGACCGAGCTCCGCCCCTCGGTCCACCTCGGCTACGCACGCCTGGTGCTGACGGAGTGGGGCTGGCAGAACGCCCCGTACAAGCTGCGTGACGCGCGCGGCGCCCGGTGCGTCTGCGGGGCCCTCCTCGCCGCCCACCGGCTCGGCTACGGCAGCGCCGACACCATGAACGAGGCGGCCGCCTGGATCATGACCGAACTGCGGTCGCGCGGGTGGCAGGGGCTGATCGGGCCGTGGAACCGGGCCCCCGGCCGCACCGGAGCCGACGCGGTGGCGCTCCTCGACGCCACGGTCCGCCGCGCCGCGCACGCCGGCCGCTGACGCCGCGCCGCCCGGTGCCGGACGGCGGCGGACCGGAGGCCGCGCCGCCCGGCATGCGGGAGGGGGTCAGCCGCTGACGCTCGGGGCTCCGGTCTCGATGTGGCCGGTGTACCGGCGCGACCAGCTCCCGTCGATGTCGGCGAGGATCGTGAAGTCGTACCAGCCGCCGTTGTACGCCACCGCGTTGAAGAAGTCCTCGCGGCTGGAGTTCGCCGGCACCGTGTACGTCCACGGCCCGTCCGAGCGGTAGGCGTTCGAGCGGATCGTGAAGGTGACGGGCCCGGCCGAGGCGTTCGTCATCCTGAACCACAGGGCCGTCCTGCCCGTCCCCGCCTCGGGCGCGAACCGGGCCGCCACCTCGACGTCCTTGCCGGCTTTGGAGGCGTCCCCGATGAAGCGGCGCAGGAAGCGGTTCGGGCCCATCATCGAGATGTCGTACTTCCCCGAACCGGAGCCGAGGCCGATGTTGAAGTAGTCGGTGGCCGTGCCGCCGGGGTCGACGGTGTACTGCCAGGCGGCGGTGTCCCGGTACTGGTGCGGGTGGATCGAGAAGTGCGCCGACCGCTTGGCCTCCGCGCCCTGGTTGGTCATGGAGAACCAGGCGAGGATCTTGCCCGCGGCGCCGAACTCGAAGCGGTCGAGGTTGCCGTTCACCTGGTACGGCAGGGCGCGCGCCGACCGGGTGCCGGACTCCTGGGCGGGCAGCGCGTTGTTCTGCGGTGCCGGGTTCGGCAGCGGGCCGCAGGTGGCCTGTCCGATCACCTTCGCCGTGGACGGAAGGCCGGAGGGCACTCCGTACACCGGGTGGGCGAAGTCGAAGACCCCGGTCAGGTCGCCGGTGACCTTCCGCCGCCAGGCGCTGATGTGGGGGCAGGCGGCGGGGGTGCCGAGCGCCGCCGTCCAGCTCTCCATGAAGCGCAGCACCGAGGTGTGGTCGAAGACCTCGGAGCTCACCCAACCACCCCGGGTCCACGGGGACATGACAATCATCGGGACGCGGAAGCCCAGGCCGATCGGCACGCCGTCGAGGTACTCGCCGGGCGTGCCGGGCGGTGCGACCGGCGGCGGCACGTGGTCGAAGAAGCCGTCGTTCTCGTCGTAGTTGAGGAAGAGGACGGTCGAGTCGAACACCTCGGGATTCGCGGCGAGCGCGCGGTAGACGAGGTCGACGAAGTGGGCGCCGTCCCCCGGAGGGGCGTACGGGTGCTCGGAGAAGGCCTCGCTCGCCACCACCCAGGAGACCTGCGGCAGGGTCCCCGCGACGACGTCGGCGCGGATCGCCGCGGCGATGTCGTCCGGCGTCGAACCGGTCACCTTCGGGACCGAGCCCATGCCCCGGTCGTACAGCGGGTCCCCGGGCCGCGCGTCGGTGAACTTCTTGAAGTACGCGAGGCCGTTGTCGCCGTAGTTGTCCTGGGCGTTCTGGTAGACCTTCCAGCTCACCCCGGCGCGCTGGAGCGCCTCGGCGTAGGTCTCCCAGGTGAGGCCCGACTCGTCGCCGCCGTCCTTGCTGGAGGCGTCGATCTTGCCGCTCCACAGGAACGTGCGGTTGGGGCCCGTGGCGCTCAGGGTCGAGCAGAAGTACGCGTCGCAGATCGTGTAGTGGTCGGCGAGCGCGTAGTGGAACGGGATGTCCCCGCGGTCGAGGTGACCGAGCGTCCGGGTGTTGCCCACGCCCGTGACCCAGTTGTCGAGGCGCCCCTTGTTCCAGGCGGCGTGCTGCGAGGTCCAGCTGTGCGGCAGGTCGCCGTTGCACTGCGCGAGGGTCTCGCCGTCGACCCCGCCGGCCGGCGGGGTGTCGCTGAGCTTCCAGGGGTACTGGCGGCCGCCCCAGTTGGGCTGGTTGAACGTGCCCCAGCCGCCGGGCAGGTTGCCGGCGGCGCGGTCGCCGAAGCCCCGTACGCCCTTCAGGGTGCCGAAGTAGTGGTCGAAACTGCGGTTCTCCTGCATGAGGACCACCACGTGCTTGACGTCGGCGAGGGTGCCGGTCGCGGCGCTCGCGGCGGCGGACGCCCGGACCGGCGGAAGCGCGGCTCCCGCCATGAGCCCCGCGCCGATCCCGACGAACCCCCTGCGGCTGATGGGAATCATGCCTCGCCCCTCCTGTCACGGCGTGCCCCAGCGGCACGTCGGAGACATGATGGGGGAGGGGAGCTTAAAGGTATACAGCCGTGCGGTAATTAATCGATGAATACCCGCGGGACCGGAGGCACCAAGCTGGTAATTGGTTCGACATCAGACCAATGGGTCGAGTGTCGGACCAGTGAGCCCGGTGTCGGACAGTGGGTCCGGTGTCAGGCCGATGAGCCGGGCGTCAGGCCGGTGAGCCGGATGTCGGAGCGGCGGGTCGGGCGCCGGGCCCATGGCCAGGTGACGGGCGAGGTGTCGGGCTCGGACGGCGCGTCAGACGGTGAGGACCTTCACCCCGGCCTCGACGAGCTGCGCCATGGTCTCCGGGGTGATGCCGGTGTCGGTCACGAGCGTGTCGATCCGGTCCAGGCCGCAGATCCGCGCGAACGCCCTGCGGCCCATCTTCGAGGAGTCGGTCACCACGACGACCCGGCTCGCCCGCTCCGCGAAGAGCCGGCTGATGCTCGCCTCGTCCTCCTGGTGCGCCATCACTCCCAGCTCGGCGTCGACCCCGTCGACACCGAGCACCACCACGTCGAGCACGACCTCGTTGAGTACCCCGACCGTCAGCGGACCCACCAGCTCGTAGGTCTGGGGGCGGGCGACACCCCCGGTGGTGACGATCTTGATCTGGGGGCGCACCGCCAGCTCGCCCGCGATGTTGAGCGCATTGGTCACCACGGTCAGGGCGGGCCCCGTGGGCACGGCCGCTCCAGGGGTCTCGGGGCGCCCGCTCGCGAACCGCAGCGCGAGCGCCCGCGCGACCTCCGTCGTCGTCGTGCCCCCGTTGAGCCCGACGACCTCGCCGGGCGCGACCAGATCCGCCACCGCCTCCGCGATCCGCCGCTTCTCCGGCGCGTGCCGCGTCGACTTGTACCGCAGCGGCAGCTCGTACGAGACGCCGTGCACGACCGCCCCGCCCCGCGTCCGCACCAGCAACTGCTGCTCGGCCAGCTCGTCGAGGTCCCGGCGGATCGTGGCGGCGGAGACGTCGAGCGCGGACGCCGCCTCCTCCACCTCCAGCTTCCCCGAGGCCGCCAGCAGTTCGAGGAGCGTGTTCCACCGCTCGTGCTTGGACATGGGTCCCTCCCTCCGTCGGGGCCACGACCGCATGACCACCCCGCTCGTGCGCGCGTCCGATTCTAGCCGCCGACAGGCGCGGGACCTGGAAAGAGGATGCATGTTTCTGCTTGAATAGGCCTATCTTCAAGCATCTTCCATCATCACCGCGCACTCTTCTTGCAAGGAGATCGGCATGACCACCACCCGCACCGCCGTGGAGATCGCCTCCCAGCCGGCGACCTGGCGCCAGGCGGCCCGCACCCTGTCCCAGCACGTCGCGGCCCTGCCCCGCCGCGGCGAACGAGTCGCGGTGATCGGCTGCGGCACCTCCTGGTTCATGGCCCTCGCCTACGCGGAACTGCGCGAATCGGGCGGCCACGGCGAGACCGACGCCTTCGCCGCCTCCGAGTTCCCCCACGGCCGCCGCTACGACCGGGTCGTGGCCATCACCCGCTCCGGCACCACCAGCGAGGTCCTCGCCGTCCTGTCCCGGCTGCGCGGCACGGTCCCCACCGGCGCGATCACGGCGGACCCCACGACCCCGGTGATGGACCTCGCCGACGAGGTCGCCGTCCTCGACTTCGCCGACGAGGGGTCCGTCGTCCAGACCCGCTTCGCGACCACCGTGCTCGCCCTGTTCCGCGCGCACCTGGAGGCCGAGGACGCCCTGCCGGAGGGGCTCGCCACCGTCGAGGACGCCGCCCGCGACGCCGAGCGGGCCCTCGCCTCCCCGCTCGACGAGAGCGTGCGCACGGCGGAGCAGTTCACCTTCCTCGGCACCGGCTGGACGTACGGACTCGCCCTGGAGGCGGGCCTGAAGATGCGCGAGGCGGCCGGTGCCTGGACGGAGGCGTACCCGGCCATGGAGTACCGCCACGGCCCGATCAGCATCACCGGCCCCGGCCGGGTGACCTGGGGATTCGGCGCCCTCCCCGCGGGACTCGCGGACGAGGTGCGCAAGGTCGGCGGCACCCTCGCCGAGAGCGACCTCGACCCGCTCGCCGAGCTCGTCCGCGCCCAGCGGCTCGCCGTCGCCGTCGCCGAGGCCCAGGGGCTCAACCCGGACACCCCCCGGAACCTGACCCGCTCCGTCGTCCTCACCGACGTCCATGCCTGACCGCCGCCCCGCCCCCGCCCACCGCCCGGGAGAGACACCATGCCGCTGACGCCCACCGACGAGATCGTCCGCCGCGCCCGCGCCGCGGGCACCGGGGTGGGGGCGTTCAACGTCCTCCAGCTCGAACACGCCCAGGCCATCGTGGCCGGCGCCGAGAACGCCGACCGTCCGGTCGTCCTCCAGATCAGCGAGAACACCGTCCGCTATCACGGCGCCCTGGAACCGGTGGCGCTCGCCTCCCTGGCCGTCGCCCGCGCCGCCAAGACCCCCGTCGCCGTCCACCTCGACCACGCCGAGAACCCCGACCTCGTCCGCGAGGCGGTCGCCCTCGGCCTGGGCTCGGTCATGTTCGACGCCTCCAAGCTCCCGTACGCGGAGAACGTCGCCGCGACCCGCGAGGTGGTGGAGCACTGCCACAGCCACGGCGTCTGGGTCGAGGCCGAACTCGGCGAGGTCGGCGGCAAGGGCGGCGCCCACACCCCGGGCGTCCGCACGGACCCCGACGAGGCGCGTGCCTTCGTCGACGCCACCGGCGTCGACGCCCTCGCGGTCGCGGTCGGCAGCGCCCACCAGATGGTGACCCGGGACGCCGTCCTCGACTTCGACCTGATCGCCCGACTGCGTGCGGCCGTCGACGTCCCGCTCGTCCTGCACGGCTCCTCCGGCGTCTCGGACCCGCACCTCACCGCGGCGATCGCGGCGGGCATGACCAAGGTGAACGTCTCCACCCACCTGAACAAGGCCTTCACCGAGGCCGTCCGCGCCCACCTCGCCGAACACCCCACGACGGTCGACCCCCGCACCTACCTGACCCCGGCCCGCGCGGCCGTGGCCCGCGAGGTCTCCCACCTCCTGGCGGTCCTCTCGCCGTGACCCCGGCCCGCGCGGGGCCTTCTGAAGCGCCGCCGGGCGGCCCCGCGCGAGCCCTCCGCCACCGCCGACGCCCGACCGCTCGGCCTTCCCGTACGCACCGGACGTTGAGAAGATCGTCGGCACGACCGTCCGGCCCCTTCAGGAGCATCTGGTGCACACCCTCGCGTACGCCGACGTCAAGACCGCCGCCGACCGGATCCGCGGCCACGTCCGACCCGTCACGGTCACCCCGGCCGAACCCGCGGACGAGCCCGGCGACCGGCCGTACGAGCTCCACTTCGCGCTGGAACTCCTGCAGCACACCGGCTCCTTCAAGGCCCGCGGCGCGCAGAACTTCCTCCTCGCGCACCGGGAGGAGGGCACCCTCCCGGCCGCCGGCGTCACCATCGCCTCCGGCGGCAACGCCGGCCTGGCCTGCGCCTGGGCGGCCCGCCGGCAGGGTGTCCGCGCCACCGTCTTCCTCCCCACCACCGCTCCCCAGGTGAAGATCGACAAGCTGCGCGGCTACGACGCCGACGTACGGCTCGTGGGCACGGAGTACGCCGAGGCGCTCGCCGCCTGCGAGGCGTTCGCCGCCGACACCGGCGCCCTCGCCTCCCACGCCTACGACCACCCCCTGATCGCCGCGGGAGCCGGCACCCTCCTCGACGAGATCCACCGGCGGATCCCGGACCTCGACACCGTCGTCGTCGCGGTCGGCGGCGGCGGACTCTTCGCCGGGGTCGCCGCCGCCGCCCGGCACCACGGTATCCGCACCGTCGCCGTCGAACCCGAGAACTGCCGCGCCCTCGACGCCGCCGTCCGGGCCGGACGTCCCGTCGACGTGACCGTCGACTCCGTCGCCGCCGACGCCCTCGGCGCCCGCCGCGCCACCTCCCTCGCGGTGAGCGCCGCCCGGCAGGAAGGCGTCCACTCCGTCCTCGTCGCGGACACCGACATCGTCCGCGCCCGCCGGGCCCTCTGGGACGACCGCCGCCTCGCCGTCGAACACGCCGCCGCCACGGCCCTGGCCGCCCTCACCGCCCCGGCCGGGGCCCGCGCCGGCTACCGCCCGGCGCCGGGCGAGAAGGTCTGCGTCGTCCTCTGCGGCGCCAACACCGACCCGACGGACCTCACGGCGGCCGCGGCCACCGCAGGCCCGTCCCACTGACGTCCGGGCCGGGGAGCGCACTCCGAAGCGGCCCGGCAGCCCACCTCCTCCGACACCGCGTCAGAACGGAGCCGTCATGACGACAGCCGACGACCACCCCCTCCTCCGCCGTGCCATCGCCCTCGCCGCCGAGGCGAGGGAGGGCGGCGATCCCCCGTTCGGGTCGCTCCTCGCGGCCCCGGACGGGACCGTCCTGGCCGAGGAACGCAACACCACCCTCACGGACCGGGACATCACCGCGCACCCCGAACTGAAGCTCGCCCGGTGGGCGGCCAGGGAACTGGACCCGGCGACGGCGGCCAAGACCACCCTGTACACCAGCTGCCAGCCGTGCGGCATGTGCGAAGCGGTCATCCGGCAGGCGGGCCTCCGCCGCGTCGTGTACGCCCTCTCGAACGAACAGCTCCTCGACATCCGCCCGGCCGGCGGCCGCCCGCCCGTACCGCAGGACGGCCCCGCCCTGTTCGACGAGGTACGGGCCGTGGTCGAGGGGTACTACCGCTGATCCGGGGCCGGGGCCGGGGCCTCGCGGCGGGGCGTCAGTGGCGCTCCGGCAGGTCCCGCTCCGCCGGCAGCGACGAGAAGTCGCGGGCCGCCGGCGAGGAGGCGGCCCGCGAGGACGGCGCCACCGTCGGCTTCTTGCCGCAGAAGGCCGCCTCCAGCGTCCCGCCGAGCGCCGTGTTGGCGGCACCGTGGTTCGAGGTGTTCGCCACGGCCGACAGGCTGCGCCGCCCGTCGCGGGTCGAGAAGGCGTACGTGTAGAAGCCCTGCACGGTACCCGTGTGGCCGAACACCCGGGTGCCGCAGGACAGGTCGTAACGGCGCAGGCCGAGACCGTAGAACCGGGTGTTGGTGGCGTCCGTCGGCGTGACCGTCGTCATCTCCTCCAGCATCGCCGGGGACAGCAGCCGGCCGCGCATGAGCGCGCCGGTGAAGGTGTTCAGATCGGCGGGGCTGGAGATGACCGCCCCTGCCGACTGCGCCCAGGACACGGTCTGCTCCGTGGAGTCCACGAGCGGATCGCCGGCCGCGTCCGGGTGCAGGTAACCCCGCACGTGCAGGCCCTTGATGCGCGTGTCGGGGTGGACGTACGAGGTCCCGCGCAGCTTCAGCGGCTTGAAGATGCGGCGCTCGTACGCGTCGGACACCGGGCGGCCCGTGAGCTTCTCGATGAGCATGCCGACGACCACGAAGTTCGCGTTGGAGTACTTGTACGCCACGCCGGGCTCGGTGGTGCGGGGCTCGCTCAGGGAGAGGTCCACGAGCTCCTGGTAGCTGAACACCCGGTTCCGCACGGCCTCGAAACCGGGCACGGTGTCGGCGAACATCGCGTCGGTGTAGTCGGCGAGCCCGCTGCGGTGGGTGAGGAGGTGCCGGACCGTGATGCGGTCGTCGGGGAGCAGCCCGGGCAGGTACCGGTTGACGGGCGCGTCGAGTTCCAGCCGGCCCTCCTCCACCAACTGCAGGAGCACGACCGTGGAGAACGTCTTGCTGACGCTTCCGATCCGGAAGCGCGCGTGGATGTCCATCGGCGCCCCCGACGTCCGGTCCCGGACACCGACGGTCCGGCTCTCCACCCCGCTCGGGCCGGTGAAGCGGGCCATCGCCCCCGGCGCGCCCTCGGCCATGGCCGAGTCGAGCGCGGCGGTCACGCCCTCCATGTCCGGGGCGGGGACCGAGGGCGCGGCCGCCGCGGCGGGGGAGAGGGGAGCGGCGAACGCGTCCGCGGCGGGGACGACGCCCGCCGCGAGGGCGGCGATCAGGGTGGTGCTCACGGCCAGACGGCGGTGCGACGGGCGGTACGACGCAAGGGGCACGGTGATTCCTCGACTTCTTCCGAACGTTCGGAGCGGCACTGGGCGGGGGTGGGCCGCAGGGGCGGGGGCCGCGCCGCTGTCGCGTGCGGCCCCCGTGCCCAACGACCATGAGTGGCGTTGCGCGTCGGCGGTTCCTGAGACGGACGACGAGTTCCGGACGAAACGGTTCCGTCCGGCCCCGGCTGCCGTCCGTCCCGGCCGCGGTCCGCCAAGGGCGCGAGAGCCGGGGACCGGCTCCGGCGGTCAGGGGCGCCCGCCACCGCTGACCAGCGAGGACACGCGGACGCGTACCCTCGTGGACGTGTCTGCTTCACGTCTCCACCGCGTCGCCGTCCTCGTGCTCGAAGGTGCGAAACCCCTCGACGTCGGAATCCCCGCGCAGGTGTTCACGACCCGGGCGAGCATGCCGTACGAGGTACGGGTCTGCGGCGCGGAGCCCGGTATCGTGGCCGGCGGCGACGGTCTGTCCTACCAGGTCGCCCACGGGCTGGAAGCGCTCGAGTGGGCCGACATCGTCTTCGTCCCCGGCTACCGCCATCCGGACCGCGAGGACCCCCCGCGAGCCGTCGTCGACGCGCTGATCGCCGCGCACGCGCGCGGGGCGCGGCTCGCCGCCATCTCGACGGGCGCCTTCGCCCTCGCCGCCACCGGTCTCCTCGACGGCAAACGGGCCACGACGCACTGGCACTACGCGCGGGCACTCGCGACCAAGCGGCCGCTGATCCACGTCGACGAGAACGTCCTCTTCGTCGACGAGGGCAGCATGCTCACCTCCGCCGGCGCCGCCTCCGGCATCGACCTGTGCCTCCACATCCTGCGCGGGGACCTCGGCGTGGGCGCCTCGAACCACGCCGCCCGGCGGCTCGTGGCCGCCCCGTACCGCAGCGGCGGCCAGGCGCAGTACGTGCCCCGCAGCGTGCCGGAGCCGCTCGGCGAGCGGTTCGCCGCCACCCGCGAATGGGCGCTGCACCGGCTCGGCGAGCCCCTCACCCTGGAGATACTCGCCCGGAACGCGGCGGTGTCGCCGCGCACGTTCTCGCGGCGGTTCGTCGAGGACACCGGCTACACGCCGATGCAGTGGGTCATGCGCGCCCGCATCGACATGGCCCGTGAACTGCTCGAACGATCCGAGCGGGGCGTCGAGCAGATCGCCGCCGACGTCGGCCTGGGCACCGGCGCCAACCTCCGCCTGCACTTCCAGCGCATCCTGGGCACCACGCCGACCGAGTACCGGCGCACCTTCGCGCAGGGGGAGTAGCCCGCCCGCCGACCCCCTTGGCGCGATACTTGCGGACCGTGGCGATCACGCCGCTGGTCGGAGCGATCATTCCGCGCGAATCTGGGTGGCGAATCGGAAGGGACACCGCTCATGACTCGCATCGCCATCAATGGTTTCGGCCGCATCGGACGCAACGTGC
This sequence comes from Streptomyces sp. NPDC053513, assembly GCF_044544765.1. NCBI lineage: Bacteria > Bacillati > Actinomycetota > Actinomycetes > Kitasatosporales > Streptomycetaceae > Streptomyces > Streptomyces sp. NPDC053513. The sequence goes on from NZ_JBITXP010000010.1 coordinate 111,664, forward strand.
TGCGCGCGCTCCTGGAGCGCGGCAGCGACCTCGAGGTCGTGGCCATCAACGACCTCACGGAGCCCACGGCCCTTGCGCGGCTCCTCGCCTTCGACTCGACCGCGGGCCGTCTGGGCCGCCCGGTCACCGTCGACGGGGACACCCTCGTCGTCGACGGCCGCCGCATCAAGGTGCTCGCCGAGCGCGAGCCGGCGCAGCTGCCGTGGGCCGAACTCGGCGTCGACATCGTCCTGGAGTCCACCGGCCGCTTCACCTCGGCCAAGGCCGCCCGCGCGCACCTCGACGCCGGCGCCAAGAAGGTGCTCGTCAGCGCGCCCGCGGACGGCGCCGACGTCACCCTCGCCTACGGTGTGAACACCGACGCGTACGACGCCGATCTGCACACGATCGTCTCGAACGCCTCCTGCACGACCAACGCGCTCGCGCCCCTCGCGAAGGTCCTCGACGACCTCGCCGGCATCGAGCACGGCTTCATGACGACGGTTCACGCCTACACGCAGGAGCAGAACCTGCAGGACGGCCCGCACCGCGACCCGCGCCGTGCCCGCGCCGCCGGCGTCAACATCGTGCCGACCTCCACGGGTGCCGCGAAGGCCATCGGCCTCGTCCTGCCGAAGCTGGACGGCAAGCTGTCCGGCGACTCGATCCGCGTGCCGGTCCCGGTGGGCTCCATCGTCGAGCTCAACACGACCGTCGCCCGCGACGTGACCCTCGACGACGTCCTGGCGGCCTACCGCGCCGCGGCGGAGGGCCCGCTGGCCGGTGTCCTCGAGTACTCGGACGACCCGCTGGTCTCCGCCGACATCGTGGGCAACCCGCACTCGTCGATCTTCGACTCGGCCCTCACCCGCGTCGAGGGACGCCACGTCAAGGTCGTCGCCTGGTACGACAACGAGTGGGGCTTCTCGAACCGCGTGATCGACACCCTGCAGCTCCTCGCCACGAGCTGACGACGAGCCGCACCGCGCCCGTCCCCGCCGCACGCGACGGGGACGGGCACGCTCACACGCCGGCCCCGACCGCACGGGGGCCGGCGTGTGACGCGTTCTCGGACCTCCGCCCGCCTCAGAGGGAGAAGGGCCGGGAGGCGGACGACTCCGCGATGTGGACCAGTCCGTCGAAGTCGACGGCCGGCCCGGCCGACGCGCTCGCCTTCATGGCCAGGACCGAGAACCCCAGCTCGGTCACCAGGAACTCCAGGAGACGGTGTTTGAGCCGGAAGAACTCCCGCGTCCCGTGCGTCGCCTCTCCCAGTCCGACGACCCGCACGCCGTCGAGGACGTCCTTCAACGGCTGGAGATCGGTGGTGGGCGCGCCGGCGGCGAGGCCGGTCAACGGCAGGGTGGCCCGGGTCAGCCACCGCGTCACCTCATCGGACACGCACGTCCTCCCTTCCGTTCTCCACCGAGCATGCCCGCCGGTCGCCCCGGACGCCGGGAAACCTCCCGTACCCGCCCGGACCGCCGCGCGGAGGAGGCCACTCGCCGACTGGATACGGTGGTGGAGTGAAGCACGACCCCGACTCCCGGCCCACCACCCCGTACCGCCCCCTCGACATCACCGTCCCCTTTCCCGAGCTGAAGGACCACGCCCGCACCGCGACGCGTCTGCACCCGCGGCCCGGGGCGCCCGCGGTCGGTGACAGTTCCGTGGGTGGGCCGTTGCTGTGGCCGGAAGGGGAGGCGTGGCCGGTGTGCCGGGAGCACGATGGGGCCCGGGGGGTACGGCCGTGGCGGGTGCGCCGTCAGGAGGAGATCCTCAGGGCGGCTCGGGCGCGGCCCCGCCCGGCCGACGGCGCCGGATGGGCGTACACGGACGCCGAACGGGCCGAGATGCAGGTGATGACGGAGGCCGGAGGCCGACCGGACCGGCACGACGGGAGCCCCCTGCCGCTCCTCGCCCTCGCGCAGTTCTACGCCCGTGACGTGCCCGACCTGGCGGCGTTCGCCCCGCCGGGAGCGGACCTGCTCCAGGTGCTGTGGTGCCCGTTCGGCGGGCACGAGGACGGTTCGTACAGCCACTTCGGGCCGTCGACACGCCTCTTCTGGCGCCGCGCGGCCGACGTGACGAACCCGCTGTCCGCACAGCCCGAGCCGCCGATCGTCGAGCACGCGCGGTACCTGCCGGTGCCGTGCGCGCTGCACCCGGAGCAGATCACCGAGTACCCGTGGGCCGACTACCTGCCGCCGGCCCTCGTGGAACGGATCGACGCGTGGGAGGACGCCTTCGAGGCGCGGGCGGGCCGAGCGGCACCCACCTACCAGTACGACCTCTCCCTCGCGCCCGGCTGGAAGATCGGGGGCTGGGAGTCCTGGCACAGGACCGACCTGATGCGGGTCCACTGCGATGCCTGCGGAGCCGGGATGCGTCTTCTGCTGACCATGGACTCGTGCGAGTCCCAGGCCAGTTGGGGCCCCTTCCCCGGCCCCGGCTGCCCGACCGGCGTCGCGGCGGGACGCGACGAGTACCGGGCCTTCGTCTGCCCGGCCGACCCGGCGCACCCCCACCGGATGAGCGCTCAGTAGGCGTGGTCCTCGCGACCGGGCGGCGTTGTCAGACCCCTCCGACAGGATGGTGGGCATGACGACAACACCCGCCGTGGAGGCGCGCTTCAGCCTGTCCAGCAGTGCCGCGTACGAGGCCGCCCTCGAGCGTCTGCGCGACGCTTCCCGCACGTACTTCGGCGCGGGCTACAGCGTCATGGACGACGCGGAGTACGACCGGCTGCGGCTCGACGTGAAGGCCTGGGAGGCGGAGCACCCCGAGGACGTCGCTCCGGACTCGCCCGCCGACCAGGTCGCCGACGGCGCCGCCCCGGCCGGCGACGTCGCGCACACCACACGGCTGCTCAGCCTCGACAACGTCTTCGCGCCCGAGGGACTCCTCGCCTGGGGCGCCTCGCTCCGGCGGCGGCTCGGGCACGAGCCGACGGGAGGGTTCACCGTCGAGCCGAAGCTGGACGGCGCGGCCGTCGCCGCCCGGTACCGTGACGGACGCTTGGTGCAGATCGTCATCCGGGGCGACGGCACGCGGGGCGAGGACGTCAGCCACGTCATCGGGACGATCGTGGGGCTCCCCGAGCGGCTGCCCGTCCCCGCCACCTTCGAGGCGCGCGGCGAAGTCCTCTTCACGCAGGAGCAGTTCGAGGCCGCGAACGAGACGCGGATCGCGCACGGCGCAGACGTCTTCGCCAATCCGCGCAACGGAGCCGTCGGCACGCTGCGGGCGAAGGACCGGCCCTACCGCCTGGCCATGACGTTCTGGGCGTACGGCGCCGTCGACCTCGACGGCCGGGCGTTCCTGCCCGCCGGGGCCGGCCACGCCGAGACCCTGGCCGCGGTGGCGGAAGCCGGGGTGCGGACGACGGCGGCGACTCCGGCCGGACTGCACGCGGTCGCCACCCTCGCCGAGGCCCAGCGGAGGGTCGACGCGATCGCCGCGATGCGCGCGAGCCTGCCGTTCGGCATCGACGGCGTCGTCATCAAGGCAGACAGCGCCGCCGAGCAGGCGACGGCGGGCTTCGGCAGCCGTTTCCCGTACTGGGCGATCGCCTACAAGCTTCCGGCCGTCGAGCGCCAGACCGTCCTCCAGGACGTGTTCTGGGAAGTGGGCCGTACGGGTGTGCTCGCTCCGACGGCCGTGCTCGCCGCCGTGGAACTCGACGGGTCCACCGTCACCCGCGCCACCCTGCACAACCCGGCCGACATCCTGCGTCGGGACCTCCACATCGGTGACACCGTGACCGTCCACAAGGCCGGCGACGTCATCCCGCGCGTCCAGGCCGCCGTCGTCGAGCTCCGCCCCGAGGGCGCCGTCCCGGTGCCGCTGCCCGAGGCGTGTCCGAACTGCGGCGGGGAGATCGACAAGGGCCAGGAGCGGTGGCGCTGCGCGAAGGGCACGGCCTGTGCGCTCGCGCCGCTGATCGAGTACGTCGCCGGGCGCGACATCCTCGACATCGACGGTCTCGGCAGGAAGTACGTCGACGCGCTGATCGCCGCCGGAGCCGTCGGTGACGTCGCCGACCTGTTCACCCTCACCGAGGAGCAGCTCACCGACGCCTCCGGCAGCGCCAAGCGGGGCGCGAAGCTGGCCGAGCAGATCCGGCTCGCCAGGTCACGCCCCCTCAGTCGCGTCTTCTGCGCGCTCGGCGTGCCGGGCACCGGCCGCAGCATGTCCCGGCGCATCGCCGCGCACTTCGGCACGATGGAGGCCATCCGGGCGGCGGACGCCGCCGCCCTGCAGGAGGTCGAGGGCATAGGCCCGGAGAAGGCGCCGGCCATCGTGGAGCGGGTCGCCGCGCTCGCCCCGGTGATCGACAAGCTGATCGCGGCGGGCGTCGGCATGACCGAGCCGGGGCCGGAGAAGGCCGAGGACGTGCTCGACGGGCCGCTGAGCGGGAAGACCGTCGTCGTGACGGGGAAGATGACCGGCCCGCTGGACGGCTGGGGACGCTCCGAGACGGTCGCCCTCATCGAGAGGGCCGGCGGCCGCGCGGGCAGCGGCGTGAACTCCCGGACCACGTACCTGGTCGCGGCACCGTCGGCGAACGGCAAGCCGAGCTCGAAGGCGGTCAAGGCCGCGGAACTGGGCGTCGAGGTCCTCACCCCGGAGGACTTCGCCACGCTGGTGGCCGCGTACCTGGACTGAACCGGGCCGCACGCCGGCCTGCTGGAGGGCGGCGGCCGTGGTCAGGCCGGCGTTTCCGGCGCGGTGACGGCGGTGGTGCCGACGGCCTCGGCGGCGATGCGGTCGAACTGCGCCCCCATCGCCTCGGCCAGCGCCTGTGCGGCGGACAGCGGCCGGACCATGACCATGAAGTCGTCGATGAGGCCCTGCTCGTTCAGGCGGAGGAAGTCGCAGCCGGTGATCGCGCGGTCGCCGACGCGGGCCTCGAAGACGAGAGCGTGGTCGCGGCCGTCCTCGCCGGTGATCTCCCGGACGTAACGGAAGTCGGTGAGGACACGGGACACCCCGCGCAGGATGGCCGCGGTGATCGCCTTCCCCGCGTAGGGCTTGAAGGCCACGGGGCTGGTGAAGACGACGTCCTCGGCGAGGAGCGCCTCGATCGCCGCGTGGTCGTCGGCCTCGACGGCCTGACGGAAGGGCTTCATGGACATCTCCTCGACTAGTCAACTAATTGATTAAGTGAGGAGGAGGCTAGTGAGGTGAGGCGTCCCTGTCCAGGCCCCCGCGCGCCCGGTCGTGCGGACGCGCGGCGGGCCGGGGCCGTGTCCGGCGGGCCGGGGCCTTGTCCTGCGGGCCGAACCCGTGTCTGTGGAGGGTCAGCCCAGCTTCTTGAGCAGCTCGGCGGCGAGCGGGGCGGAGGAGGACGGGTTCTGGCCGGTGACCAGGTTGCCGTCGACGACCACGTGCGGCACCCACGGCTCGCCGACCTGGACGTCCACGCCGGCCTCGACGAGTCGGGTCTCCAGCAGCCACTTCGCCTTCTCGGCGAGACCGGCCTGGGTCTCCTCGGCATTGGTGAAGGCGGCGACCTTGCGGCCGGCGAAGACGTTGGACCCGTCGGCGTCGGTGGCGGCGAGAAGCGCGGCGGGCCCGTGGCACACGACGCCCAGGGGCTTGCCCGAGCGCAGGGTGTCGGCCAGCACCTTGCCGGAGGTGGCGTTCACGGCGAGGTCCTCCATGGGGCCGTGGCCGCCGGGGTAGAAGACGGCGTCGTAATCGGCCGGACGAACGTCCTCCAGCCTGATCGGGTGCTGGATCTCGCCGATGGAGGCGAGCGCCGCGGCGACCTTGTCCGCGCCTTCCCGGCCGCCGTTGACCTCGGGGGCGAGGCTGCCCGCGTCGACGGTCGGGACGACACCGCCGGGCGTGGCGACGACGACCTCGTGACCGGCGGCCGTGAACGCCTCGTACGGCGCGACGACCTCCTCGGCCCAGAACCCGGTCGGGTGCTTGGTGCCGTCGGCCAGCGTCCAGTGGTCGACACCGGTCAACACGAAAAGGATCTTCGACATGAGGGAGCTCCAGGGGATGGCGGGCCCGACCGGGGCCCGGAGACAGGGGTGCGCACGCCGACGCTCCGGCCCGAGTGGTGTTCTCCGGCGAGATCGCCGGTGCGGCGACGTCTTCGACAGTAGAGCGGAGAGCCATAGGTATCCAATGAAGAAACCAATGACTCCGATAGGGATGCCAATGGATCCGCCGGGAATACGAGCATGCCGGGCCCACTCGTCAGGACGAGGCCCGACGCGCCACGCGGTGGCGGAGGTAGACGACTTGTGAGCCGAAGGTGCGGGTCTCGACGAGTTCGAGGTCCACTCGGCGTTCGCGCCGGGGGAAGAACGGGATGCCGCCGCCGACCAGCACCGGGTGGACCACGGCCCGGTACTCGTCGATCAGGTCCGACGCGGCTGCCTCGGCGGCGAGCCTCGCGCCGCCGATCGCGATGTCGCCCTGTCCCGGCCCGGTCCGCAACCGCTCGATCTCCTCCACCAGGCTGCCGGAGGCCAGGCGGGCGTTGCCCTGCACCGTCGACAGCGTGGTGGAGAAGACCACCTTGGGAAGCGGATTCCAGAGTGCGGCCCACTCGCGCTCCGCGTCGTCGAGCGATCGATCCTGGTCGGCGGTCTCCCAGTACAGCATCGTCTCGTACAGCCGCCGCCCCAGCAGGTGGACGCCGACCTCCCGGATCTCGTCGATCCAGAAGCGGAAGACCTCCGCATCGGGCCCCGTCCAGTCGAAGTCACCGTCCGGCCCGACGATGTAGCCGTCGAGGGAGACGTTCATCGAATAGGTCACGCTGCGCATGGGAAGCCCTCCTGGGGGAACGGTTCCGACCCTACGACCGCCGACGCCTGCCCGCCTCAGGACCCGCTCCCAGGCCGCCCGGTGTCCCGCCGGTCGACGTCCGCCCCGCACGTACGGTCAGGACGCCGACGCCGAGGCCGACGCCGGAGACCGGTCGACGTTCGCCGAGCCGAGGAGCGCCGGGCGATGTGACGCGACCGGAGTCGCCGGTGGTGAAGGGCACACGTCGCTACAGCTCGTAGTCCTGGGCCAGTTCCTCCCAACGGATGCCGCGAAGCGCAAGGGCGGCCTTCTCGCCCGCCGGTATCTCCGGGAGGGCCTGGAACCAGGCGACGACGAGGGTGGAACCGTCCATGGCCGGGTCGAGCGCCGAGGAGTCGAAGACACCGACGCAAAACACGGAAGGCAGCACCTCGACGGGACCGAAGGCGCGGGCGGGCTCGTCCGGATACTCGCGCGAGGGCGGAACGAAGTGGACCGGCAGGGAGGGGAACGCGCGCTCGGTCAGCCGCTGGAGCCAGTCGACCTTCCGGTCGTTGACGCGCTTGCACGGATAACCCTCCAGCATCCCCTCGTAGGTCGAAGACATCCGGAACTCGGTGAGACGGATCCGACGACCTGACGAGAGAACCATGTGACTCAGTGACATGCCCGCCACCCTATGGGCCGGGAGGTGCCGGCCCCGGCCTTCGGTGCCGACCCGCAGCTCGCGGGCCCGAGGGAGTCGGCACCGTCGGGGCGTGACGGTGCCGACTCCTCATCGGTTCTGTGCTCTTCGCCGATCGGCGTCACCCATGTGGCTCGTCGGCGAGGTCGTGGAGGGTGATCGCCTGCACGGGGCAGGCGCGGGCCGCCTCGCGGACCAGTGTTCCCGTGCCGTCCTCCCGGCCCGGGACGACCGTCCCGAAGCCGTCGTCGTCCTGGGTGAAGACGTCCGGGGACGTCAGGGCGCACTGCCCCGCGCCGATGCAGACGTTCGCGTCGATCGATACGCGCATGGGCACCGCTTCCTTCGTCATGTTCCGCACCGCTCCTCTCACCACGTGACGGGGAGTTCGAGCATCCCCTGGATCGTGTCGCCCGGCTTGAACGGGATCTCCTCGGCCGGGACGGCCAGCCGGAGGCCCGGCAGTCGGCGCAGGAGCGTCCCGAGCGCGATCTCCAGCTCCGCACGTGCGAGGTTCTGCCCGAGGCACTGGTGGATGCCGAAACCGAACGCCACGTGATGGCGGGCGGACCGGGCCCAGTCGAGGGTGTCCGGGTCGCTGTACGCGGCGGCGTCCCTGTTGATGACCGAGGTCGAGAAGACCACGCCCTCACCCGCCCGGATCACCGTCCCGGCGACGTCGACGTCCTCCCGCGCGACCCGCAGCAGCCCGTCGGCGATCGACAGGAACCGCAGCAGCTCCTCGACGGCGGTCGGCAGGAGCCCGGGATCCGCCCGCAGCTCCGCCAGCCGCTCCGGGTGGCGCAGCAGGGTGTACGTACCCAGGGAGATCATGTTCGCCGTGGTCTCGTGGCCTGCCACCAGCAGGATCGTGGCGAGCTGCACCAGCTCCTCGCGCTCGGGCCCGCCGTTCCCGGACGCGCGTGCCACCAGGTCGTCGAGGACGCCGTCGCCGGGCTTGCGGCGCTTGCGGTCGATCAGGTCGCCGAGGTAGCCCTCCAGTTGGGCCAGCGCGTCCTCGGTGTCCGCGATCGTCGGGCCGCGCAGCAGCCGCCGCGACTGCTCCTCGAAGAAGTCGTGGTCCGCGTACGGCACGCCGAGCAGGTCGCAGATGACGATCGACGGTACGGGCAGGGCGAACGCGCTCACCAGCTCCGCCGGCGGCCCCTGCGCCTCCATCGCGTCGAGCAGCCGGTCCACGGTCTCCTGGATGCGGGGCCGCAGGCTCTCGGTGCGCTTGAGGGTGAAGCTGGGGATCAACATGCGCCGCTGGGCGTTGTGCTCGGGGTCGTCCCAGCCGAGCAGTGCCGTGCGCCGACGCCTGCGCACGGCCGCGGCGCGTTCCGTCGGCAGCGGGAAGTCGTCACGGGTCGAGTCGGTGGACAGCCGCTGGTCCGCCAGGAGCGAGCGGGCGGCCGCGTGTCCGGTGACGAGCCACACCGGCCTTCCGTCCCACAGGGTGACCCGCGTCAGCGGGTGTTCCTCCTCGGTCCGGGGATAGGCGGCGGGCGGGTGGTAGGGGCAGGTCCGGTCCTGGGGGAACGCCACGGCTTTCGTCACGGGGGCCTCGCTGGGAGCGCGTCGCTGGCAGGGACTGTGGTGCCGTCTCCACTACATGCCTCAGGCACCTATCTGGTCTACGCACAGTTCGGCCATTCCACCGGAACGGGCGCGGCCCACACGGCGGGCTGTCCCATGAGGGGTTTCAGCCCGGGACTTCGGGGCCCGAGGCGTTTCCTCCGGTTCCGGTACGCCTCCACCGAGGCCGTTCCCGCGCGCCTGCGGACGGCCCGAGGGGTGGCCGTAAACCCACCTGTCGTGGAAGAGGCCTTAAGGTTCGGCGAGCTCCGCTGCCCCTCGGGCGCCCTGCTGTACGACGTCCCGGCCTCCCGAGCGGCGGAGCTGGAGGCCGTCAGCGCGGTGGCGACAGAGGGATCACGGCCGTCAGGACCGTCCCCTCGCCCGGTGTCGATTCGATCGTGAGCTCGCCGCCGAGCTGCCGGACACGCGCGCGCATGGCGGGCAGACCGTGCCCGCGCACGCCCCCGGGCTTCTCGGCGGGGTCGAAGCCGCGGCCGTCGTCGGCGACGTCCAGGACCACCTGGTCGTCCAGGTGACTGAGGGTCAGCGCCGCCGTGCCGTCGTCGGCGTGCTCGCGGACGTTGGCCAGCGCGCCCTGGGCGATCCGCAGCAGCGCCGCCTGTACGGGGTCGGGAAGGGCTGCGGTGGACGTGCCGTCCTGGTGGAAGCGGACCTGGAGGGCCGCGGAGGACTCCCGCTCCGCGAGGGCGCGCAGGGCCCCTGCGAGGCCGCCGCCTCCGGCGAGGTCGGCGGGGGCGAGGTCGTGCACGAAGCGGCGGGCCTCGGCGAGGTTGTGCTCGGCGATGGACTCGGCCGTACGGATGTGGCGACGGGCGGCGTCCGGGTCGGCGTCCCAGAGCCGGTCGGCGGCCTGGAGCGGCATCTGCTGGCTGGACAGGCCCTGCGCGAGGGTGTCGTGGATCTCCATGGACAGCCGCTGGCGCTCCGCGAGGGTGCCCTCGCGGCGCTCGGTCGCGGCGAGTTCCCGGCGGGTGCGGACGAGATCGACGATGACCGCCCGCAGCCGGTCGGCCTGCCGCTGGGAGTGGACGAAGACGGCGGTGGCGACGGCGGCCCCGGCGAACGGGGCGAACATCAGGTTCGGGTCGAAGCCGAAACGGAGCCGTAGTTTCAGCTGGGCGGCCACGACGCACAGGGTGATCAGCGCGACCAGGACGATCGCGGACCGGGTGCGCAGGGAGCGCAGGCTGGTGTAGAGCAGCGGTACGACGCACCAGCCGAAGCCGGGCGCGAGGACCACGAGGGTGAACCACACCCCGATGACGGCTGCCGGCCAGAGCCGGGAGGCCGTGCCGGCGGGAGTCCCGCGTCCGTCGGCCTGGCGGGGGCCGAGGACGTACAGCAGGGCCAGGACGACGGCGAGGACGATCACCCAGGGGGTCGTACGGGCGCCGGGGCCTCGACACGATCGTGGCCCTGCTGAGGGCGGCCGTCTGACGCACGGCCCCCGACCGGCCTCCCGGACCGCCCCCGGCCCTGTCGCAACGGGGCTACTCGGCGGTAATCTGCGGGCCCGGCCGCAACACGGGGAGTGGTATGGGCACCGTCACGGGCTTCGATCCCGTCACCGGGCACGAGAGGACCCGTGCCGCGCTGGCCGCCGCGGTTCCCCGGCTGGTCCGGCTCCTGCGCGACGCACCCGACCTGGACGCGGCCTCCGGGGTCCCGGTGTGGACGGTCGGTGACGTCGGCGCGCACCTCGCGGCCGTGTACCTCGCGTACACCTCCGTCGTCTCCGGCGACGGGGCCATGGACCGGGACGGTCTCCTCCCGCCGGGTGACGTGCCGTTCGCCGAACGGATCGCGGCCCTGAACGCCCTGTCCACAGGCCTCGTCTCCGGTGAGGAACGCGCCCGTCTCGGCGACTTGCTCGCGGAGCGGGGCGAGACGTTCCTGCGGGACACCGAGGGCCTCGCCCCGGACACCCCGCTCGCCGCGCCCTGGTACGGGCAGGACCTGCCCCTCACACTGGCGACGGTGACCGGCCTGGTGCTGAGCGAGACGCTCGTACACGGTCTGGACATCGCGCGCGGCGCCGGACGGCCGTGGTCCATCGGGCCGGACGAGGCCCGTCTCGTGCTCGGCCAGTCGATGCCGACGATGATGGTGGCGGCCCTGGACAAGGAGAAGGCGCGCGGTGTCAGGATCGCGTTCGACCTCGTGGTCAAGGGCGGTCCGCGGCTGGCGATCGTCGTCGACGACGGCACGATGACGGTCACCCGCGACGCCCCGCCACGCGCCTACGACTGCCGGCTCACCGTGGCGCCGACCGCGTTCCTGCTGGTCTCCTTCCGGCGCATGCCGACCTGGCAGGCGATCGCCCGCGGCCGGATGCGGGCAGGCGGCCGCAGGCCCTGGCTCGCCCCCCGGCTGGGCCGGCTCGTCGCCACGCCCTGAGCCGATCGGTAACCTGCGTGATCATGACACGTGTCTGGATGTTGCCGGTGTTGTTCCTGCTCTGCGGTTCGCTCGTCGCGGCGGGGTCGATCTCCGACGGGAAACCCGTGAGGACCGCGGTGTTTCTGGTGGTGTTCGTGCTGCTCGCCGCCGCTCACTCGCCCCTGGTCTTCCCGAGGAGGACAGAGGCGGCGGAGGCGCAGCGCCTCAGCGCGGCGGACGGCCGCCCGATCGTCTACTGGCGGCCGGGCTGCAAGTACTGTCTGCGTCTGCGCCTCCGACTGGGCCGCCGCGCCCGCCAGTTGTACTGGGTCGACATCTGGCGGGACCCGGCCGGCGCGGCGGTGGTGCGGGCGGCGAACAACGGCGACGAGACCGTGCCGACCGTCGTCGTCGCGGGCCGGCCGTTCGTCAATCCCGATCCCGCATGGGTGCGCGAGCAACTGCCCCCCTCCGCGTGAGGGAAAGCCGCCGAGGGCCCCGCTCACCGGCCGCCGAGGTCGACCTCCCCGGCGGGCGAAGGGCGAGGGCACCGGTCAGGGTGTCGTCCCGGTCCCGCAGCACCTCCGGGTCCTTGATGCGCCCGGCGAAGTCGGAGCTCCGCACGAACGTGAGGTCGACGCGCAGGAGGGGCGGCCCGACGAGCGTGGTGACCAGACGCGGCTCGCCGACGTGCTCCCCGGTGAACCCGGCCACCAGGGAGGTCCAGGAGCCGATCGGTTCCAGCCGTTCCCGCATGACCGCGTCGTACGCCTCGTCGTCGACGACCAGGATCAGGTCCACGTCCGAGTAGACGTCGGGGCGGCCGTCCGCGAGCGACCCGGTGACCGCCACGCCGGCCACGCGTGCGTCCTGCCGTAATCGAGGAAGCACGTCCTTGAGGAACTCGCCTTGCGGAGAGGGGGATTCCATCGCTTTCCTTCCTGTTCCTTCCTGCCGGAGCGAAGCAGGCGGGCGTATCAGGACGGCGATCCGGCGGGCGACTCAGTTCATCGCGTCGTCCCTCCACGCCTGGAGCTTCTCCGGGTTCCGGACCGCCCAGATGCGGCTGATGCGGCCGTCGGCGAGGTCGAACGCCGCCACGGTCACGGTGATCCCCGAGCTCTGGGCGACCAGCCCCGGCCTGCCGTTGACCGTGCGCTCCAGGAGCGTGAGGCCCGGGGCCTTGTCGGCGATGTGGACGACGTACTGGGCGATGAGCGCGCTGCCCTCGACGGGGCGCAGCACGGCGCCGACGAGACCGCCGCCGTCGGCCGTCATCGTGGCGTCGGGAGCGAGGAGGCCGACGAGGGCCTTGATGTCCTTGGCCTCCCACGCCTCCTTGAAGTCCCGCACCAGGGCGGCCTGTCCGGCCGGCGGCCCGGCCGGCCTGCCCTCGGCGCGGATCCGGCGCCGGGCCGAGGACGCCAACTGCCTGCAGGCGGCGGGCGTCCGGCCGACGATCTCCGCGACCTCGGCGAAGGGGTACGCGAAGACGTCGTGCAGGATGAACGCCACGCGCTCGGCCGGCGTCATCGACTCCAGTACGACGAGGAACGCCATGTTCACCGACTCGTCCAGGGTCACCCGGTCGGCGGGGTCGGCCGGCCCGGACCGTCCGTCGTCCGCCCGGCCGCCGGCCCACTCCGTGCGGTCGGGCAGCGGCTCCGGTATCCACGCCCCGACGTAGCGCTCGCGGCGGGCCCGCGCCGAGCCGAGCATGTCCAGACAGACACGGCCGGCCACCGTCGTCAGCCAGGCCTCCGGCGACTCGACGGCCTCCCGCTGCCGCGGTGACATCGCGTACCAGCGGGCGTACGTCTCCTGTACGGCGTCCTCGGCCTCGGCCAGCGAACCGAGCAGCCGGTAGCCGAGGTTGATCAGCCGGCGCCGCTCGCCGACGACCACGCCGAGCTCCGACCCGGTCCCGCCGCGCACCGGCTCGTCGGAGGTGCTCATGCTCGCGGTCGCTCCCTGTTCCCTCGGCTCTTCGCGGTGTGACGTGGATCTCGTTCCTCCGGCACCTCCGGCGCCTCACATTTCCCGGGGCTGCGTCGTCGGACCGTTCGAGAGACTACCGAGCCACCGCCGCGAGGCAGAAGAAGAGGACCGAGTCATGGCCACCACCGCGCAGACCACGGCAGTACGGGACAGCAGCCGCACGTTCCAGCAGGTCTCGATCGCCCTCCAGACCCTGACCCTCTTCTTCCAGGCCACCACCGCCGGACTGCTCCTGGCGTCGCCTCAGAACGAGGTGCTGCACGGCGTCGGAGCGCGCGTGACGTACGGAGCCACGATGCTGTACGTGCTGGCGGCGGTCCTCGCCTGGAAGCCGGGCGGCGGCTCGCCCCGACCCGTCCTGTACTCGACCGGCTTCCTGGTCCTCTCCTCGGTGCAGGTGGTGCTGGGCATCGCGCACGAGCCGTCCCTCCACGTCCCCCTGGGCGTCCTGATGTTCGGCCTGAGCGTGCTGGACCTGGGCCGGGTCCTGTCCGGCCGGCGGCAGGACAGGACCCCCACGCGGGAGTCGTAGTCGCGGCCGGCTCCCGGCCGCCCGCCCGGCCCCGGGGCTCGGCGCTCCGGGGCGTCCGATCGCCCGAGCGGTCTCAGGCTCCGGCCGTCGCGGTCCTCGCGATGCGTTCGAGCGTGGTGCGCATCCCGGCCCGGTTGAGCGCGACCCGGCGGGCCGGGTTCGTCCCGGCGAAGACCGTTCCGAGCAGGTCGGCGGCCCTGGCCCGGTACCCGTCGGTCCGCAGGTCCTGCCAGAACTCGGTGAGCCGCGTCCCCGTGCCCTCCGGTTCGAACCGGTAGCCCCAGCGGGCGATCGGGAGCCCGAAGACGCCGACGTCGAAGACGAACTCGCTGTCCGGACTCATCCGGGTCACCCGCCCGACGGTCGGCCAGAGGAACGGCCCGCGCCGATTGAACCCGATGAACCGGGAGCCGGTGCGCGCCGGAGGGCGCAGCACCCACACGGACCGGCACTCGGGGCTCCACCGCCCCATGTTCCGCAGGTCCGACACCAACCGGTAGACGACCGCCGGCGGCGCGTCGACGACCGTGCTCTCCTCAAGGCTCCACTGCCGGTCCATGGCCCGCTCCCCTCGCACCCCGTGGGACTGTCCCACCTGCTACTCGCCGGTACGTTAGCGGGCGCGGGAGCCGTCCGTCCCCGGATCCCCGCGCTGTGATCCACCGGACACGCCCCGGCCGCTCGGGCGTCGGGCCGCGTGCCCGGCCGGCACGCGCGGGGTCGGCGAGTCCGGCTCAGTCCTCGACGTCCTGCGGGTACCAGCGCAGTTCGACCGTGTTGCCGTCGGGGTCCTTCACGTAGACCGACTGGGCGGAGCCGCGCGCGCCCCAGCGCGGGACCGGGCCCTCCAGGACGTCGAACGTGCCGGAGTCGATGACCTCCTGCCAGTCCAGGGGGTCGACGACCAGGCAGATGTGGTCGACGTTGGACTCGCCGCGCGGACGGGAGAAGAGGTCGATGACGGTGTGCTCGTTTATGCGTACGGACGGGAACGACACCTTGCCGGCCCGCCACTCCTCGACGCGCTCGGGGGCGAGGCCCAGGGCGCCGGTGTAGAACTCGAGCGACTTGTCGACGTCGGTCACGTTGAGCACCAGGTGGTCGAAGGCTTTGACTCGCATGATGGGTTCGGAACCTTTCTGGGGTCTGCGTCTCGTCTTGATGATCATGGTGACTGCGGAGGCCCCGGGCAAGGGCCACGGGCGACCACGATCCGGACCGGGCGGCTCCGGACCGCGCCTCCCGGACTGCCCCTACCCACCGGGTGGAGCCCGTCACCGCGTCAGACGTGGAGCTCGGGAGGGAAGCCGGTCCAGCGGAGTTCTTCGGGCAGGTGCCCCGTGTCGTTGAAGCAGAGGACGGCGGGGGCCCGGCCGGGGGCGTAGCGGATGACGGTCAGTGCGGCGTTGGCCTGGTTGATGCCCGTCCAGCGGCCCCTGGGGGCGTCGAGGGCCTCCCGTACGAGCCAGGCGACGAGGAAGTTGTGCGTGACGACGAGCTCGTGGCGCGGCAGGTCGCCCTCGACCGGGCCGGTGAACGACGCGACGGCCTCCGCTGCCAGACCGGGCCCCTGCTCACGCTCCTCCGCCGGGAACCCGGCCAGGAACCCGAGCATGGCGTCGGCCGACTCCGCCGGAAGCTCCTCGCGCCGCGGGACGTACGGGACGTAGTCGCCGGCGGCCCGGGACATCCGCAGGGGCACCCCGTCGAGTCGGTCGCCCACCAGCCGGGCCGTCTGCTCCGCCCGGGCCGGCGGGCCGTGGTGGATCGCCGTGAGCGGGGCCTTCCGGAGCCGCTCCCCGAGCAGGACGGCCTGGCGGCGGCCCTTCTCCGTCAACGCGCTCTCGTCCGCGGTCGCTTCGCCGTGTCGCGCCAGATACAGGTAGCGGGCGGCTGTTGCCGTCATGCTCGTTCTCTCCGACCAGCTTCGTGATCTTGTGGACGGGGGAGGGGACGCCGTACGGTTCCGCCGCCGGAGAGACCGCCGCACGCCCCCCGCCGGGGAAGCCGCCGCACACCGTCCGGCCTCGGCGGATCGGGGCCGTGCCGGTGCGGGACCATGGCGGGATGACGGATCGCCATTTCCCCGCGCCCCCGGCCGTGGTGCGGCTCGCGGAGTACACGAGGGCCGACCAGATCGAGATACTCGGCGACAGCCCCGATCCCTTCGGCGTCGCGGACGCCGGGCTGACCTGGCTGCCCAAGGAAGACCACTTCGGCATCAGGCGGAACGGCCGTCTCGTCGCCCACGCCGGACTGCTGACGCTCCCCCTGTCGATCGACGGCGTCGACACCCGGGTGGTGGGCCTCGGCGGTGTGGCCGTCGCCCCGGACCTGCGGGGGCACGGGCTGGCGCGGGCGGTCGTATCGGCGGCCGTGGACCACGCGCGGACGCTGGGGCCGCGGCACGGGCTGCTCTTCTGCCGCCCGCCGCTCGTCCCGCTCTACGAGCGGCTCGGCTGGCGGGCCCTCGATCGGGACGTCCGCGTCGAGCAGCCCGGGGGAGCCGTGGTCATGCCGCTGCGGACCATGTGGATCCCTCTGCGCGACGGCGTGACCTGGCCCCCGGGAGAGGTCCGCCTGCTCTCGCTCCCCATGTGAGGACGTGAGGACGGCCCCGGCCGGCGACCGCCCGGGGCCTCACCCTTCTCCCGTCCGCACCGGCCGCCGCAGCAGGTACACCCCGGCCGACGTGACCAGCACCAGCATGCAGCCGGTGAACACCAGACCCGCCTCCTCCAGGCCCAGGGGGCCGGTCAGGAGGCCGACTCCGATGACCGGGATCGAGATTCCCGTGTAGGCGACCAGGAACAGGGCCGAGATCACCGCCGCACGCCGGTCCACCGGGGCGGCCGCGGCGACGGCGGACAGCGCCGCGCGGAAGGAGAGCCCCTGGCCGACCCCGCCGACGACGGCGGCGAGGACCACGAGCACCAGCAGTTCGGCGGAGAGCGCCCCGGCCAGGAAGGCCAGCCCGGCGAAGAGCACGGCACAGCCCAGCGGCAGGGACCGGGACACTCCGAAGCGGCCGACGGCGAACTGCCCGACGGTGGAGGCGAAGAAGGCCAGCGCGACGACCAGTCCGCTCACCGCGTGGTTGTCCACGTGCAGGAAACGGCCCAGGAAGGCGGGGCTGACCGAGGTGAACACCCCGAACAGGGCGAACCCCGCGAAGGAGGCGATGGCCGCCGGCACGAACACCGGGCGCACCGACGCGGGCAGGGCCGGCCGCTGTGGCCGTACGGCGGTCAGCGGCCGGGGATCCCGTACGGTCTCCGGCAGCCGCAGCAGGACGACCGCCGACACGGCGACCAGGGCGAGGTGCACGGCGAACGGGAGCAGCAGCGGCTCCGGCGCGTACTCCGCGAGCAGCCCGGCGAGCAGGGGCCCGCAGCCCAGGCCGCCCATGTTCGCGGCCGTCGCCACGAGCGTCGCCCGGGACTGGCCGCCGGGCGGGGCGAGGTCCATGACGTACGCGGTCGCGGCCCCGGTGAACAGGCCGGCCGACAGACCCGACAACAGCCGGCCCGCGTACAGCCAGCCCAGCCCGTCGGCGCACAGGAAGCAGACGGCGCTCGCCGCCGCGAACCCGAGCCCCCAGAACAGCGTCGGCCGTCTGCCGACGCTGTCCGAGGCGTTGCCCGCGAGCAGCAGCACGCCGATGACGCCGAAGGCGTACACGGCGTACACGACGGTCACCGTCAGCTCGGAGAAGCCGAACTCCTCCTGATAGAGGGGGTAGAGCGGCGTCGGCAGCGTGGTGCCGGTCATCCCCACGACGAACACGGCCCCGGCGAGCAGACACCGGAGCCACCCTTGACGATCACCAACCATGCCGCCGACCGTAACCCCGCCGCCCGTCCCCGCCCGGCGACGCGGCGCTCTCGACCGGGCCGACGACCGTGGTGGCCCAAGGGAGCCGCGGGGGAGGCACGAGGAGCAGACTGTGCGCATGGACGGATGGACGCGACCGGGCGGTGAACCCGGCCCCGCACTGTACGGACGCCTGCGCGTCGAGAACGAGGACCTCGGGCCGGCCCGCTGGCTCACCGAGCACCGTCCCGGGTACGGCGACTTCGGCACGGTCGCCGGCGTCGCCGCGCCCGGCTTCCCGGCGTACGCCCGGGTCCTGCACCCCGCCGAGCTCGACGAGCGCCCGGTCCGCTGGGACGCCGTGGCCGCCGCGTACGGACGGAAGGTCGAGCCGCTGACGAACTGGCACGAGGTGATCGGCGCGGAGCCGTTCCACCAGAACAGCGGGGACCTCGGCCTGCCCGGAGTGTGGGACGAGCACCCCGCCGAAGGCCCCACGCCCGTCGGTGTGGCGCGTGCCCTGATCCCCGTCCTCGCGCGCCACACCGGCACGCCGGAACACTGCTGGTACGGCCTGTGGGACGGGTACGGCCGCTGGGAATGGGAGGGGATTCCCACGTTCCCCACTCCGGAGAGGGAGGAGATCCTGCTGTCGGGAACGCTGGCCGACGCCGTGTCCCCCGAACTCCTGGACGTGTTCGCCGAACTGCCCGACCTGTGGTGGCCGCGGGACCGCGCCTGGTGCGTGGGCGGCGACGTCGACCTGGTCAGCACGTACGTCTGCGGCTCCGAGGAACTGATCGCCGATCTGCTCGCCACGCCCGGCCTGGAGGCCCACCGGGTCGAGGCGTCCGACAGGGTCGGCTGACGGCGGTCCATCCCCCGGGCGTCCGGGGGGTGGGGCTGTCCACACCCTCGGGACTCCGGCCTGCCCCGCTGACCGGGCGGCGCCGGTGCGCGACGCTGGGCGGCATGACAGCAGCATCACACCGGACGGGCCGCGCGGTGCCGCCGCGATCGGCGACCCTCCACGGCCGCGCGCTCGCGGTGCTCGGCGCCGCCGCGTCGGCCCTGGTGGCGGCCTTCGTCGTCGTGCCGGGCACGCTCGCGGCGAGCGGGCCGGGAGAGGACTTCGGCCGGGAGAGCGAGCTCGCCGACGCCCTTCGCGCGGCGTTCGTCGCGTACTGGAACTCCGGCGAACGGGCCTTCCCACCGGACCTCGACGCCCTCGTCGACTACTGGTTCCGCTACCACGTCGCCAAGGCCGTGATCGCCGCGCTGCTGCTGAGCGTGCTGGTCGCGGCCGGCACGCTGCTCTGGAAGGCGTTCCTGAGGGCCGACGGCCCCGGCGCGGGGAAGAGGTTCGCGCTCGCGTCGGCCGGCGTGCTCACCACGCTGCTCGCGCTGCTCTCGCTCGCGGCGGTGATGGCCAACGTCCAGGGCGCGGCGGCACCTTTCGCCTCCCTCCTTCCGCTGCTGCCCACCGGAGCGACCGGTGCGGTCGACGGTGCACTCGGCGCCGTGCTCGCCCAGGTCGGAGAGCGCCTGGCCGTCGCCCCGGGCGCGGGAGAACACGCCCCGGCCGCCCTCGACGTGATGATCGGCGACTTCGCCCGCTACCACGAGGCGATGGCCGCGATCGCCGCCACCGTGGCGGTCGTCCTCGCCGTGATGAGCGTGGCGGCGTGGAGGCGCTTCGGGCGGACGGGGCCGGCCGAGCGGCGAACGAGGCGCACGCTCGGATCGTTCGGCGCCCTCGCGGTATCGGCGGCGCTGTTCGTGATGGTCGTCGCGGTGGCGAACACGACCACGGCGGCCGCCCCGCGACCGGCGCTCCTGGCCTTCTTCGAAGGCGGATGGTGACGCCGGCGACACAGCGGGACCGGTCTCGACCGGGGCGCGGGCGGTCCGTCGTTCCACGGGCGGGCCTCTGCCGCGTGGGGCGGGCCGTCGGCCTACCACTCCGTCAGATAGCCCTGGTGCCGTACGCATCCCCCGTCGGCGGTGAGGGTGGGTTCGCCGTCGTACCGGCCGGGGCGCAGGGACAGCTCGACGCCGCGGTCGTCCGTCGCCCGAACCCCCGAACCCCCGGCAGCCCGGCCCCCCGGCTCGCCCGCCGCCGGGGCGGGGACGTCCTCCACCGTCAGACCCCGTGCGGACCACTCCGTCCGGAGGGTGTCGACCGCCGCCGTGTACGCGGCGGCGTCCGCGAAGTCGGGGGTCCAGGTGACGGTCGGCCGGTCGCGGGCGACGCCGTCCGGGTCCGTGCCCAGGTCGTCCATGCAGGCGGGGCGGGAGCGGGCGTCGTCGTCATG
This sequence comes from Streptomyces sp. NPDC053513, assembly GCF_044544765.1. Taxonomy (NCBI): domain Bacteria; kingdom Bacillati; phylum Actinomycetota; class Actinomycetes; order Kitasatosporales; family Streptomycetaceae; genus Streptomyces; species Streptomyces sp. NPDC053513. Next base: position 131,741 of record NZ_JBITXP010000010.1, read on the forward strand.
GGCACATCCCAGCAGCCGGCCCGGAGGCGGCGGCACCGCTTCCGCACTCAGAGACGGGTGAGTACGGGGCCCCGGTCAGCCCTGCCCGCGGAGGTCCAGCATGCAGAAGACCTTGTCGTAGCGGCGTTCGCCGACGGCCACGAAGTCGGGCAGCCGACCGTACTCGGTGAAGCCCAGCGACCGGTAGAGGTGCAGGGCACCGGTGTTGTCGCCCCGGGCGTCCAGGGTGAGGACCTCGATCCCGGCCTTCCGGGCGTCGGCGATCAGGGAGCCGGTCAACGCCCGGCCGATGCCGAGGCCCTGGGCGGCGGCGTCCACCGCGATCTTCTCGAGATCGGCGTGCGGCCGATGGGTCGGCCGGGCGTAGCGGAGCCAGTACCCCAACCCGACCAGCCGGTGGTCGGCGTACGCGAACCGGAGGGCCGCGTCCCCCGCCCGTACGGCGGAGAGGACGTGGTCCAGGAGCTCCGACACCTCGTCCCGCGACGGCGGTTCGACCCAGCCCAGGGCCGCGCCTCCCCTCACCAGGTCCGACAGGATCCGGTGGGCCGAGGCCGCGAGCGCCTCCCACAGAGTCGGATCGGACGCCGCCTCCACGGCGTCGAGGATCGTGGGACGGGGAGTCGCGTCAACGGTGGGACGGAGGGCCGCGTCACGGGGAATCGCCGGTTTCATGATCGTCAGCCTAGCCATGGCCGGGACCGGCCCGGCCCCGGGCTCCGGCCGCCGGGCCGTCAGGCGCGTTGCCGGCGCCCTCGGTCCGGCCGGTGCGGGTGCCCGGGGAGCCGGGCCCGGCCGGGCGGCCGGCGGTCCCTGACGCTCCCGCGCCACGTCCGGCCGGGGCGGGCCGGACGGGCGGGGGCGGGGGAGGTGCGGGTCAGTGGCCGCGCCTCCTGTCGGGGTCCTCGGCCATGTCGTCGACGCCGTCGGCCTCGACGTCGATGCGCTCCTTGCGCACCTGGCCGGTGACCGTCTCCTCCTCGGTGACCTCGTCCGTGCGGAGTCCGACCCGTTCGACGGGGACGGTCCTGGTCTCGACCACGGGGCGCTCCTCGTGGAGGGTCACCTCGTGCTCGGCCTCGGAGATCTCGGGCCCGGACAGGGCCTGTTCGCGGTTGGCGTCCGTGATGGGCTCGCGTTCCACGCGCACTTCCTCGTGGCGGACCGGAACGGTCTGCTGGACCTGCTCGGTGACGACGTACTTCCGCAGCCGGACGCGGCCGGTCTCGACCCGCTCGGTGCCGACGTGCATCTGTTCCTCGGACCGGGTCATGGCGTCGTCGCCGACCGAGGTGTCCGAGCGCGCCATCCCCGCGTCCCTGTTCCCGAGGCCGTCTCCGTCACGGTCGCGCAGACCGGCGGTGCCCGTCATGCCGGCGGTGCCGGCGGCACCCGTCGTGCCCGCCGTTCCGGTCGTGCCCGCGGTGCCGTGCGCCCAGCCCGCTTCGCCGGGCTGGTTCGCCCGCTGCCACGCCTCGTCCCAAGCGATGCCGTAGTACTCGTAGAGGCGCTGTTCCTCGCTCGCGTCGAGGTGGCCCCCGCCGTCGACGTCGACGTGCGGAGCGTCCTTCACCCGGTCCTTGGGATAGGGGACCTCCAGGTGGTCGTCGACCATGGAGGCGTCCTTGATCGGGACGAAGGATTCACTGGTGCCGAACAGTCCGGTCTTGACGGTGACCCATGCGGGGCGGCCGGTGGCGTCGTCGACGAACACGTGCTTGGCGTCGCCGATCTTCTTGCCCTCGGTGTCGTACACGGGGTGGTCCAGTACGGTGGCGATCTGTTCGTGGGCGATCATGTTCACCCTCCTGGGGTTGTCGTGGTCATACGGCGACTAGCCAGGAGGAACCGGATATAACCGTGCAAAACCCTCTTGATTTGGTTGACTTGTGTCCAGTTGATCGTTGAAATGAAAGTGACCCGGCGTCCGGTCGGCCGGACGCCGGGCTCTCTCACCCGGTGTGGAGCACGCGGAAGCGGGCCGGGTCCGCCGGGTCCCGGTCGACGATCCGGACGGGCGCCCAGGCCCATTGCCACACGTCGACACCCGGCGTACGGGAGAACCGGATCGGCCCGCGCGTGCCCTCGACCGCCACGTGCGGCCACGCCCCGGCGACGACCGCCCGGTCCGTACCGTGCGAACGGAGCACCTCGGCGAGGACGGTGATGGTGTCCCAGCCCTCGAAGGCGACGAACGACGGTGCCTCGCCCAGCCGCTCGCGGAGCTCCTTCCCGACGCGTTCGCCGAGGGGTCCGGGGTCCTCGGGCAGATAGCGCAGGAACGGGATCCCGGCGCCGTCCGCGCCGAGCGCGGCGGCCCATCCGGGGAACTCCGGCTGACCGGCGGGGGCGCCGACCAGCAGGTCGGCGAGCCGCCGGTCGCCCCGGACGGCCCTGACGATCGGCACCGCCGGCTCCGGGCTGCCGACCAGCAGCAGGAGCGCCGTGGCCCCGTGGTCGGCGAGCGCGTCGCACAGGGCCCCGGGGTCGAGCGCGGTGGCGTCGAGTTCGACGACGGTGCCGCCCTGGGAGGCGAGGCGTTCCCGGAGGACGCGGGTGCCGGCCGCCCAGTAGACGCTCGGCTGGGTCGCCACCGCGACCCGGTGCCGGCCCGTGGCGAGGAGGAAGTCCGCGTAGCTCCGCCAGCCGCGGGACTGGACGGGGGAGAGGCGCGCGACCCACTCCGTCGGTTCCTCGGTCAGGGCGTCGAGCACGGCGGAGGAGCAGAGGAACGGCACGCCGAGGGCGTCGGCCCGGGTGGCGGCGGCGCGGGCGACGACGCTGTGGTACTCGCCCACGACCGCGGCCACGCCCAGGTCCGCCAGTTCGGCCACGGCGGCGGAGGCGCGCTCCGGATCGGCCGCGGTGTCCCGGACCACCAGCTCCAGCGGTCTGCCGTCGATCCCGCCCGCGTCGTTGACCTCGCGCACGGACAGGTCGAGTCCCGCGAGGAGGTGCCGGCCCGCCTCGACCCAGCCGGGCCGCGTCAGCGGGGCGAGCGCGCCCACACGGACGGGCGGCCCGTCCGCGGACCGGGCTTCGGACGGTGATGGTGGCGTGTTCATCGGGGTGACGTCTCCCTCGGACGGTGTGGTCGCGGCCCGCCCGGGTCGCGCCGGGCGAGGACGGTGGTACACGTCCGCCGCGCCGGCGCACCCGGGTGATCATGATCGGTCATTGGAACCACGGCCCGGTGCCCGCGGGCAAGCGGTTATCCGTGCGGGGAACCGCCGGGTACCGCCGTCGGCGCGGACGGCAGCGCCGGCGAGGCGGTGAACAGGGCGTGCACGGCGGCCCGTACCCGGGCGGCGACCACCTCGGCGGAGGAGGCGTCGAGTTTGCCGTCGAGGTGCAGGAAGGCCAGGCCGTGGACGAGGGCCCACACGGTGGTCGGGAGGGGGCCCGCCTCGTCCGCGCCGGGGAACGTGTCGCGGACGATGCCGCGCACGTACGCCGTGATGACGCCGGTCGCGGCGACCCGTTCCTCGTCGGTCGGGTCGCAGGGCTCCGCGAACATCACCCGGAACAGGGCGGGGTGGTCGAGCGCGAACCGCACGTAGGCGACGGCGACGGAGGCCAGGTCGTCGGGGGTCGAGGGCGCGGGGTGGGCGGCGGCCAGGTGCTGGGCGAGTTCGCGGTAGCCCTCGGCGGCCACGGCGGAGACGAGCGCGTCCCGGTCCGCGTAGTGGCGGTAGGGGGCCGTGGCCGACACGCCCGCCCGCCGGGCGACCGCGCGCAGCGACAGCCCGGCGCTGCCGTCCTCCTCCAGGAGTTCCCGCGCGGCGCTCAGGCAGGCGGCGCGCAGGTCGCCGTGATGATACGTACCGGTCGGGGCCATGGGTCACACTCTTCTGTGTTTGCGCCGCTTACGTCGGAGCCTGATGTTTATGGCGCACACATCCTAAGGGAACGGCATGGAAGCGGGAAACGGAATGTCCAGCGAGCTGTTCTCGCCCCTGCCCCTGCGCTCCGGACGGGCACCGGGCAACCGCATCGCGAAGGCCGCCATGGAGGAGAACACGGCCGACGGCTGCTGACGCTGTACCGGCGCTGGGCCGCCGGCGGCGCCGCCGTCTGGACGCAGATCGACCACCCCGGCCGCCAGGTCGCCTCCGACCTGCCCGGCGTCGTGTGGGGTCCGTCCGACGTCGGCGTCGACCTGGGCAGGCACAGCGGTCGTTTCGGCCGCCCGACCGCCATGACCCCGCGGCGGCGGGGGTGCCGCCGTCCGGGGATGAGGGCCGTGTGCGGGGCCGGAAAGGCGAAGGTCGCGCGCGGAAAGGCCGGGTGGAAAGGGCCGCGCGGAAGGCCGTGCGGAAAGACCGGAGGAGGGGAACTTCCCGGCCCTTCCGTGCGTTCCGGAGGGCGACCTGATCTTTTGACGTGTGACACGACGGCGGTGTGCCGTCGTCGGGGGAAGCGAGCAAGCCATGGCCATGGTGGGCCTGTTCTGGATCGCCGAGGGCGATGTGTACGTGGGCGCGAAGCCGTCCGGCGCGGCGCCCGGGGTACGCCTGACCCCTGAGGGCGTGGTGGCCCTCGGCGACGGGCAGGCCGGCCTCCACCTGTGGGAGGACGTGCGCGCACTGACGGTGGCGGACGTCCCCGTGAAGTCCCTGAAGCGGCAGGTCGGCGTGGTCACGGACGTGGCCCTGGACATGGTGATGAACCTGGCCATGACCGTGGGCACGGGCCTGGGCGAGGCCCCGCCGCTGATGACGACGGTCCTGGAGACGCACGACGGCGAGCACGAGCTGAAGGCCTACGTGGCCGCGGCCGTCGGCTACACCCCGACCGAGGTCGACCTCTCCCGCGCCCTTCTGCACCGCCTCACGGAGGGCGCCGCGACGATGGCCACGACGCTGGCGGCGATGTCGGCGTGGGGCCGAGCCAGGGAGGGCGGAACGCCCCGCCCGGCGCAGCGGGAGAAGCTGCTGCGGGAATGGGTCGGTTAGCGACCCCGGTCACGGGTGCTTCCGGCGGCCGCACGGTCCGTCGCGGACCGCGGCCGCCGCCGCGGACACACCGGGTTGCGTTCGCCCGGGACGCGGGGACCATGGAAGGAAGAACAGGGATGCGACGCCCGCCGAAGGCGCCCCGCACAGGGGACGCGCGGCCCGGACCCGCACGGGGCCGGTCGGGCCCCGAAGCCGCACGGCCCGCGCCCGGGACGGCGGTCGCCTCCCGGCCGGTCCACGACGACAGAACGGTCCGGGGCCGGCTCGCCACGGCCCGCCGCGCGACCGGAACGGCCGGCGTCGACCGCACTCCCCATCAGGAGGCGCCATGACCGAACCCGACGACCCGCTCGGCTCCTGGACGGGCCGGCTGCTCCGACTCGGCGTCGGCATCTCACCCGACGACGCCCGGAGATTCGTGCACGACCTGTACGCGCAGGCCCAGTCCGACCTCGACGACGAGCGGGCGAAGGCCGACTTCGAACGGGAGGAGTGAACCCAGGCCGAGCCGTCGTCCCGCCGAAGGAACGGAGTTCCCCATGACCGAGGCGGAAGCGTGGGGCGATGACGTCTACCAGCCCGACGGAAGCGAGATCCGGGAGGACGTCGGCCTCCTGGACTACGAGGACACCCTCGAAGGGCCGCTCGGCGACCCGTTCGACGAGGGGTACTCACCCCCGGAGCGGCCCCTCGGGGTCCAGCACACGGGGGTGACCGCGGCCGAACGGCAGCGTGGCGAAACCCTGGACGAGCGCCTGGCGGAGGAGGAGCCCGAGCTCTCCCCCCTGGACGGCGACGGCCTCGGCGACACGACGGACACCGACGGGGAGCTCCTGGACGACCAGGTCGGCGGCCGGCGGGCGGGCCGACTGATGGCCGAGGACGAGGGCGCGCACTCCGTCAGCTCGGAACTGAACGCCCGGGACCTCGGCCTGGCGGGCGGGGCCGCGTCCGCGGAGGAAGCCGCGATGCACGTCGTCGAGGAGGAATGACGTCGGCAGGAGGGACGTCTACGGGCGTCTACGGGAGTGACGTCGACGGGAGTGACGTCGGCGAGGAACGGTGTCGACCGGGAACGACGTGCCGGGGAGCGACGACGGCGAGGAGCGCTGACGGCGAGGAGTGACGTCGGCGAGGAGTGACCGCGGGGAGCGGTGACCTCCACGCGGAACGACTCAGCCCGCCCCCGGATTGCGGACCGCGAGGAGTGCCGCGCCGATGTCCGCCGCCGCCCGCGGGTCGGAGAGGGAACGGCCCGTCAACTCCTCCACGCGCCGCAGTCGGTACCGCACGGTGTTGGGATGGACGAACAGGGTCCGCGCCGCGGCGCCGGCCGAGCCCGCGGCGGCGAACCAGTGCTCCAGGGTGCGCAGGAGCCGGGACCGCTCCGCGGCCGGAAGGTCGAGCACCGGCCGGAGCACCACCTCCATCAGGTGCGCGGACTCGGCCGGAGCCGCGGCGACGACCATCGCCAGCGGATTGTCGTCGAAGCGGGCCACGCCGGGCCCGGTGCCCTCGAGCCCGGCCAGGGCGAGACGGGCGAAGCGCAGGGCCCGGGGCGTGTCCCGCAGCGATCGGAAGCGCGGGCTGAAGCCCACGCGGGCGCGGGTCCGGCGGAGGATGCGCAGGCACGTCGTCTCCGCCGCCTCCGTGGGCAGGGCGATCAGGGCGAGCTGCTCGTCCGGCAGGAGCCGCCACGCGGAGGGCAGGTTCGCCTGGCGCAGCGCCGTCTCCGCGCCGGTGAGCGGTTCCTCGCCGGGAGTGCCGGCCTTCGCGGCGGCGACGGCGTAGGGGCCGTGCTCGGGCAGCTCCAGTTCGCGGGCGGCCTCCCACAGCGTGCGGTCGGTGACGATGCCGGTGAACACCGCCTCCACCAGGGCGGAACGCCGCGCCTGCCCCTGCGAGGTGAGTTCCGCGGCCGCCTCCCGGTAGGCCACCGCGACCGTTTCCGCGTACAGCCCGGACAGTGCCCAAAACTCGGTCGACTCCGACAGCAGGAGGTCGTCGGAGACCTCGGGGCGGGCGCGGGCCTCGGCGAGGATCTCCGTCCACAGGAACTGCGAGCCGATCCGGTACGCGTGCAGCGTGTCCGCCAGCGGGACCCCCTGCTCCGCGCGGAGCCGCCCCGTCTCGCGGGCCGAACTCGCGTCAGGAGTGCCGCCGAGGCGGAGGTGGGTGAGGATGAGGTCCGCGTTGGCGGTGCAGGAGTCGCGCAGCGAGTCCAGGGGGATCAGAGACTCGTCCTTGTACGCCTCGACGTCCGCGCGGATCCGCAGCGCCATCCGCTCGCCCAGTTCCGGAAGCCCCGCCAGAAGTGTCTCCGCCACGCCCGAAAGGATCATCTCGGCAGCTTAACGCCCTCACATTGTGGCGGGGAACAAATCGGGGCGCCGTGCGTTGTCATCCCGGCCATAGGCCGCGCCCCCATACGACTGCAAGATGTCGACGATGTAAACATTCGGCGATTCCGTGTAACGGAGGCGGGTCATGGCCAATCTGGCAGGATTCCTCGTGGAGACGGCGGGGCGACAGCCCGAGCGCCCGGCGCTGCGCCTGGGGGAGCAGGTCATCACCTACGCGGAGCTGGACGACCGCAGCGCCCGCGCCGCCGCCCTGCTCAGGTCCGAGGGAGTGCGGCCGGGGGACCGCGTCGCCCTGATGCTGCCGAACGTTCCCGAGTTCGTCGTGCTGTACTACGGCGTCCTGCGCGCCGGAGCGGTCGTCGTGCCGATGAACCCGCTCCTGAAGACCCGGGAGACGGAGTTCCACCTCGCCGACTCCGGCGCCGTGCGGCTCTTCGAGTGGCACCAGGCGCCGGGCGAGGGCGCGCAGGGAGCGGCCGCCGCGGGAGTACGGCACACGGCCGTCGAACCCGCGGCCTTCGCCGCGGCGCTGGCCGGGCACGAGCCGCTGTCCGAGGTCGCCGACACGGACGACGAGGACATGGCCGTCCTGCTGTACACCTCCGGCACCACCGGCCGCCCCAAGGGCGCCGTGCTCTCCCACGCCGGGCTCAGGCACAACACCGAGGTCAACAGCGTCCACGTCCAGCGGATGACCCCGGAGGACGTGGTGGTCGGCTGCCTGCCGCTGTTCCACATCTTCGGACAGATCTGCACCATGAGCGCGGCCGTCCGCAGCGGCGCCTCCCTCGTCATGATCCCGCGCTTCGACCCGGGGGCCGTCCTGGACGCCGTCGCCCGCGAACGGGCCACCGTCTTCGAGGGCGTGCCGACCATGTACGCGGCGCTGCTCCAGCACCCGTCCGAGGCGGACGTGTCGACGCTGCGGATGTGCATCTCCGGCGGCGCCTCGCTGCCGGTGGAGATCCTGCACGGCTTCGAGCGGCGCTTCGGCTGTCCGGTCCTGGAGGGCTTCGGCATGTCCGAGACCAGCCCCGTGGTCACCTTCAACCACCCCGACCGGCCCCGCAAGGCCGGCTCCATCGGCACCCCCATCCGGGACGTCGAGGTGCGGCTGCTCGACGACGAGGGCCGGGACGTGGCCCCCGGCGGGATCGGCGAACTGGCCGTCCGGGGCCCCAACCTGATGAAGGGGTACTGGAACCGCCCGGAGGAGACCGAGGCGGCGATCCCCGACGGCTGGCTGCGCACCGGCGACCTCGCCCGCGCCGACGAGGACGGCTACCTGTACGTCGTCGACCGCAAGAAGGACATGATCATCCGCGGTGGTTACAACGTCTACCCGCGCGAGATCGAGGAGGTCCTCCACGAGCACCCGGCCGTCGCCCTCGCCGCCGTGGTCGGCGTCCCGCACGCCGAGCTGGGCGAGGAGGTCGCGGCCGCGGTCGTGCTCCGCCCCGGCGCGCAGGTGCTCCCCGACGAGCTGCGGGAGTACGTCAAGGAGCGCGTGGCGGCCTACAAGTACCCGCGCCGGGTCTGGCTGACGGACGCGCTGCCGCTGGGGCCGAGCGGCAAGATCCTCAAGCGGGAGATCGCCGTCCCCGTGGGGTGAGGACCTCCGGCCGGCCGTGCGCCGGCCGCGTCCAGGACGGGACGGGCCGAGGGGGCCCTGACGGCGAGGGCGGCCGGCGGGCGGCGGGGACGACCACGCCCGTCGCCGCCCACCGGCCGGGCGGCCACGCCGCGAGGCCCGTCAGGGGGCGGGCGGTCGCCTCGCCGGACGGTCAGTAGGGCGTCGCCGTGTTCTGCTCCGCCCAGCGCCGTTCGGTCTCCGAACCGCCCGGCGGAGGCACGAGGCCGTTGATCATCCAGAGTTCCTCGCTGGTCTCGTCGACGTGGAACTCCCAGTGGAGGTCCACGTGCCGTTCCAGGTGGGGGCGCAGCATCTCCCTGATCCAGCGGGCGGTCCTGCGCCTGCTGTCCTCGTCGGGGTTGCGCCGGGCGATGTGGTCGATGGTGATGCGGACCCCGGCCGGGACGGGCTCCCCGCCGACGTGGAAGTCCTCGGGCCGGAGCTCGTGGAAGAGCGTGACCACGTAGAAGCGGGGCAGTCCCGCCTTCTCGTAATGGTCCGCGACGGTCGAGGCGAGCCGGTGCTTCTCCTCGGCGGAGAAGATTCCGGGCGTGTGGTGAACGGTCCACAGGGGCATGGCGGTTCGTCGCTCCTTCGTGAGGGGTTTCAGGCGGTCGGGAAGGTCAGGTGTTCCACGGGGCCGGAGAGCGCGGCCTTCACGGCGACGCTGACGTCGTCGGCGAGGACCTCCGCGGCCCCGGCCTCCAGCCCGTCGACGATCCGCGCGGCCACGTCGGCGGGCTTCGCCTTGTTCCGGTCGAGGGCGGAGACCATGTCCGTGTCGATGAATCCGGCGTGCACGCCGACGACGTGCGTGTGCTGCGGCGCGAGTTCGAGCCGGAGCGAGTTGGTGAGGGACCAGGCCGCCGCCTTGGAGGCGCCGTACGCCCCGGCGCCCGCCAGCCACGACAGTACGGAGTGCATGTTCACCAGCGCTCCGCCGCCGTTCGCGGCGAGGACCGGCGCGAACGCCCGTGCCACCCGCAGCGGGCCGAGGACGTTGACGTCGAAGGTCTCGACCGCCCGCTCGACGTCGCCCGTGAGCAGCGGGGCGGGGTGCAGGACCCCGGCGTTGTTGAACACGATCTCGGCGTCCGCGGCGACTTCGGCGAGGGCGGCGACCGACTCGGCCGAGCGGACCTCCAGCGGGACGGTCACCACCCGGGGGCGTCCGTCGACGTACGCCGAGCGGGCGGTGGCGTACACCTTGTCCGCCCCGCGCGCCAGCACCTCGTCCACCAGTGCGGCTCCCAGCCCCCGCCGTCCGCCGGTCACCACGACCACCTTGCCCGCCACCGCAACCACGGCATGCTCCTCATCTGGATAACGACTTCGTTAGTCAGATGCAAGCACGCCATGGCTGAGTAACGCAAGCATTAGTTATGATGGGCGGGTGGCGATGAGGTTCGAGAAGCGGTTGAGCGACCGGGACACGTGGTCGATCGGCGACGGGTGCTCCGCGGGCCGGGTGCTCGACCTGCTCAGCACCCGGACGGTCTTCATGGTCGTGCGGGAGTGCTTCTACGGCACGACCAGGTTCGAGGACTTCGTCACGAGGATCGGCACCTCCGCGCCCTCGGTGTCCCGGGCGCTCAAGCAGCTGGAGGCCGCCGGGGTGGTGGCGCGCACCCCCTACCAGGAGCCGGGGAAGCGGGCGCGCGACGAGTACCGGCTGACGGAAGCCGGCGAGGACCTGCTGCCGGTCTTCCTCTCGCTGATCCGGTGGGGCGACACGTACCTGCAGGACGGCCGCCCGCCGCTGGCCTTCGTCGAGGCCGGGAGCGGCCGCCCGCTGAGCGTGCGCGTGACGGCCGACCCGGCGCCGGGTCCCTCCTCCGAGGACATCGAGATCCGTGTGCACCCCGACTGGCGCCGCGACTGACGCCTCCGCCCCCAAGGGGGTGCGCGGCTCAGTCCACGCGCTTCCCGCCCTGGAGGTGGAGCGAGCGCAGGGCCGCCTCCAGGGCGAACCGGTGGTCGGGGTCGAGGAGCCGGTCGCCGAAGTGGTTGTCCAGGTTCCGCAGGCGGTAGCGCACCGTCTGGGCGTGCACGCCCAGCATCTCGCCGACCTGTTCGGCGGGGGCACGCGTGGAGACGTGCACGCGCAGGGTCTCCACCAGCCGCTCGCGCCGGGTGCCGGAAAGACCGTCGAGCGGGGCCAGTTCGCGCGCGGCGAGCTGGGCGGTGAGGGCCGGATCGGACAACAGCCACAACGTTGTCAGATGCTCCTCGCAGTGCACGAGGGGAGCGTCCGCCACGATGCCGTCGTCGATGAGCCGCAGGACGTGCCGAGCCCAGCGGATGGAGTGCGCCGCCTGCACCGGCGGCACGGTCAGGCCGACGACGGCGGGGGTGCCGGCCAGGGCGGAGTCGAGCATCGCGAGGCGCTGCGCGGTGAGCGGACCGGGGATGAGCAGATGCGGCTCGGGGAGGCTGAGGTCGGCCAGGACGTCCCGGTCCAGACCCGCCTGGACGAGTTCGGCGACCGGCGGGCGGAGGGCCACCAGGGTGCACTCGTCGGGGAGCTGCCAGGAGGCCTCCTTGCACAGCTCGGCGATGGTCGCCCGGGGCAGCGGCGGCCCGGCGACGACCAGGTGGAGCAGCTGTCTTCGCAGCGCCGCCACATCGGCCACGGCGCGCGCCTGGACCATGAGGTAGCCCTCGCGGGAGAGGGACTCCAGCTCGTCGACGTAGGCGAAGAGGGCGTCCGCGAAGGCCAGGATCAGGGTGGGGGAGAGGTTGTACGTGCGTCCGATGCTCTTGGCCCGGCGTAACGCGATGCGCGCGCCGAGGCGGTAGGCGCCCTGCAGGGTGTCGAGGTCCCGGCCCTCGTACGCCTCCACCCGGCCGAACTTGCGGATCAGCTCGTCCCGGAGGGCGGAGTTCCGCCCGGGGTCCGCGACCCGCTCCACGAAGGCCGCGAGCGCCTGCTCCACGCCCTGGCGGATCGCGTCCGAGTGAGGCCCCTTGAAGAGGTGGGCGTACACGGGATAGGTCCGCTGGACCTCCACACCGATCTCCTTGATGAGGCCCGGGATCTCCGGTCTCATCAGGGCGGCGAACTCCCTGGGGAGCGGGTCGAGCGGCTCGCCGATGTTCGATGACTGTGCGGTTGCGGGCATGACCGATCCCTTGCTCTCCTGCGCGACCGGTGGGGAGCGGCGGTGGGGGGGGGGGGCCCCCGGCGGCGGGGGGGGGGGGGGGCCGCGGGCGGGGCGC
>NZ_JBITXP010000010.1:143923-289057 GCF_044544765.1 Streptomyces sp. NPDC053513
GTGGGGGGTGGGGGGGCGGGTGTTTTTTCTTTTGGTGTGGGGTGGGGGTTATGCCCTCTCGTTTGCGCGCGGGGGCGCGGGGGGGGGGGGGGGGGGGGGGCCCCCCCCCGGGGGGGGGGGCGCCGCCTTGGCCGTCAGGTGCGTACCAACGGGGACTGCTGAAGCTAAATCAACTGCTGTGTGCTGTACACAACTTGCGCAAGAGTTGGCGTCCCCGGGGCCCGTGCGCCGCCCGAGTAGGCCGGGAATCGACCCTGGATGGCCGTTACCTGACGGCCGAGTGCCAGTTCTGCGAGAACACCTTTCCGGCGTCGGGGGCGACGACCCCGGGGGCGTAGAGACCGGTCAGGTAGGTCCGGGTGTCGTCGAGGGTGATGCTGTTCCTGCCGGAGGCGGCGGGCAGCCCGGTCTTGAGGTTGACCGCGCCGTTGACGAGACCGAGGCCGAGCCCGCAGCCGCTGGCGCCGGGGACGGCGAAGGTCTTGTCGACCTGGGTGGAGCCGAGGATGTTCAGGCGGCTCATGTCGCCCTCCTCGTTCGGGGATCCGTCGCCGTTGTAGCGCTCGACGGAGAAGTCGGGGGCCGTGAGGTTGCTCGGCCGCAGCACGATCGGGTTGGACTTCGTGCCGATGTAGCAGTTGCTGCCGAGGAAGGGGTTCTGCAGGTGGATGCGGACCGGGATCCGCACGATCGGCATGTCGGTGAGGACACCCGCGATCTGGTCGAACTCCGAGGGCGTGCCGACCGATTCCACGGTGGCGGTGATCCTGTTGAGGTCGGCGTCCGACAGCTGCCGGCAGATGTCGGTGATGAACGGGATGTCGCTCGGACACATCAGACCGAGCAGACCGCCGGGGACGGTGGCGGAGTCCGCGATGAGCGAGCCGGCGGGCGGGGGGACGACGGTGTTGGTGCCGTCGGCGTTCTGGATCACGCCGATCTGGAGGTTCGTACGCCCGGTGACGACGGTCGTGTTGCCGAGCTTGATGGAGCCGCCGGCGGAGGAGGACGACACGCACTGCGTCGACCGGTCGAGGCCGTCGGCGGCGAGCATCGCGGGGGCGTCGACGGGGCAGCGGTCGAACGGTGCCCACGAGCCGTTCAGTTGCGGAGCGGCCGCGGTCGCCGTGCCGACGGAGACGAAGGCACCGAGCGCGGTCAGCGCGGAGAGGGTGGCGAGTCTCGTGCGGGAGGAGACGAGGGACATGGCGGATGCCTTCCGTCGGGAGGAGGGGGGACAGGGTGGATCGGTTCAGCGTTCGGGCTTGGGGACCACGTACGGCTGGCGGTCCTCGGTGCACTGGCCCTCGGTGGGCACCTCGACGCCCACGGCGCAGGTCTGACCCTGGATCTGCCTGATGTGGTTGCCGGGGCCGGAGATGGCCGCGGTGAGGAGCCGGTCGAGGTTCTCGCCGCCGGCGCCGCAGCCCTTGAAGGCGGGGATGGACACCTCGCCGGTGAGCGGGCCGCCGCCGGTGAGGAGGTAGCCGGTCGCGTCCGTGCCGTTGATGAGCTGTCCCTTGCCCAGGAGCACGAGGTGGTCCCCGGGGTGCTTGACGGGGTCGGGCTCGGGGGAGGTGAGCGGCTTCTCGGTGCGGCAGTCGGGCCCGACGTCCAGCCGGGTGCCGTTCACCCGGACGTCGAGGACGCGCAGGACGAAGCGGGCGCGGATGTACGTCTCCGAGAGGTTGTCGGGGAAGACCAGGAGGACGTCCGAGTCGACGGTCAGGGGCCCCGTCTGCTCCAGGACCATGGTGGCCGTGGCCGGGGCGAAGTCGAACGTCAGGAAGGTGGCCTTGAACGGCGGGGTCTGTTTGCGCCCCTGGTACGAGAGGTGTCCCACCGACGGGGTGAGCAGATGCATGCTTCCGTCCGGCTGGACGACGAACTCCGGCTGGCCCTGCTCGATCAGGACGCAGGACACCGGAATGACGGTGGCGCCGTTCAGCTTCCGCACGTTGGAGTAGCCGGTGATGTACGCCGACAGCGAGGTGGGGGTCGGCTTCTCCGTCACGCAGGGCGGTGCGGCCGGCCGGCCCGCCGGGGTGCCCGGTGCGCCCTCCCCGTTCACCGTCAGACCCCTGCCCCTGTCCGCCTGCTGCCCGGCCCGTGGCCCCTTCGGGACGCGGCTCGTTCCCTCCGCCGTTCCCGGCTTCGCAGGGACCGGCCTGTCCGTCGGGAACGACGGCCCGGAGGAGGGGGAGGAAGGGGACGGCGAAGGGGCGGACGGCGACGCCGGGGGCGGGGCGCTCGGCTCCCCGGTGCCGGGGGCGGCACCGACCGGGACCGTGGCGAGCGGCGTCCGGCCCCCCGAGTCCTGTCCGGGGACGCAGGTGACGGAGAGGGAGGCGGGGGCGGTGGACGTGCCGTCGGCCGCGCCGGGGGCTAGATCGAGGGCGAGGCCCGCCGCGGTGAGGGTCAGATCGCCGGCGGTGCCCGTCGTCAGGGTCGGCACGTCGCCGGTCGTGGTGACCACGAGGGGCCCCTCGACGGGAACGGCGAGGGGCTGCGCCGTACCGCTCCACGTGGCCTGTGCGCGCTGCTCGTTCTGGGCCACGTCGACCGTGAGCCGGGTCTCCGCCCGTACGGTCGGGCCCAGGGAGGCGGTGAGGTCGGCAGGAGCCGGGAGCTCCACCGTCGTGGTGACGTCGGTGGGCCTGATCTCCTCGCCGGGGGCCACCCGGCCGGGGAAGGCCGCCGTGATCCGTACCGTCGCCGGCCGCTGCCCCGAGGGCAGGGTGCAGACGTAGGGCAGCGCGGCGTCGACCTTCAGCGTCCCGACGGCGACGGCCGCCGCCGGAAGCAGGGGGGCGAGCGCCACGAACGCGGCGATCGTCGCACCGCGCGCGCGGGCGCGGGAAGGTCGGGGGGTGGGCCCGGGGCCTCTCATCTGTTGCTCCGCTCGGGTCGTTCGTGCGCCGACGGGGAAGGGGGCCGGCGAAGGGCGCGCACAGGTCCGCGCCCGCCCGGCCGGGGTCACCGGCCGGACGGACGCGGGTTCCTGCGTCCTTACGGGTTGGAACCGACGATCGTCGGGATGGTGGTGGTGCCCGCCACCTTGAAGAGGTACGTGCCCTTGAAGGTGGGCTTGGCGCCGACCGGGACGGCCGAACCGCAGCCGCTCGACGAGACGACGGTGAGCTCGCCCGAGACGCTGTTGACGGCGAGCGCGCCCGTCGAGTTGGTGTACGTGCTGGACGCCTTGCCCGTCACGCGGAAGACACAGGCGCCGACCGTCACCGTGGCGTCGACGTTGCCGACGTAGCCCTTGGTGACGCCGGTCGAGGCGGTGTAGTCCTGCGCCACGATCGTCCAGGGGGTGGTCGGAACGGCGGTCACGGGGCCCAGCACGCTGGTGCAGGGCGTTCCGCTGGCGCCGAAGGCGATGGAGTTGATGGTGCCGACGGTCGCCGGGTTGCCGGTGGTGCTCTGCCCCGTGCCCGAACCGTTCGACTTCGTACACGTCATGGCGATGCCGTTGACGCTGAGGACGATGTTCCCGCTGTTGACCGCGGTGATGCTGGCCGGGGACGGGCTGACGGTCCAGACCGTGGACGCCACCGCCGACGCGGGGCTCACGGCCAGGGCGAACGCGGCCGAGGCGGTTCCGGCCACGACGGCGAGGTTTCTGATCGGCTTCTTCATGGCTCTGGGACTCTCCTTGGGGATTGACCGGCAGAGGGTGGCCGCGGTGGGGGTCGAGCGGCCGGCGGCCAGACGTTTCTCGGCCGCGAAACCAGACGTTACTTGCGGGAAACTTAGCTGAACAATGGCGCAGTCCATGATTCTTTGAAGAGCTCGAATTGCCTGTCAAGTGAGTGAGCGATGGCGTGAATCCCCTTGGTTCCGGGGTGCGCAATGTCGACATTTATGATCGATCAGACAAGCGTGGGCGGCGGGTCGGCGCATGATGTGCCCTTGTAGACCCGGTGGATTGTGGATTTGCTCTCGCCGGTGACAGGTCGAGAGGCGGAACTGTCTCCAGACTGACAAACATCCCGACGTTTGATTTCAGCCCGCGAAAACTCCGATTCCGGTATTGCCGTGAGAGGTTACTCGGCCGTAACGTTCCCCGGGCCGACGCTCGATCGCAGGTCGGCGCCGCAATCTGTCTCCGAGGAGACAAGAGTCGACGCCGACTTTGTCTTCGCGGTGACAACTGCCGCAGCGGATCAAGGATTTTGCGCCACACCTATTGTCCGGGTGATCCGCGCCGGTTTACCGTGCGCCCGCGGCGCACGCCCCGACGCACGCTTGCTGGAGGTGGGATGGGAATCGAAGTAGTCGTTGAGGGGCTGACCATGTCCTTCGGCAAGCAGAACATCTGGCAGGACGTGTCGCTGACCCTGCCGGCCGGAGAGGTCAGCGTGATGCTCGGCCCTTCCGGCACCGGGAAGACCGTCTTCCTGAAATCGCTCATCGGGCTCCTGAAGCCCCAACAGGGCCGTGTCCTCATCAACGGCGTCGACATGGTCAACAGCCCCGAACGGGACATCTACGAGACCCGGAAACTCTTCGGCCTCATGTTCCAGGACGGCGCCCTCTTCGGCTCCATGAGCCTCTTCGACAACATCGCCTTCCCGCTGCGCGAGCACACCCGCAAACGGGAGTCCGAGATCCGGCGCATCGTCATGGAACGGATCGAACTCGTCGGCCTGCTCGGCGCGGAGGACAAGCTGCCCGGCGAGATCAGCGGCGGCATGCGCAAACGCGCCGGACTGGCCCGAGCACTCGTGCTCGACCCCCAGATCGTCCTGTGCGACGAACCGGACTCCGGTCTCGACCCCGTCCGCACGGCCTACCTGTCCCAGCTCCTCATCGACCTCAACGCCCGCATCGACGCGACGATGCTGATCGTCACCCACAACCTCGACATCGCCGCCACCGTCCCCGACAACATGGGGATGTTCTTCCGGCGCAGGCTCGTCACCTTCGGCCCCCGAGAGGTCCTCCTCACCAGCGACGAACCCGTCGTCACCCAGTTCCTCGCCGGCCGCCGCGAAGGCCCCATCGGCATGTCCGAGGAGAAGGACGCCGCCCTCCTCGCCGCCGAGGCGGCCGGCCCCGCGAGCAGGCCGACGGGCCCCCGCGACATCGTCCCGCAGCTGGAACCCTCACCCGGCCTGCCGCCCCGCGCGGCCGTCACCCGGCGGCGCGAGCGCGTCCTCGGCATGCTCGACCAGCTCCCGCCCGCCGCCCGCGCCGCCATCCGCGACACCTACGCGCGCGGTGCCACGGCCCCCACCCTGACCATGCCGGCCCCGGGGAGCGGCTCGTGATCGCCGGCGCACTGCGGCAGACCGGCCGCCTCTTCGCCCTCGCCGCCGAGGTGACCCGCGCCGTCTTCCGACGGCCCTTCCAGTTCCGGGAGTTCGTCGAGCAGTTCTGGTTCGTCGCCAGCGTCACCATCCTGCCGGCCGCGCTCGTCTCCATCCCGTTCGGCGCCGTCATCGCCCTCCAGGTCGGCTCGCTCACCCAGCAGCTCGGAGCCCAGTCGTTCACCGGCGGCGCCAGCGTCCTCGCCGTCATCCAGCAGGCCAGCCCCCTCATCGTGGCCCTCCTGATCGCGGGCGCCGGCGGCTCCGCCATCTGCGCCGACCTCGGCTCCCGCAAGATCCGGGAAGAGCTCGACGCGATGGAGGTCATGGGCGTCTCACCCGTCCAGCGGCTCGTCGTCCCGCGCGTCCTCGCCACCATGGCCGTCGCCGTGCTCCTCAACGGCATGGTCTCCGTCGTCGGCACCCTGGGCGGCTACTTCTTCAACATCGTCCTCCAGGGCGGCACCCCCGGCGCGTACCTCTCCAGCTTCTCCGCCCTCGCCCAGCTGCCCGACCTCTACATCAGCGAATTCAAGGCCCTGGTCTTCGGGTTCATCGCCGGCATCGTCGCCGCCTACCGCGGGCTCAACCCCCGCGGCGGACCCAAGGGCGTCGGCGACGCCGTCAACCAGTCCGTCGTCATCACCTTCATGCTGCTGTTCTTCGTGAACATGGTGCTGACGGGCATCTACCTGCAGATCGTCCCGCCGAAGGGAGGCTGACCGATGGCCTCCCCGTTCGTCTGGCTCGACCGCTCCGGTGACCAGCTCCTCTTCTACCTCAGGGCCCTCCTCTGGATCCCCCGCACGCTGCGCCGCTACCTCAAGGAGGTGCAACGGCTGCTCGCCGAGGTCGCCTTCGGCTCCGGCGGCCTCGGCGTCATCGGCGGCACCATCGGCGTCATGATCGCGATGACGCTGTTCACCGGCACCGTCGTCGGACTCCAGGGCTACGCGGCCCTCGAACAGATCGGCACCGCCGCCTTCACCGGATTCGTGTCCGCCTACTTCAACACCCGCGAGATCGCCCCGCTCGTCGCCGGACTGGCCCTCTCCGCGACCGTCGGCGCCGGATTCACCGCCCAGCTCGGCGCCATGCGCATCAACGAGGAGGTCGACGCCCTCGAAGGCATGGGCATCCGCTCCATGCCGTACCTCGTCACCACCCGCATCATCGCGGGCGTCGTCGCCATCGTCCCGCTCTACGCGGTCGGCCTGCTCTCCTCCTACCTGGCCTCCCGCTACGTCACCGTCCTCTTCAACGGCCAGTCGCAGGGAACCTACGACCACTACTTCAACCTCTTCCTGTCACCGACGGACGTCCTCCTCTCGGTGCTGAAAGTGCTGATCTTCAGCGTCATGGTGATCATCGCCCACTGCTACTACGGCTTCCGCGCCTCCGGCGGACCCGCCGGCGTCGGCATCGCCGTCGGCCGCTCCGTGCGCAACGCCATCGTGCTGATCAGCGTCACCGACTTCTTCCTGTCGCTGGCCCTCTGGGGCGCGACCACGACCGTGAAGGTGGCGGGGTGAGATGAGCGACTCCACGGCCGAGACCCTGCGCCGCCGCTTCGCCGGCATCGTCTTCCTCCTGGTGCCCGTCCTGCTCGCCTCGCTGGCGGTCGCCGTCTACGACAAACGCTTCACCGACTCCGACCCGATCACCGTCGAGACCGGCAGCGTAGGCAACGAGATGCACCTCGGAGCCGAGGTCAAACTGCGCGGCGTCGTCGTCGGCGAGGTCCGCGCCATCGACACCACCGGCGACGGAGCCCGGCTCACCCTCGCCATGCGGCCCGGGACCCTGCGCCACGTCCCCTCCGACGTCCGCGCGCAGATGCTGCCCACGACCCTCTTCGGCGAGCGGTTCGTCGCCCTCGTACCACCCGGAAACCCCTCCACGCGACCGCTCGGCCCCGGAGACGTCATCCCGGAGGACCGGTCGAGCAACGCCGTGGAACTCCAGCAGGTCCTCGACAACGTCCTGCCCCTGCTCACCGCCGTCCAGCCGCAGAAGCTGTCGGCCACCCTGTCCGCCGTCTCCCGCGCCCTGGAGGGACGCGGCGACAAGCTCGGCGAGACCCTCGCCGAACTCGACGCCCACCTGCGCGAGTTCAACCCCCACCTGCCCGCCCTCACCCGCGACCTGAAAGAACTCGTGAAGGTCAGCCACCTCTACGCGGACGCGGCCCCGGACATCGTCACCGCGCTCACCGACTTCACCACCACCAGCGGCACCCTCGCCGAGAAGGAGGGCGCGTTGGCCGGCACCTTCGGCGCCACCACCCGGACGGCCCAGGACCTGACCGCCTTCCTCCGGCAGAACAAGGACAACATCATCCGGCTCAGCGCCACCGGCAGGCCCACCCTGGAACTGCTCGCCGAGTACTCCCCGTCCTTCCCCTGCACCCTGCGCACCCTCGCCCAGTTCGTGCCCGCGATGGACAAGGCGCTCGGCAAGGGCACGAACCAGCCCGGACTGCACGTCGAGGTGACCACCGTCCCCTCCCGCGGCGCCTACGTCCCCGGCCGTGACACGCCCTCGTACGGCTCCGGCGGCGGCCCCCGCTGCTACCCCGTGCCCTACCTCGGCGTCCCGGCCGCCCCCGCCGCACGGGCGTCCGCCGCGGCCGACCAGGACCTCGGCCCCGCCAACTCCCCGCAGGAGAACGACCTCGTCAACGAACTGCTCGCGCCCGCCGCGCAGAAGGCCCCCGGCGACCTGCCGGACTGGAGCAGCCTGCTGGCCGGCCCCGCCTTCCGCGGCGCGGAGGTGACCCTC
This sequence comes from Streptomyces sp. NPDC053513, assembly GCF_044544765.1. Classification (NCBI taxonomy): domain Bacteria; kingdom Bacillati; phylum Actinomycetota; class Actinomycetes; order Kitasatosporales; family Streptomycetaceae; genus Streptomyces; species Streptomyces sp. NPDC053513. Next base: position 152,023 of record NZ_JBITXP010000010.1, read on the forward strand.
CGATGACGACGAGACCCAGCCACACGCGACGGCGCGGCCTGACCGGGACCGTCCTGAAGTCCCTCGCGTTCGTCCTGGTCACCGCCCTCGCCACCACCGTCCTCGCCTTCAGCATCGCCGACACCGGAGTCGGCGCCGACACCCGCTCCTACAAGGCGCTGTTCACCGACGTCACCGGCCTCGTCGAGGGCGACTCCGTGCGCATCGCCGGAGTGAAGGTGGGCGAGGTGACCGACGTGCGCGTCGTCGAGCGGCGCACCGCCCAGGTCACCTTCACGGTCCGCGAGGACCGCTCCCTGCCCCGGTCGGCGACCGCCGCCGTGAAGTACCTCAACATGGTCGGGCAGCGGTACGTCTCCCTCGGCCGCGGCACCGGCGACCTCACCGGCACCCTGGAGCCCGGCGACACCATCCCGCTCGACCGCACCACACCCGCACTCGACCTGACCCTGCTCTTCAACGGCTTCAAGCCGCTCTTCGAGGGACTCTCGCCCGCGGACGTCAACGACCTCGCCGGCTCCCTCGTGCAGGTCCTCCAGGGCGAGAGCGGAACCGTCGACAGCCTCCTGCGGCACATCGGCTCCCTCACCCGGACCGTCGCCGCCAAGGACAAGGTCATCGGCGAGGTCGTCACCCACCTCAACACCGTCCTGACCACCCTCAACACCCGCGAGGCCGGCTTCAACGACCTCGTCGTCACCCTCCAGAAGCTCGTCACCGGCTTCAACACCGACCGCAAACCCCTCGGCGAGGCGGTCAAGGCCATCGGCGACCTCACCACGACGACCGCCGGCCTCCTCCAGGAAGGACGCGCCCCCCTCAAGAAGGACATCCGCGAACTGGGCCGGCTCTCCGGCACCCTCGGCGACCACACCCCCGCCATCGAGTCCTTCCTCGCCCACACACCCGACAAGATGTCGGCCCTCGCCCGCCTCTCCTCGTACGGGTCGTGGTTCAACCTCTACCTCTGCGAGGCGCGCGTGAGCGGCGTGGGAACCTCCGACGGCTCCAAGCCGCCGACCGGCATCGCCGTGACCGAGACGAGGTGCCGCGGATGAGCCCGCGCCCCCGGCTGAAGCCGGTCAAGGAGCGCAACCCCGTCGCCGTCGCCGTCGTCGGGCTGCTGGTCCTCGCCCTCATGGCCGTCCTCGCGTACAACGTGGAACGACTCCCGCTCGTCGGCGGCGACACCGCCTACAGCGCCGACTTCACCGAGGCCGCCGGACTCGACGCCGGCGACGAGGTCCGCATCGCGGGCGTCAAGGTCGGCAAGGTCACCGGGGTCGCCCTCGACGGGCCCAAGGTCAAGGTGACCTTCGAGGTCGGCGACGCCTGGATCGGCGACCGGTCGACCGCCGCCATCGCCATCAAGACCCTCCTCGGCGAGAAGTACCTGGCGCTCGACCCGCTGGGCTCCGCACCCCAGGACCCGGGGACCAGCATCCCGCAGACCCGCACCACCTCCCCGTACGACGTGACCCAGGCCTTCCAGGACCTCAGCGGCACCGTCGACGCCATCGACACCGAGAAGCTCGCGAAGAGCTTCGAGACGATCTCCGACACCTTCAAGAACTCCCCGCCGCACGTGCGCAACGCCGCCACCGGCCTCTCCGAACTGTCGAAGTCCGTCTCCAAGCGCGACACCCAGCTCGCCCGCCTCCTGGAGAACAGCAAGAAGTTCACCAAGACCCTCCAGGACAAGAAGTCCAGCTTCGAGATCCTCCTGGAGGACGGCGGCTCGCTGCTCGGCGAGCTCAGGAAGCGCCGCGAGGCCATCCGCGCCCTGCTCAAGGGGAGCCGGGACCTCGGCACCGAACTCAGCGGCCTCGTCGGCGACAACAACCGGCAGCTCGGCCCCACCCTGAAGGCCCTCAGCCGCGTCACCGGCGTCCTGGAGAAGAACAGCGGCCAGCTCGACAAGACGCTCGCGCTCATCGGCCCCTACTACCGGCTCGTCGGCAACACCCTCGGCAGCGGCCGCTGGTTCGACGCCTACCTGTGCGGCGTGGTGCCCCGCGCCTATCTGCCCGAGACCTCGCAGCCCAGGACCGGATGCCTCCCGCCGAAACAGACGGCGACGCCCAAGGGGAGCGGTGAACGATGACCAAGCCCAGAAAGCCCCTCGTCGCCGGGCTCGCGCTCGCGGTGCTCGCGGCCTGCGGCCTCGTCGCCGTCGACGCCCTCGACGACGACGGCATCCGCGTCACCGCCTGGTTCGACCGGGCCGTCGGCATCTACGCCGGATCCGACCTGCGCGTCCTCGGCGTCCGCGTCGGAGAGGTGGAATCCGTGGAACCGCAGGGCACCCGGGTACGCGTCGAACTCCGCCTCGACGAAGGCGTGCGCGTCCCCGCCGACGCACGGGCCCTCGTCGTCGCCCCGAGCATCGTCGCCGACCGGTACGTCCAGCTCACCCCCGCCTACAGCACCGGCCCCGCCCTCGCCGACGGCGCCCAGCTGCCCGCCTCCCGCAACCGCACCCCCGTCGAGATCGACCAGCTCTACGCCTCGATCACCGAACTGAGCAAGGCGCTCGGCCCCGACGGCGCCAACTCCACCGGAGCCCTCTCCGAACTCCTGGACACCGGAGCGAAGAACCTCAAGGGCAACGGCACGGCCATCGGCACCTCCATCGAACAGTTCGGCAAGGCCGCCAAGACCCTCGACGGCAGCAGCGAGGACCTGTTCGCCACCCTCGGACAGCTCCAGACCTTCACCACCATGCTGAAGAAGAAGGACGGCGACGTCCGCACCGCCCAGGAACGCCTCGACGAGGTCGTCGGCTACTTCGCCGAGAACAAGGACGACCTCGCCGGCGCACTGGAGGAACTCGGCAAGGCCCTCGCCCAGGTCAAGACCTTCATCAAGGACAACCGCGGCGAGCTGAAGAAGAACATCGACCGGCTCGTGCCCCTCACCCAGACCCTCGTCGACCAGCGGGCCTCCCTCGCCGAAGCGCTCGACGTCGCCCCGCTCGCCGCCGGCAACGTCGTCAACGCCTACAACAAGGACACCCGCACCCTCGACGGCCGCGCGAACCTCAACGAGATCAGCATGGGCGGATCCCTGCTCCCGCTGCCGGTGACCGGCGGCTCCTCCTCGGCCCGCACCGGAGAGGAGGGGCGATGACCACACCGCCCTCCCGCAAGCTCCTCGGGGCCGGAGCCGCCGGAGCGATCGCGCTCGGCCTCGGACTCGCCGTCGTCCTCGGCGCGGTCCCCGCGAACCCCGTCCGGTTCGACGGCATCGAGGACCTCCCGCTGCCCGGCGGCGCCGACCTCGGCCCCCACCCCTACACGGTCACCGCCGAGATCGACGACGTCCTCAGCCTCGTGCCCCAGTCCGCGGTCAAGGTCGACGACGTCGCCGTCGGCCGCGTCACCGCCATCGAACTGGGGGCCGACAACTGGTCCGCCCGCGTCACCCTGAAGATCAACGGCGACGTCCGGCTCCCCGCCGACGCGGGCGCCCGCCTGGAACAGTCCAGCCTCCTGGGCGAGAAGTACATCCAGCTCGTCGCCCCCCGGAAGGACGGCGGCGCGCGCCTCACCGACGGCAGCGTCATCCCGCTCGCGCGCACCAACCGCAACACGGAGGTCGAGGAGGTGTTCGGAGCGCTGTCCCTGCTGCTCAACGGCGGCGGCGTCAACCAGCTCAAGGCCATCACCCGGGAACTCGACGCGGCCCTCGGCGGCCGCGAACCCGAGGTCCGCTCGATGCTGAACCGCGTGAACACCCTGGTCACGAACCTGGACGCGCACCGCGGCGACATCACCCGCGCCCTCGACGGAGTCAACCGGCTCTCCGCCACCCTCGCCGGCCGCAAGAAGGACGTCGACACCGTCCTCACCGGCCTCTCGCCCGGCCTGAAGACCCTGGAGAACCAGCGGGGCTCCCTGCTGACCATGCTGCGCGCCCTGGACACCCTCTCCGGAGTCGCCGTCAGCACCGTCGACGCGAGCAAGAAGGACATGGTCGCCGACCTCAAGGCCCTCGTCCCGACCCTGAGGGCACTCGCGGACGCCGGTGCCGACCTGCCCGAATCGCTCCAGGTCCTTCTCACGTATCCCTTCACCGACGAGGTCATGCGCGGCATCAAGGGCGACTACCTCAACACCTATCTGCACCTCGCCGCCGCCCCCGGCACCGAGGTGATCCCGCCCCTCGTCCCCAGGACCGACCCCACCCCGGCCCCCGCCCCGCCGACCCCCGACCCGGCCTCGCGCGGCCGGGAGGGGACGAACCACGGCACCCCGGGCCCGCGATCGACGCTGCCGCTGCCCCCGGTCACCGCGCCGGCACCCACCACACCCAAGGACGGAGGCGAGAAGCCGTGATCACCCGCACCGTACGGCTGAAGAACCTCGCGTTCCTCGTCATCGCCGTGCTCGTCCTCGGCTTCGTCGGCGTCCGCTACGCCGACCTCGGCCGCTACGCCGGCGTCGCCGACCACTACACCGTCCGCGTCCACCTCGCCCGTACGGGAGGCCTGTTCACCCACTCCGACGTCACCTACCGCGGCGTCTCCGTCGGCCGCGTCGGAGCCATCGACCTCACCGCCGACGGAGTCGTCGCCGAACTGCGCATCAAGAACTCGGCGCCCCTCATCCCCGCCGACGCCCGAGCCGTCGTCGCGGGCCTCTCCGCCGTCGGCGAGCAGTACATCGACCTGCGGCCCGAGAGCGACGGCGGACCCTACCTCGCCGACGGCGCCCGCATCGAACAGTCCGACACCGAGGTGCCGGCACCCGTCACCGACGTGCTCGCGAGCATGAACGACCTCACCCGCTCCGTACCCCTGGACTCCCTGCGGACGGTCGTCGACGAACTCGGCAAGGCCTTCGAGGGGCACGGCGACGACCTCCAGGTCCTCCTCGACAACGGCAGCAGGTTCGTCCAGGCCGCCGACCGCTCCCTGCCGGCCACGACCCGGCTCATCGACGACGGCGAGGTCGTCCTGCGCACCCAGGCCGACGAGAGCCGCGCCATCCGGGACTTCGCCACCGGCGCCCGCGACCTCGCCGCCACCCTCAAGGGCTCCGACGCCGACCTGCGCCGCCTCCTCGCCGTCACACCCGACGCGACCGGCCAGGTCAGCGGCCTCCTGCGGGACCTCGACCCCAGCCTCGGCGTCGTCCTCGCCAACCTCCTCACCACCTCGGAGATCGCCGTCACCCGACAGCGCGGCACGGAGGAACTCCTCGTCAAGTTCCCGGCGGCCGTCTCGGCGGGAGCCACCACCGTCGACGGAGGACACGTGAACTTCGGCATGGCCGTCACCTTCTTCAAACCGCTGCCCTGCACCTCCGGGTACGGCGGGACGCGCTACCGCAACGGACTCGACCTGGGAACCGCGCCCGCCCTCAACACCGGCGCCTCCTGCACCTCCCCGGCCTCCACCGGCGTCAACGTCCGCGGCTCGGCCCACGCCCCCGGGAGCGGCGGCGTGCCCACCCCGGCCCGGCCCGGCTCCCTCCCCTCCGGCAGCGTGCGCACCACGACCGGCACGCAGCCGGACCTGCCCGGCGCGCTCGCGCTGCCCGGCCGGACCGACGGCCCGACGGACATGGCCGGCCTCCTCGGCCTCGGCACGGGGAGCACGCGATGAGGCGCGCCAAGGCCCTGGGCACCGGCGCCCTCGTCGTCGCGCTCGGCTTCTGCGGGACCGGTGCCTGGAGCTACGCCCAGGCCCGCACCGACGAGGAGCTCGCCTTCGGCCGGGAACGCGACACCGCGCTCGCCGAGGGCCGCAGCCGCCTCACCGTCCTGAACACGCTCGACGCCTCGACCCGCGAACGCGCCGAAGCGGGCATCCGGGCCTGGCGCGACGCCTCCACCGGACCGCTCCGCACCGAACTGGGCCGCACCCGGCCCGCGGTGGGCGCCTCGGCCCGCGCCACGGTCACCGAGGCCGCGCTCACCGCACTGGACGCCAGAGCCGGTACGGCGAAACTCATCGCGACCGTACGCGTCGACGTCACCCCGCGCGGAGCCACCGCCGCGACCACCGACCGCAAGCGCCTGGAGGCCGTCCTGACCCGCACGGACGGGGACACGTGGAGAGTGGCGGCACTGAGCGCGGTGCCGGTCGCGGGGGCGGAGCGGGGCGAGACGGGCAAGGAGGGTGGGGACGAGTGACGCGACTGCTGCGCAGGGCGAGGGGTGGAGACCCCGGGCCGGAGGCCGCCGGGGACGACCGGCCGGAAACGGGGGAGCCCGCGGCGACCGCGGAGACGGGTGCGCCGGAGGCCGCCGAGACGGAGGCGTCGGTCTCCACGGCGCCGGGCGCGGTGGAGACCGCGGAGCCGGGTGCGGCGGGGGCCACCGAGGCGGACGCGGCGGAGACCGTGGAGCCTGGCGCGGGAGAGGGCGAGACCCCTGACGCGGAGGCGCAGTCGACCCCGGACCAGGGCGCCCCGAGCACGGACAAGGCCACCGCCCGCCGTTCCCGCGTCGCCTGGCGCAAGATCGCCCTGGCCGCCGCCCTCACCGGCCTCCTCCTCGGCGGCAGCGGGTTCCTCTACGCCGCCCACCAGCTCCGCTCGGCGCCGTCGGCGCGCAACCACGCGCTGACCGACACCGCGGCCACCGACCGCGTCAGCGGCGAAGTGGCCGAGGGTCTCGCCCGGGTCTTCTCCTACACGCCCGCCGACACCGACACGGCGGAACGCTCCTCGCGCACCGTGCTGGCCGGGCGCGCCGCACGCCAGTACGGCGACCTGCTCGCCCAGGTCCGGACGAAGCTGGTCGGACAGCGGATCACCCTCTCCACCCAGGCCGTTCGCACCGGGGTGATCGAACTCGACGGGGACACCGCGCGCCTCCTCGTCTTCCTCGACCAGACCTCGCGGCGCGACGAGGCCGCCGCCACGGCCGCCGCGGCCCAGCTCACCGTCACCGCGAAGTACCGGGGAGACCGGTGGCTGATCGTCGACATCAAGGCCCGCTGACGATGAGCGGGAGACGGGAGAACCCCATGACACGCCAGGTCCGCGCCTCGGCGGGCAACCGGCCGGTCCTGGTCGTGGCCCTCGTGCTCACCCTGGTCGCGGGCGGCTTCGCCGCCTGGCAGGGCCGGAGCTGGTACGCGGCGGCCCACGACGACTCCGCGGCGTACGCCGCGCAGCGCGACCGGGCGCTCGCGGCGGGGGAGCAGGCCGTACAGAACCTCAACACGCTCGACCACCGGCGCGTGGACCAGGGACTCGACCTCTGGGAGACCTCGACGACCGGCGAACTGCACCGGCAACTGGTGGACGGGCGCAAGGAGTTCACCAGCCAGGTGAAGGCGGCGAGGACGGTGACCACGGCCCGGGTGCTGTCCGGCGCCGTCACCGAACTCGACGACCGGGCCGGACGGGCGCGGCTGCTCGTCGCGCTGCGCGTCACCGTCACGACACCCGACAGCAAGAGCACGGAGAAGGACAGCCGCATGCTGGGCGAGCTCACCCGCACCGACGGCCAGTGGAAGCTCAGCGGTCTGGGGCAGGCCCCCGTGGGCGGCACGGCGACCGGCTGACCGGGCCGCCGCCCCGTACGCGAGAGCCGCCAGCACCCGAAAGGACACGCACGATGCCGACGCCCCGTCACCACCTCAACCGCCAGCGCCGCCGCCAGGCCCTCGCCGACCAGCCGGTCGCCGCCAGGGCCCACGCGCCTGTCGGCCTCCTGACCGAACCCGACGCCCGGCCCGGACGGCGACCGGCGGCGAAGCCCGTACGAGAAGCGCCCGGGACACCGGTGGAGGAGGCGACCGACGACCGCCCGGCGAAGGAAGGGGCGCGCGGCCGAGCCCCCCTCGTCGTCCTGTGCGTCCTGACCCTCCTCCTCGGCGGCTTCGCCGGATGGGCGCACAGCAGGGCGGGAGAGCTGCGGGACGACCCCGCCCGCGGCAACACGGCCCTCACCGACCTCGCCCGTACCAGCGAGATCAAGGGGCAGACCACCGCGGCCGTCGCCGCGCTCTTCTCGTACGACCACGCCGACACCGGCCCCTTCGAGCGCGCCGGGAAGACCCTCCTCACCGGCAAGGCCGTGGAGCAGCACCGGACGCTGTTCGCCGGGGTGCTCGCCCAGGCGGCCCGGCAGAAGACGGTGATCACCACGACGGTCACCGACAGCGCGGTCGAGCGGATCGACGGCGACCGCGCCCGGGTCCTGGTCTACGCCGACCAGAGCAGCGTGAGCACGGCCGGCACCGGGAAGCAGCGGTCGAAGACCCAGGACCAGGGCGTCTACGCGGGCGCCATGTTCGCCCTGGACGTCGTGCGCCGCGACGGCCGCTGGCTCGTCGAGAACATCGACACCTTCGGCCGCTGAGCCGCCCGCACAGGAGGCGCACGGAGGAGGTGGACCCCACCGGACCGTCACGCCCGCCGCGCGGGGCCGGTGCTCACTCCTCGCCCTCGTCCTCGCCGGTGTCGGGGGCGTAGTCGTCCAGTTCCGCTCGCAGGGCGCCCAGGGCGGAGGCGGGGCCCTCCCGGAGGAGGGTGAGGAAGCTGCCGAGGGGATGGTGCCGGGGGCGGGCGTCGTAGTCGATGCCCTCGGGGTCCCGGTACTCGTCCAGGCGCGCGAAGGGCACGATCACATAGGGGCGCCGGGACCAGGGGTGGCTGTCGGCGGGGTCGGGGTCCATGCGCCACTCGGTGCCGCGGGCGCGGTTGTGGACTTCGCCGACGTACCAGCAGGCGACCTGCACCAAGGGGGTGTGCTCGCGGGCGAACAGGTCGTCGACGGAGGTGAGGTGTTCCCGGACGAGCGCCTCCACGCGGTCGAGGGAGCGCTCGCCGAAGTCCCAGCCGCCGCCGTGGTCACGGCTCCATCCGTCGAAGCGGTCCCGCTGTTCGCGCAGCCAGGCCGCGAGGAGCGGGTTGTCGGCGTGCGCCGCGTCGATGCGCTCGGCGACGGCGTGCTCGTCGTCCTCGTACTCCTGGTTTTCGTTGCTCACGGCAGTCAACCCTAGTCCCCGATCCCTCCGTAAGAGCCATGAATCTGCACCGAGTTGACACAGGACACGCCCGTCGAACCGCGTTGCGGTGGCAAAGCGGGGCCCTAGGATCGGACCGCTTGCGCGACGCCCACATGAGCAGCGGGGGCCCTGGCGCCGCGCGACCGCAATCCGACCCGTGGGGCTCCCGGGGGAAACACAGTGAAGCCAGCACGAATAGCAAGCCGCCGGCGTGCGCTCAGGAACAGTCTGCTCGCGCTCGCCTGCGCCACCGTCATCACCGTCACCGGTCAGCCCGCCACGGGCGTGGGCGGCGTCGCCGAAGCCGCGCCGGCACCGCTGAAGCCCGGCAAGCGCTGCGACGAGATGTACGGGGTGAAGGACGTACCCGTCGGCGGTCTGCCCCAGGGGGACGCCTCACGCGCGGTGGACCGTTGGGACACCTACGAGTACACCAATCCCGGCCTCCAGTTCGACGGCCTCAACCCGACCCAGGCCGAGCTGAACGCGGCGGGCACCGACTACAAGAAGTACGACCACAGCGACCCGCGCCGCATCTACGCCCGCTTCAACGCGCAGAAGCGGTGGACGAGTTTCAGCGACTACCTCTCGAAGGTCTACATCCCGAACCAGGGCTACGACGCCCGCGGCAAGGCCTTCATGGGCAAGATCGTGCGCGAGATGGGCCTGACCGGCCCGGACTGGATCTGCGAGAAGGAGTTCTGGTTCAAGGACCCCGACACCGGCGACCGCTACAAACGCCGGCTCGACGCGTACAACAAGCGCACCCGGGAGATCGTGGAGGCCAAGTCCAACGGCAGCCCCGACGGCCGCGAGAAGCCCGCGGACCGCGCCTGGGCCAAGAACCAGGGCTGGCGCTCGTACAAGTACACGTACGTCTTCGCCGAGAACCAGACCCGCGACGCCAAGAACTTCATGAACGAGCTGAAGGGCCTCGCGGGCAAGGACGAGACCGGCAACGAACGCGTCCGCTCCTACAACTACCAGTCCCACCACAAGGGCCTGCCGCCCAAGGGCACCGAGAACGGACCGTACCGGGCGAACGGCACGACGATGTCGCCGGGCAACGGCACCTCCACCGGGTCCCGAGGCTCCGGCAACCAGGTGATCAGGCAGTCCCCGCCGAACCCGCAGACCCTCAAGGAGCAGCTCGACCGGCTGGGCAGGACGGGGCAGCGGTCGCTGATGAACCGGGGCCTCGGAGGCATCGACTTCACCACCCTCGACCTGCGGTACATCGGCAAGGGCAAGAGCGGCAAGGGGCTGGACTACGCCTTCTCCGCCAAGGCGGTGGAGGACGAGTACGCCGCCGGGTGGGGCGGCCGGGAGAAGGGCGACCTGATCTCCGACGCCTTCTTCACCTGGCTCGCCCTGGACCCGTCCACGTTCTGGGTGAACCTCAACCCGGACGAGCCCGACCGCATCATCGACGCCGACTTCGGCAGGACCGACGCGGGCCGGGTGCTGCTGGAAGCCGACCTGGAGCTGAAGCACGACATCTTCAAGGCCATGGACCCGGAGACGGACGCGGGCCGGAACTTCATGAACGCCCTGCCCAAGCGCAACGGCTTCCCCTGCTGGGCCGGGTTCCGCTACTGGATCGAGCCCGAGACCGCCGTCGTACGCGAGCAGGACGGCGGCATCCACATCCTCGACACCCCGCTGAAGCTGTCCACGGTGCCGCAGGAGACCCACACGCAGCCGCCCGGCGGAAAGGGCTGCGACCTCACCGAGGCCGAGACGCAGCAGTCCGACCGCGTTCTCGACCGCTACATCACGCCCCTCGTCGCGGAGAAGGTCAACAACGGCGACTACTACGCCGATCTGCGCCGCGTCTACACCGCGCGCGTCGCCGCCGAGTGGGTCCGGCAGAACGCCGCCGACATGCCCGCCGAGTACCGCGAGATCATCAACAGCAACGACGTGAAGCGCTGGCCCCTGCGCGCCCCGCACCAGAACTGGACCGGCAAGCAGGTCTGGGACCGCTACTACAAGGCGTTCACCGAAGGCACGTTCAAGTACAAGTGGTCCAACGGCGAGGACGTCTACGTCTACACCGTGGGCGGAGTCGACTTCTCCAAGCAGCCCAAGCGGAACATGAACCCGGTCCGCTTCCGCACCGAGCAGCGCTACAAGCCCCGCACCGTCGGCTACGCGGTCGACACCATCGCGGACGACCCGAACAAGGAGGGCTACCTGATGTTCGGCGGCAACAGCGCCGGACACTCCGAGGCCGGCACCCCCACCCCCACGCCGACCGGCACCGGAAAGCCGACCCCGAGTCCGACCGGTACGGGGAAGCCGACCCCCACCCCGACGGCCCCGGCGCCGCCGACCAGCCACTCGCCGGACGCCACCACCCCGCCGGGCCCGAAGGACCCCGAGGGCGACCTCGCCGACACCGGCAGCAGCGCCCCCGTCGGCCTGATCGGCGGTCTCGCCGTCGCCGCGATCGTCGCGGGCGGCGCGCTCGTCTGGTGGCTCCGCCGCCGGGCGAACACCAGGCACTGACCGGCCGGGCGCCGCCGTAGCACAGGAGAAGGGCCCTTCCCGCACGTGGGAGGGCCCTTTTCGTACGTGGGAGGGGGTCCCTCTCGTGCGCCCCCGGACGGCCCGCTCCTGGCTCACGTCGCGGCGGCCCGCTTCCGCGTGGCGGCCGGCTGCGCCTCCGCCCTGCCCAGGAGCGTGTCCAGGATGACGGGACAGGTGCTGTGGTTCATCCGGTCCGCCGGCAGGTGCGCGGTGGCGGCGATGTGGGGACGGGTCTCGGCCGACAGCCGGGCATAGGTGGAGGTCCACATCTCCTCGTCCGCCCCCTCCCCGGCCGTCTGCCTGCCGACCTCGTCCGTCCGCCGCACCCGGGAGGGGTGTCCTGCCCGACCACCGGGTGGCCGACGACGTCCGCGGCCACCTCGCGGCGAAGCCGGCGAAGACGCTGACGGCCGACGATGCCTTTCCATCGGCGAACGGCCCGCGGTGGTCCGAGCCCGGAGAGGACCCGGCCGACGCACCCGGCCGGGTCCTCTCCACGCGGGCGGGGAGGGCTCAGTAGCGGAGCAGCCCCGCGTCGATCCGCTCCCACGCGGCCCGCAGCTCGGCCAGCCGCGCCTGCTCGAACGGCGCCCGGTCCGCCTGCTCACGGGAGTCCTCGGACAGGTGGAAGAGCTGGTCCCGGCCGGACTTGCCCCGGTAGTACTTCCAGTCGCCGCGGCGCAGCGCCCGCTCGCCCCGCACCCGCCAGAACAGGTCCCGCTCCGGCACCTCGGCACCGCGCAGCAGGTGCCCGGCGAGGCTGGTGCCGTCGAGGGGGTACGCCGGGTGGGGCCGGGCCCCGGCCAGTTCGAGCAGGGTCGCCGTCCAGTCGGGCGAGAACACCGGCAGGTCGCTGACCTGACCGCCGTCGATCCGGGCGGGCCAGCGCAGGATCGAGGGGACGCGTATGCCGCCCTCCTGGAGCGAGCCCTTGTTCCCGGCGAGCGGCCAGTTGTACGAGAAGCGCTCGCCGCCGTTGTCGCTGGCGAAGAAGACGAGGGTGTCCTGCTCCTGGCCGGAGCGCTTCAGCGCCGCGAGGACCTGTCCGATCGATCGGTCGAGGTCCTCGACCATCTCCTTGTACTTCTCGACGGAGCCGCCGTCCTGGTGCCAGAGGGCGGAGCGGTCGCCGGCCTTGATCCGGCGGACGATCCCGGCGCTCTCCTCCGTGTCCCCGTCGGCGATCCAGGGCCAGTGCGGGGTGGTGAAGTTCAGGTTGAGCAGCCAGGGCTTCTCGTGGTCGCGGCCGACGTACTCGCTCGCCCGCTCGGTGAGGATCCGGGTGTAGTACCGCAGGTCCTTGTACTCGGCGTCGCCCTCGTAGAGGTCGTACTCGCCGGCGAGACCGAGCTTCGAGTAGTACTCCAGGGCCCCGCCGAAGTTGCCGAAGAACTCGTCCCAGCCGGACTTGGTGGGGGAGTAGTCGGGGAGGTAGCCGCAGTGCCACTTGCCGATGAGGGCGGTCGCGTAGCCGGAGTCGCGGAGCAGCGAGGCGAGCGTGGGGTGGGTGGGCTCCAGGCCGACGGACCTGTCGGCGATCGGCTCGGCGAGCCCGCCCTTCGTACGGCCCGGGTAGCGGCCGGTGTAGAGGCTGAAGCGGGTGGGGGAGCAGGTCGCGGAGCCGGAGTAGGCGTCGGTGAAGCGGACGCCCTGGCGGGCGAGGCGGTCCAGGTGGGGCGTGCGGATGTGCGGGGAGCCGTACGAGGAGAGGTCGGCCCAGCCGAGGTCGTCGCCCAGGATGAAGAGGATGTTGGGCCGCCGGGAGTGGCGGCGCGGGTGCGCGGCGCGGAAGGGACGCTCCTGCGGGTCGGGCGCGGGGGCCGCCTGCGCGGAGGTCGCGGTGGCGCCGAGGGCGGCCGCGGCGGCGGCACCGGCGGCGACCCCTCCGAGGGCGCGGCGGGACAGGGGCGTGGACATACGGGTCTCCAGAAGGGCGTGCGGACGTGCGGGCATGCCTCCGGGGCCCGGCGGGCGGGGGACGGCGCCGCGGGCGGGGCGGACGGAGGAGCGTGGGGGGACGGCCGGGTGAGCGGAAGGGCCGTCAGGGTCTGGTCCGGTGGATCGTCGGACGTCAGGCGCAGCGACAGACCGCGCTCGCGACACGGGCGAGGTCCACGTGCCGGCGCTGGACGAGGGTGACCGAGCGGTCACGCGGGGGCTGCATGGGGCAGGAGTCTTGCCGAGCCGACCAGGGGCGTCAACGGCGTAAGGGCAGGTTGACGCGCGTAGTTCGCATGATCGAAACGGTGCGTACGCACGCGCCGGTCGTCGGGGTCAGCCGTCCAGCGCCTCGTCGAGGGAGAGCGCGGCGGTGATCAGCGCGAGGTGGGTGAAGGCCTGCGGGAAGTTGCCGAGCTGTTCGCCGGTCGGGCCGATCTCCTCGGCGAACAGCCCGACGTGGTTGGCGTAGGTGAGCATCTTGTCGAAGGCGTACCGGGCCTGTTCGAGCCGGCCTGCCCGGGCGAGCGCGTCCACGTACAGGAAGCTGCACAGCGAGAAGGTGCCCTCGGAGCCGCGCAGACCGTCGGGGGAGGCGGCCGGGTCGTAGCGGTAGACCAGGCTGTCGGAGACCAGTTCGCGGTCCATCGCGTCCAGGGTGGACAGCCAGCGCGGGTCGCGCGGCGCGATGAACCGGGTGATCGGCATCATCAGCAGCGAGGCGTCCAGGACCTCGCTGCCGTAGTGCTGCACGAAGGCCTGCCGCTCGGCGGACCAGCCGCGCTCCATCACCTGGTGCAGCACCGCGTCCCGGGCGGCCGTCCAGCGCGGCAGGTCGGCGGGGCGGCCGAACTCGTGGGCCATCCGCACCGCGCGGTCGAAGGCGACCCAGCACATCAGCCGGCTGTACGTGAAGTCCTGGCGGCCGCCGCGGGTCTCCCAGATGCCCTCGTCCGGGCGGTCCCAGTGCTCGCACAGCCAGTCCACCGTGGCGGCGAAGCGCAGCCAGCCGTCGTAACCGGCCAGCTGGGCCAGGTCGCCGGCCTGCGCGTAGGCGTGGACGGCCTCGCCGTAGATGTCCAGCTGGAGTTGGCCGGCGGCGCCGTTGCCGGCCCGGACCGGGGCCGAGCCGCGCCAGCCCTCCAGATGGTCCAGCACCTCCTCCCCCAGGTGCGGGTCGCCGTCCACCCGGTACATGATCTGCAGCGGCTCGCCGCTGACCGTGCTCCCGTCCCGGAACCGGGCGCCCAGCCAGCGGCGGAAGGCGTCCGCCTCCTCGGTGAAGCCCAGGTCGACCATCGCGCGCACGGACAGCGAGGCGTCCCGGATCCAGGTGTAGCGGTAGTCCCAGTTCCGTTCGCCGCCGACCTGCTCGGGCAGCCCCATGGTGGCGGCGGCCACCGGCGCGCCGGACGGGGCGTACGTGAGCAGTTTCAGCGTGATCGCCGAGCGGTTCACCTGCGCCTGCCAGCGCCCGCGGTAGCGGCAGCGGCCGATCCAGTCGTGCCAGAAGAAGCGGACCCCGTCGAAAGCGGCCCGCAGGCTCGCCTCGTCGGCCGGCTCGGGGGGCCCGGCGCCGGGCGCGTCCAGGGTGAGCACGGCGGCAGCGCGCTGACCGGCGGTCAGCTCCACGTCGGCGCGGACGTCCCGGCCGTCACGCTCCAGCGCGATGGCACCGAGCACCTGGAGGTGGGCGGAGGCCGTGGCTCCGGTGAAACGCGCGGTGGCGCCGTCGAGGTCCAGCCCGTGCGTCTCCCGGCCGTAGTCGAAGCGGGGCCGGCACTCGACCGCGAAGCGGACGGTGCCGCGGACGACCCGCAGCACCCGGACCAGGGTGTGCCGGTCGGCGGGCACGGCCGGGTCCGGGAGCAGCGGCATGAAGTCGGCCACCTCGCCGACCCCGTCGGGCGTGAGGAAGCGGGTGAGCAGCACCGCGCTGTCGGCCAGGTACAGCTGGCGCACCGTCGTACCCGGTGCCTCCACGGTGATCGAGAAGTGGCCGCCGCGCTCGTGGTCGAGGAGCCGGCCGAAGACGCTCGGGGAGTCGAAGCGGGGCGAGCAGAACCAGTCCACGACGCCCTCGGCGGACACCAGCGCGCACGTCTGCAGGTCTCCGACGAGACCGTGGTCGGCGATCGGCGGGTAGCGATGCATCGGCGGCGTCCTCGTGGGCTCGGGGCGACAGGCGATCCTCCGTCCACCCTCCGACCGGACGGCCCCCCGGGCCACCGGGGCTGCGCCGAACAAGCGCCGGGCCCCTCCGCCCAGCCCCGGCCCGCCCCGGCCCGTGGGACAGGGCGGGGCGGGGGCGGAGTGGGGCGGAGGGGCCCGGCGGTCCTGACCGCTTCGCCGCGGCGGGGTCGGCGGGGTCGACGGCCACCGGGGCCTCGGAGACCGACGCCGCCACCGGGCCCCGGAGCCCGATGCCGCCATGGACGCCCTCACCCCCCGCGTCGTCGACACCCTGCCGCACGGCCTCGGCACGCGCACCACGGCCTGACCGGCCAGGGCCGGCTCAGTTGAGTTCGTCGGGGTGCGGGCCGGTCCGCAGACCGCGGTCGAGCGCGGCCACGGCCCGCATCTCCTCGTCCGTGAGCGCGAAGTCGAGGACGTCGAGGTTCTCTCGGATCCGGGCCGGGGTGACCGACTTGGGGATGACGACGTTGCCGAGCTGCAGGTGCCAGCGGATGACGACCTGCGCGGGGGACTTGCCGTACCGCGCGGCGACCGCCGCGAGGGCCGGGTCGCCGAGCACGGCGCCCTGGGCGAGCGGACTCCACGCCTCGGTGGCGATGCCGTGCTCGGCGTGGAAGGCGCGCAGCTCGGCCTGCTGCAGCCCGGGGTGGAGCTCGACCTGGTTGACGGCCGGGGTCAGCGCCGTGCCGTCCATCAGCCGCCGCAGATGCGCGGGCTGGAAGTTGGAGACGCCGGCGGCGCGGATGCGGCCTTCCCCGGCGAGGCGCTCCAGGGCGCGCCAGGAGTCCCGGTACAGGTCGCGGGCGGGCGCCGGCCAGTGGATCAGGTAGAGGTCGACGTGGTCGAGGCCGAGCTTGGCGAGGCTGTCGTCGAAGGCGCGGAGGGTGGAGTCGTAACCCTGGTCGGCGTTCCACAGCTTGGTGGTGACGAAGAGCTCCTCGCGGGGCAGCCCGGAGGCGGCCAGCGCACGGCCGACCCCGGTCTCGTTGCCGTAGATCGCGGCGGTGTCGATGCTGCGGTAACCGGCCTCCAGGGCGGCGGTGACGGCGGCGGCGGTCTCGTCGTCGGGGACCTGGAAGACGCCGAAGCCGAGCTGGGGGATCTCGACGCCGTTGTTCAGGGCGACGGTGGGGACGGTGGGGACGGGGATGGTGCTCATGGCGCTTCTCCTGGAGGGGTGAGGGAAAGGGGGGGAGTGAGGTCAGTGATGTACGGGGGTGCGGACGCCGCCGCTGACGGCGGATCCGGAGCCGGAGTCGGAGCCGGCACCGGCGTCGGCGTCGGCGGAACCGGCGTGGACCTGGGTCGCGGGAGTACGGCGCTCCAGGGCCGCTGACCAGAAGGCGAGGCCCAGCGCGGCGGCGGCGAGGACGGCGCCGACCCAGTTCGGGGCGGTGTAGCCGAAGCCGGCGGCGATCACGAGGCCGCCGAGCCAGGCGGCGAGGGCGTTGCCGAGGTTGAAGGCGCCGATGTTGACGGCGGAGGCCAGGGTGGGGGCGCCGTGGGCCTGGTCGAGGACGCGCTTCTGCAGCGGGGGCACGGTGGCGAAGCCGAGCGCTCCGACCAGGAGGATGGCGATCGCGGCCAGGATCTTGTCGTGGGCGACCACGGTGAACAGCGCGAGGACGACCGCGAGGCCGCCGAGGGTGGCGTACAGCAGGGGCATCAGCGCGCGGTCGGCGTACCGGCCGCCGAGCAGGTTGCCGAGGAACATGCCGGCGCCGAAGAGGACGAGCAGCCAGGTGACGGCGCCGTCGGAGTAGCCGGCGACCTCGGTCATCATCGGCGCGATGTAGGTGATCGCGGCGAAGACGCCGCCGAAGCCGAGCACGGTCATCGCCATCGCGAGCAGGACCTGCGGATTGCGGAAGGCGGTCAGCTCCCGGCGCAGGTGGGCGCCCTCGGGGCGGGGCATGGCGGGCACGAGCTTCGCGACGCCGAGCAGGCCGATGACGCCGAGCACGGCGACGACGGCGAAGGTGGTGCGCCATCCGACCGTCTGTCCGACGAAGGTGCCCAGCGGGACCCCCACGATGTTGGCGACGGTCAGGCCGGTGAACATGGTGGCGATGGCGCCGGCCTTCTTGTCCGGCGCGACCAGCTCGGCGGCCACGACCGATCCGATGCCGAAGAACGACCCGTGGGCGAGCGAGGCGACGACGCGGCCGGTCAGCATCAGCCCGAAGCTCGGGGCGACGGCGGAGAGCAGGTTGCCGACCACGAACAGGCCCATGAGCAGCATGAGCATCCGCTTGCGGCTGACCTTGGTCCCGAAGGCGGTGAGCAGCGGCGCGCCGATGACGACGCCCAGGGCGTAACCGGTGACCAGGAGGCCGGCGGTGGGGATGGTGACCCCGTAGTCGGCGGCGATCTGGGGCAGCAGGCCCATGATCACGAACTCGGTCGTACCGATACCGAAGGCTCCGACTGCCAGGGCGAGGAGCGCGAGGGGCATGGCGCAGCCCTTTCGTAATTGATTGAGTGAGCTCTTTGCGTGCCTTCACAATAATTGCATGCGCGCCATATATGCAAGCGCGGGTAGGTGGTGAGGTCTGGGTGACAGTGGCTGCAGGCGAAGTCGGCTCCGTCGGAAGAGGCCGTGCCGAGCCTCATGGGTGCTGTGCTCTCTCTGCAGGGCGCTCCGGGCCGGCCCCGGCTCCACCGGTGGCCGACCGCGGGCCGGGCGGGCTCGGGGGGGCGATCGAGGCCTGGGCGGTGGACACCACCCGGCAGCTCGACGTGTGATGAGACGGCGGTGCGCCGAAGAGCGGGTCTCGTGACAGCGGTGCCTCACCACCGAGGCAGGGGAGACGAGCCGCCCGAGTCGCTCGTCATTCGGTGACGCGGACCGCGAGGGCCGGGCGGATGGCGGCCGCGCGCCGGGCCGGCCCGACCGTGGCCAGGAGCGAGGCGACGAAGGTGGCCGCGGCCAGGCCGCAGATGCCGGCCCATTCGACCGGGAACCCTCCTTCGAGACCCTCGAACGCGGCGCTGTTGCTGTACATGAGCCAGGTGGTCAGCACGCCGAGGAGCGAGCCGAGCACGATCCCCTCCACGGCGACGAAGGTGCTCTCCCAGAGGAAGGACCGCTGGACCGTCCGCGCCCGGAAGCCGAGGGCCCGCAGGATGCCGATGGTGCGGCGGCGTTCGCGTACGGCCCGGACCATGACGACGCCGAGGCCGGTGATGCCCACGCCGAGGCCCAGGACGAGGAAGCCCTGCATGAGGCGGAAGAAGGCGGTGCTGGAGTCGAACTGGCGCCGGACGTCCGACTCGATGGGCGTGGCGACCAGGCTGGACGAGAGCCGCTCGCCCTGCAGCCGGGTCGCCAGGGCGTCGGGTGCGGTGCCGGGGCTGGTCCTCACCAGTGCGGAGGCGTTCTGCGCCTGGGTGCCGAACAGCTCGCGCGTCGCCCGCTCGCCCATCACCACGGGATAGGTGGTCGAACTGGCGCCGGCGCCCGGGTAGAAGACCATCCCGTTGCTGAGCACGCCGGCGATGACCTTCTGTTCACTGCGGCCCGTCCGGGGATCCGTCAGGGTGAGGGTGTCCCCGGGGTCGTAGTAGTCGCCCGCCGGGCCGCCGGTGCTGCCGAAGAAGCCGTCGAGAACGACGTAGCGGGAGTCGGAGGCGAGAGCCCGCCACACGGCGGGGTCGTCGGCCAGGCCGGGCAGCCGCTCCCGGAACGTGATGCCGGTGATCGCCCTGTCGGGTACGCCGACGACGGCGGTGTCCAGCGGTCGAGGGCTGCGGCCACCCGGATCGGTGGCCCGCCCGGTGGCGTTGAGCAGCGGTGTCACGGCGGAGATGCCGGCGGCCGACGGGCCGCCACGCAGATCGGGGACGAGGCGGTCGCCCGCTACCTCGGGGTTGTAGTCCAGTCGCAGGGAGTATCCGGCGGTGGCGT
Source organism: Streptomyces sp. NPDC053513 (assembly GCF_044544765.1). Classification (NCBI taxonomy): domain Bacteria; kingdom Bacillati; phylum Actinomycetota; class Actinomycetes; order Kitasatosporales; family Streptomycetaceae; genus Streptomyces; species Streptomyces sp. NPDC053513. The sequence goes on from NZ_JBITXP010000010.1 coordinate 171,564, forward strand.
CGGCGACGACGCCGTCGACGCCGGCGCGGAGGATGCCCGAGATCTCCGTCAGGAGCACGAGGACGAACACGATCAGGGTGTACATCACCAGCGTCGCACCGGTCCTGAACCGCTTGGCCAAGGGGTACGCGACCGCGAGCCGCGCCGCGAGACCCCCTTCCGTCGGTCGCTGGAGGAACCGTCGTACGGGACGGAGCAGCGTCTTCTGGTTGTCGCTGACGAGCACCACGGCGGAGAAGGCGGCCAGGGCGCCCTGGACGACGTACACGGACATCGACGGCGTCTCGAAGATGCGGGGGCGTACGACGGGTGCCAGGAGCGTCCAGGCCAGCACGGCTCCGGCGACCAGAGTGGTGACCGCGTGACGGGGGAGGACGCGCAGCAGTGCCGGGGTGGCGAAGGCGAGGGCGAGCGCCGGCATGAGGTACGTCGCGTCGGGCTGGCTGCGCGCCACGGCCGGCACGGCCGCGAACGCGCACAGGACGGCCAGGGCGGTGGAGACCACGAGCAGACGGCGGCGCGGCCCCTGCCCGGGCGTGGCCGGGAGGTCGCGGATCGCGGCGATGATGTTGAACCTGCTGATGCGGACGCTGGTCGCGAGGATCGCGGCGAAGGCGATGAGCAGGCCCATGGCCAGTCCGTTGAGGACGCTGGTGGGTGTGAGGGCGAACGCGATGCGGATGCTGCTGCCGCCGACCGACCAGCCCTGGAAGATCCGCGCCGCCACCACGGCGACTCCCCAGCCGACGGCGACCCCGATGGCCACGCCCGGCAGCGCGGACAGCAACGCGTACGTCGCTCCTTCGAGGGTGAAGGAGCCGACAAGGCGCGAGCGCTTCATCCCGACGGCCCGCACCATGCCCATCTGGGACTTCCGCTCCTCGCCGAGCATCACGAAGATGTTCACCAGGAGCAGGGCGCCCGCGATGATGCTGAAGCTGCCGATCATGAGGAACAGGGCTCCGAGGGAGTCCCCGGCCTGTTTCGCGTCCCGCAGGACGGTGTGCTTCGGAGTGTCGATCGCGGTCTGCCCGGCGAGCGGGCCCAGAGCCTGCCGGATGTCGGAGGTCACCCGGTCCGTCAGGGCGTCGCCACTCTCGACGCCGCCTCGATTGGACACGAAGGTGACCGAGCGCGGCTCCGTCCCGGCAGCGCGGGCGGCGGAGTCCAGGGCCTTCGGCGGCAGGAACACGTCGCGGTTCAGCCTGCCGCCCAGGCCCACCCCGGCAAGACCCTGCTCCGGCACCACACGCTCGACCCGGTACGTCCGCGGTGCCCCGAACAGGTACACCGTGATCGGGTCCCCGGCTCCCACGTCCAGGGACCGGGCCAGCGGCTGATTGACCACGACCTGGCCGGACTTCGGGTTCGGCCCGCCGAGACCGGAGGGTCCGTTCGGGGCGCCGAAGCGGGCCGCGTCGTCGAAGTCCATCTGCCAGGCCAGGACGCGTGGTTCCGCCACCGTGCGGTCTCCGGTGCGGCTGACGGCCGATGCCTGGGTGGCCTGGGCGTTCAGTACGCCGTCGACGTCGGGACCGCTCGTCAGGGCGGCCAGCCGTCCGGTGACGGCGCGCCCCGCCGGTCCCGGAGGTGCGACGACGCGCTCGTCCACCGGCCCCAGGGTGCGGTACGCCTCCTGCCGTACGGAGAAGTTCAAGGTGTCGCCGACGACCAGGGCCCCGATGACGATGGCCGTTCCGAGCATCGATCCGCCGATCACCAGCGCCGCCTCGGTGCGCCGGCGGGCGACCTGCCGGAAGGCGAGCCGCCGTGACACCGGTTGTCGGACGGCCACCAGCACCAGGGCCGCGAGGGCGAGCGCGAGGGCGCTGAGCAGCGGGACGAGGAGGTTCGGATACATGGTCAGCCCATGGGGAAGTCTCGGATCGCGGCCGGGGCGGTGACGGCCTGGTGGACGTCGTCGACCAGTCGCCCGTCGCGCATCCGGATCAGCCGGGGGACGCGTGCGCCGATGGCGCTGTCGTGGGTGACCAGGACGATCGTCTGGCCCTCGTCCCGGTTGAGCTCGCACAGCAGGTCCATGACCTGGTCGGCCATCGCACTGTCGAGGTTGCCCGTCGGCTCGTCCGCCCAGACGATGGCGGGCCGCCCGGCCAGGGCGCGGGCGATGGTCACCCGCTGCTGCTCGCCGCCGGACATCTCGCTGGGCCGGTGCTCGACCCGGTGACCGAGGCCCACCCGGTCCAGCATGTCCAGGGCCCTGCGCCGCGCCTCACGCGGCCGGGTGCCCACGAGCAGCAGGGGCAGCTCGACGTTCTCCACCGCGGAGAAGACCGGTATCAGGTTGAACGCCTGGAAGACGAAGCCCATGGTGCGGGCCCGGTGCTCCGTGCGCGCGGCGTCCGACATGGCGAACAGGTCGTGGCCGTCGACCTCCACCCGGCCGCCGTCGATGTCGTCGAGCCCCGACAGGCAGTTCAACAGCGTGGTCTTTCCGGAGCCGGACGGTCCCATGACACCCACCATCTCCCCGCGTCGCACGAGGAGATCCAGGTCGAGCAGGGCCGTGACCTCCACGGAGCCCGTCCGGTAGATCTTGCGTACCCCGGTGGCGACGAGGAGCGCCTGGTCGGTGTTCATGCTTTCCATGCCAGCCTCCGGGAGGAAGGTGCGGCTACGGCCACCCAGGCCCGGCGGAGGGGCCGAACGGCCCCATCGCCGGGTGGCCGTGAGGCCCGCTCGGGCGGCTTCACGACCGCGGTCAGACGCCCGCGGTCAGGCGTTCGTGGTCAGACGTCCGTGGTCAGGCGCCCGCAGTCACCCGGGCGCGTCTCCGGACGACGGTGGCGGCCAGGGCGCCCGCGGCCGTCGCGGTGACGGCGAGGAGGACGAACCCCCACGTGTAGTCGTGCGCGACGCTGTCAACCACTCCCATCACGAGGGGCGGGAAGAAGCCTCCGAGACCTCCCGCCGCCCCGACCACTCCCGTCACCGACCCGACCCGTTCCGCCGGCACCAGACGTGCGACGAGCGCGAAGACCGCCCCGGACCCGGCGCCCAGGCCGGCGGCCATGCCGAAGAAGGCCGCCGTTCCCACCGGGACCAGGCCCGCTTCGAACGCCGCGACCAGGGCGCACACCGAAACGAGCCCGTACGACACCGTCAGGACGGGAACGGGATGGGTACGGTCCGACAGCCAGCCGCCCACGGGCCGCATCGCCACGGCGAGGACGACGAATCCCGCGGTCCTCAGTGCCGCGTCGGAGCGGCCGAGCTCGTAGGCCCGGGTGAGATAGGTCGGAAGGTAGACGCTGAACGCGACGAATCCGCCGAAGGAGACGGCGTACAGGAACGCCAGCTGCCAGGTGGCCGGTGTCCGCATGGCCAGGGCGGTACGCGAGAGCAGCGACCCCGCCGCCGTCGCGCGCCCCGGCCTGTCGCGGAGCAGAAGCCGGGCCACTCCGGCGTACACGGCGAGGCAGCCGGCCACGAGGTCGAAGGGGAAGGCGCGTCCGACGGCGTCGGAGAGCTGGACGGTGGTGAAGGCCGACAGGGCCGTACCCCCGGTGCCGATGCCGAAGACCCCCAGGGCGACACCTCGTCGTGCGGGCGGGTACCAGGCGTTGACGAACGGTACGCCGACGGCGAAGGCCGTTCCCCCGAGCCCGAGGAGGAAGCCGCCCGCGAGCACCTCGGGCAGCGAGTCGGCCAGGTGCCCCAGGTACAGCACGGGCAGGATCGTCAGGGCCGCGACGAGGGGGAAGACCCGGCGTGCTCCCCAGCGGTCCGTCAGTGCCCCGGCCGGGATCCGGCCGAGCGCGCCGACCACCACGGGCACGGCGACCACCAGTGACTGCTCGAACGAGCTGAGGGCGAGGTCGTCCCGGAGTCGTGGGCCGAGAGGGGCCAGCAGCGCCCACGCCCAGAAGCAGAGCGCGAACCCGATGGTGGCGAGGAGCAGCATCTGCCAAGGTCGCGGCGCGTCCGCAACCGGCCGCCTCCCCGGGTTCCTGACCATGGCGACCTCCCGGCAGCGATCCGCGTGGGCGGCGTGAGCCCTGCTCTTCCCCACCCTCGGGCCGCCTGGATCCCGGTCCCAGGGGCCACTCGTTCCCTTCCGTGACCGTCCGGCCCCCTTCCATGGGCCGGACGGCCCTGTGCGGGGCCGCCCCGTGCCGGGCACGGTGGGAGGGACGGACGGGTCGCGAGCAGGGGTGTCAGGCCCCTGGCGGTCCGCCGCCGGGAGTGTGAGTGGCGATGATGTTCTGGTACGGCGACGGCATGAACGGGTGGGGCTGGTTCGCCATGTCGGCCGGGACGGTGCTGTTCTGGGGGCTGCTCATCACCGGCGCGGTGATGTTCTTCCGCTCACTGGACAGGGCTGCGGAACGGTCTCGGGGCTCCGGTACGGCCCCGTCGGCCGAGCGGATCCTGGGTGAGCGACTGGCCCGTGGTGAGATCGACGAGGAGGAGTACCGCCGACGCCTGACCGTCCTGCGCGACACGGAACCGTGAAGCCCGTGGCCGGCCGGGATGCGGACGGGGGCGTGTCCGGCGACCCTGGGAGCATGGCCGGTCGGACGCCCGGGGAGCCGGGCCGACGCTCCGACGCGCTCCGTGAACTGACCGCACGGCACGGAGGGCACGGGGGGCTGTCGCCGGCCGCGCTGGAGCGCGCCAGGGCGGGTACCGCCGAAGGGCCCGAGGCGTGGGCGCCCCAGGTCGCGGAGGCGGCCGGTCTCCCGGCCGCCGCAGGACTCGGACCCGCCACCTTCTTCGCGGACCTCGTCACCCCGCGCGGTGAGCGACATGTGCGGGTGTGCACCGCGACGGCGTGCTTCGCCGCGCGGGGTGGGGAGCATCTGGCGGAGGTCGAGCGCGCACTCGGCGTGGTGGCGGGCACGGTCGACGAGGCGGGCTCGACCTCGCTGCAGACCGTGCACTGCCTCGGCTACTGCTACGCGGGCCCCGCCGCCCTCGACGGCACCCTTCCCCGCACGGGACCGGACCTGGCCGACCAACTCGGCGGGCGGGCGGAACCGCGCGCGCCGGACATCCCCGCGGCCGACACCACCGGGACGCCCGTCCTCCTCGCCGGCATCGTGGGAGGACACTCCGCCTGGGACGTGTGGCGCGAGGCGGTGGCCGGGCTGCGGCCCGAGGACGTACGGGAGGAGACCGCCGTCTCGGGACTGCGCGGACGCGGCGGTGCCGGATTCCCCGTGGCCGCCAAGTGGGCCGCGGCGGCGGGAAAGCCGGACACCGTGGTCGTCGCCAACGGGGACGAGGGCGACCCCGGCTCGTACGCCGACCGCCTGCTCATGGAGGAGGACCCCGAGCGCGTCCTCGCGGGACTCGCCCTGGCCTGCTTCGCCTGCGGCGCCCGGCACGGGACCGTCCTGGTCCGCTCCGAGTACCCCAGGGCCATGGCCCGGTTGCGCCGGGCGGTGGAGCGCGCGACGCGGACGGGGGACCTGGCCCCTTCGGTCGAGGCGGCCGGTCCGCGGCCGTTCGTCGAGATCGTCGAAGGAGCCGGCTCCTACGTCGCCGGCGAGGAGACCGCCCTCATCGCCCGCCTGGAAGGCGCCCGGGGCTGCGCGCGCCCCAGGCCCCCCTACCCCACGGACCACGGGCTGTGGGACGAGCCGACCGTGGTCAACAACGTGGAGACCCTGGCGGCCCTGCCCTGGATCGTCGCCCATGGCGGAGCTTCCTACGCCCGACGCGGCGTACCGGACGAGACCGGCACCGAACTGGTCTGCCTGTCCGAACGTTTCGCCCGACCGGGGGCGTACGAAGTCGAACTCGGGACTCCCGTGGACGAGATCGTCACCCGGTTCGGCGGTGGCCTCAAGAACGGCAGCGAGCTGGTCGCCCTCCAGATCGGCGGGCCCCTCGGCGGCTTCCTCGCAGGGACCGCGCTCCACGTCCCGCTCACCACGGCGGCGCTCGCCGAGCAGGGTGCCGCACTCGGGCACGCGGGCATGGTCGCGTTCGACGCCACCACCGATCCGCACGAGCTCCTCGAACACATCTGGGAGTTCGCCGCCGACGAGAGCTGCGGAGCCTGCTCGCCCTGCCGGGTCGGCACCCGGCGAGGGCTCGAACTCGCGCAGGGCCGGGGCGGGCCGGGGGAGACCTACGAACGACTGGCACGGCTGATGAGCGAGGCGAGTCTCTGCGCCTTCGGACGCCGTGTCCCCGCAGCCGTCCGCAGCCTGGCCCGTGCCTACGGGCCGGCCCTGGAAGGGTGGGACCGATGACACGGCTCAAGGTCGACGGCGTTCCGGTCGAACTGCCCCCCGGGGCCTCCCTGCTCGACGCGGTGCGCGCGGCCGGAGCCGATCTGCCCACCCTCTGCCACGACGACCGTCTCCGGCCGGCCGGTTCCTGCCGGACCTGCCTGGTCCGCGCCGACGGGCGGACCGTCGCCGCGTGCGTCACGCCCGCGACGTCGGGTCTCACCGTCGACACCGCCGACGACAGCGTGCGGAACCTGCGCCGGGACGCGGTCGCCCTGATCGCCTCGGCCCTCCCGCCGCACGCGCTCGCCGACAGCGCGCGCAGTGAACTGGCCGATACGTGCAGGGCCTTGGGAGTCCCGGCGGACACGGCGGCCGGTGCCCCCACGCGCGGACGGGACGAGAGCCACCCGTACGTCCACCTCGACCGCGACCTGTGCATCGCGTGCGGGCGCTGCGTCCGGATGTGCTCCGACGTCCAGGGCACGTTCGCGCTCACCCTCACCGGGCGCGGTGCCGACACGGTCGTCGCCCCGGGAACCGGCGGCCCCTGGGCCGCCTCCGACTGCGTGGCCTGCGGCGGCTGCGTCGACACCTGCCCGACGGGGGCGATCACCCAACCCGGACCCGGTCAGGGCCTCACCTCCCGGCGGGTACCCGCCGACCGCGTGCGCACCACCTGCGGCTACTGCGGAGTCGGCTGCACCCTCGACGTCGTCGTCCGCGAGGACCGGGTCGCCGCCGTGCTTCCCGCCCGGGACGGACCCGTCAACCAGGGCCACGCCTGCGTCAAGGGCCGCTTCGCCTACGGATACCTCGGCTCGGCCGAACGCCTCACCGAGCCCTTGGTCCGCGAGAACGGTGTTCTCAGGCCCGCCGGTTGGGCCGAGGCGATCGCCTCGGTCGCCGACGGGCTGCGCACCGCGGTACGGGACGGCGGCCCCGACGGGGTCGCCGCGATCTCCTCCGCCCGTGCCACCAACGAGGAGAACTACCTCGTCCAGAAGTTCCTGCGGACCGTCATCGGCACCAACAACGTCGACAACTGCTCCCGCCTCTGCCACGCGCCCTCCGCCGCGGGACTCACCGCGTCCTTCGGACGCGCCGGCGGCACCGACCCCTTCGACGACGTCGAGACCGCCGACTGCCTCCTCGTCGTCGGCGCCAACCCCGTCGAAGCCCACCCCGTCGTCGGCGCCCGCCTCCAGCAGAGGGCACTCGCAGGCGCCTCCCTGATCGTGGCCGACCCCCGCGCCGTGGGTCTCGCCCGTCATGCCGACGTGCACCTGCGTCCGCGTCCCGGGACGAACGTCGCCCTCTTCCACGGCCTCGCCCACGTCCTCGTCGACGAAGGCATGACCGACCCGGACTTCCTCCGCGAACGCGCCACCGGACTGGACGAACTCACCGACCTGCTGGCCGACCACCCGCCCGAGCGGGTCGCCGAGATCACCGGCGTTCCCGCCGACGACATCAGGAAGGCCGCCCGGCTCTACGGCCGCGCGGAGCGGCCGGCGGTCCTGTACGGCCTCGGGGTCACCGAGCACCTGCACGGTACCGACGGCGTGCGGACCCTGGCCAACCTCCCCATCCTGCGCGGCGCCGTCGGAGGCACCGGTCGCGGGTTCGGCATCAGCCCCCTGCGCGGCCAGAACAACGTGCAAGGCGCGTCCGACATGGGCGCCCTGCCCGATCTGCTGCCGGGCTACGGCCGTGTCACCGACCCGGGGGCCCGCGCCCGTGCCGAGGCGGTGTGGGGCCGACCGGTCCCCGAACGGCCGGGCATGCGCATCCCCGAGATGTTCGCGGCGGCTCGGGAGGGCCGGCTGCGGGCGTTGTGGGTCATCGGCGAGGACGTGTGCGCGACCGATCCCGACAGCCGGCGGGTCGCGGAGGCCCTCGACGCCTGTCCGCTGGTCGTCGTCGACGAGCTCTTCCTCAGCGAGACCGCCCGGCACGCCGATGTCGTCCTGCCCGTGGCCTCGTGGCTGGAGAAGGACGGGACCTTCGTCAATTTCGACCGCCGCTTCCAGCGCGTACGGCAGGCGGTGACCCCGCCCGGAGCGGCGCGCACCGACTTCGAGGTCGTGCACGCCGTCGCCGATGCCCTCGGTGCCGACCTGGGCTGCTCCACCCCGGCGGAGGCGCTCACCGAGTGCGGACGTGTGACGCCCCTCTTCGCCGGCCTCTCGCACGAGCGGATCGACCAGGAGGGGGCCGTGCCCTGGCCCTGCCCCGCACCCGACCAGCCGGGCGAACGCACGCTGTACGCGGACGAGTTCGCCACTCCCGACGGGCGCGCCCACCTGTCGGCAGCTCCTTACCTACCACCCGGCGAGGAGCCGGACGGGGACTATCCGCTGGTGCTCGTCACGGGGCGCCGATGGGCCCACTACAACTCCGGCAGCATGACCCGGCGCGGCGGCAACCTTCTTCTCGACGCGCACGACCGGTTGGACCTGCATCCCGAGGACGCCGCACGCCACGGACTGCGGGACGGCGTCCCCGTCACCGTCGAGAGCCGCCACGGACGGGCACGGCTCGTCGCCCGCGTCGGAAGGGAGATCGCTCCGGGACAGGTCTTCTGCGCGTTCCATTTCCCGGCCAGCGGCGTCAACTCCCTCACCTCAGAGCACGCCGACACCGTGACCTCGTGTCCGGAGTACAAGGTCACGGCGGTACGACTGCGGCCGACGGCGTCCGACGACTGAGACGACTGATCGGCTCCGAGGTCACTCGTGGGGGACGAGGACGACCGGCGAGTGACTGTGGTGCAGCACCGCGTGGGCCACGCTGCCGATGTGCGTGCCCAACGCCGACCCCCGGGCGCGACGACCGACGACCATGAGGGCCGCGTCCCCGGCGGCGTGCACCAGCTCCCGGCCGGCCGAGCCGATCGTCACCCGCCCGGTCGCCGACAGGTCGGGGAACTTCGCCCGCCAGGGTTCGAGGAGCTCGTCGAGCGAACGCCGGACCTCGGGGGCGACGGTGGGCCGGACGTCCGGGACCATGGAGGGGCCGAGCATCCCGTAGACAGGAAGCTGCTGCGCGTAGACGACCCGCACCCGGGTGAGGCGCCGTGCCGCCTCCTCGAAGGCGAACCCCAGGACCGTGTCCACGGGCTCCCGCAGGTCCACGCCGACCACGACGGGTCCCTGCGAAGATGACGTGCCGGGGGACCGAACGAGGACGACGGGCCGGTTGACGAGACCGGCGACCGTCATCCCGACCGAGCCGACGAGGTATCCGGCCGTGCCGCCCAGGGCGCGCGAGCCGAGGACGAGCAGGTCGCCCTCCTCGGCCGCGGCGACCAGGCTCGCCACGGGCTCCGACGGCAACAGCCTGGTGGTCACCGACAGATCCGGATGACGTTCGCGCAGCCCGGCCGCCGCGCGGGCGAGCAGATCCTCCGCCCACGGCTCGTCGGGCTCCCGCGCCGCGAACGGCAGCAGGGCGTCCGGCGACATCTCCTTCACGTGCACCAGGCGCACTCCGGTGCCGCGCAGCACCGCCTCCTCCGCCGCCCACTGCGCGGCGGCGTTCGCCTGGTCCGTACCGTCCAGACCGACCACGATGCCCTGTGTCATGACCGTCCATCTCCTTGTTCGGTGTCGTCGGTGTCGTAGGCGAGACGGGCCGAGGAGACCGAGACCACTCCGTCGGCCGTCGCGCACCTGCGCTCGACGGCCGGGACCATGCCGCGGAACGGCAGCTTCCCGGCCACCACCTCACGGGTCATCAGCTTGTCGATCCTCCGGTGTCGCATCGTCCTCTCCTTCCCTGCGCGGACGTCGGGCCTCGCCCCACCGGGCGAGCGGCGCGGTCGCCCCAGGGTCCGGCGCTGTCGTCGTCGGGCCCGACCGGCGCCGCCCACAGGGCGCTCATCGCGGTGGCGCCCCGCCGAGCGCCAGGTCCTCGTAGGCGTACTCGATCGATTCGTGCAGGGCGACCGCTCCGTCGACCGAGCGGCAGAGCCGCTTCACTTTCTTGCGGTGCATCGTCAGGGCCGTCCCGGCGAGATTCCAGTGCGGCCGTGCCGTGACGGCCGGTGAGGTCATCGGCTGGTCGGCCGTCTCCGCGTCGGGCGGTCCTCGCTCCTGTGACAGCAGCCGGACGCCCGCCCAACGCCCCTCCAGACCCGGGAGTTCGGCCGTGGACCGCAGCAGGTCGGCTTCCGGGACCGGGCCCAGCAGGCGCCGACCGGGGTCCACGACCGGGACCGCGGAGGCGCCGTTCCCGGCGAAGAGCCGGGCGCTCTGCTTGAACGGGGTCTGCGGGGCGGCGGTGACCACGTCGTGGGTCATCACCTCGAAAACCGTACGGTGCCGCATGACGGTCCTCCTCCACGGGACGCGGCGCCCCTCGTGGATCTCATCCTGCTGCGCGGGGCCGCCCCTCGGCAGTGCCGAACGGTCCCCTTCCGGGACGGTCGGCCCTATGACCGGCGACCGACCGGAACGCATGGTGGAAGACGGGAGCGCCGGGCTCGGGAAGGCCGTGCCCGGTCGCTCCGGTCGCTCCGGTCACTCCGGTCGGGAGGCGAGGACCATGGCCGCGACCGGAACACGGCAGGACAGGGAGACGCCCCGCGCCGGCTTCGAGCCGTGCACCGCGCGATCGGGATCCACGAGAAGCGGACGGGCTCCTCCTCCCGTGGTGCCGCCACATCGCCTCCGTATGTGCCCCGGGCGGGCCACGGCCGGGACCGACCGGCCCTACCCGGCCCCTCCGGCCCGATGCGAGCGTGGCAGCAGGCCCCCACACGACGCGGAAGGCGGGTGGGCACGATGGAATCGCCTCTGGTGGCAGGAGTCGACGGGTCCGACGCGAGCCTCACGGCTCTGGACTGGGCGGTCGACGAAGCCGTACGGCACGGGCTCCCCCTGCGGATCGTCCACGCCTCGCTGTGGGAACGGTACGAGGGAGTCGTGCCGACCTGGGCCACGGACCGGCCGTCGGGCCAGGTCCTCGCCGAGAACATCGTCGGCACCGCGGCCGAACGCGCCCGGCGCCGCGCACCCGACCTCCCCCTCACCGCGGCCGTCCTGGCCGAGGACGCGTCCACCGCGCTGCTCAGGGAGGGGCAGGAGGGAGCGATCCTGGTCGTCGGATCCCGCGGACGCGGCGAGTTCGCCGATCTTCTGCTCGGCTCCGTCGGTCTCGTCGTGGCCGCCCGGTCCCACTGCCCGGTCGTCGTCGTGAGAGGGGACCGGCACGCCCTGGAGGCACGCCACGAACGCGTGCTGCTCGGCGTCGGAGAGCACGACGTCGATTCGCCCGCCGTCCGTTTCGCCTTCCGCGAGGCGGCGGCCCGGGACGCGGAGCTCGACGTCGTGCGCACCTGGCGACGGCCGGCCCATGAGCCGGCCGACCACCCGCTGCTGAGCGGCGACGGGGGCGTCCACTTCGCGGAACGGTCCTCCGAACTGCTCGACAAGGCCCTGGAGGCCGCGGCATCCGAACATCCCGGGGTGCGCCTGCGCAGAACCACGGTCGAGGGCCTCGCCCACAGAGTGCTGACCGAGCGCTCCGCCGCCGCCGACCTGCTGGTCGTCGGGGCCAGGCGCCGGGACCGGCTCGTCGGTCTGGAGCTCGGCAGGGTCGCCCACCGCGCCCTGCACCACGCCATGTGCCCGGTCGCCGTCGTACCCCAGCCACGTTCCGAGAGCACGGAAGGAGAGGCGTGATGAACGCGATCGGCGACCGGAAGGCCCCGCATGCCGCGAGCGACCTGGGACGCCGCGTCGCGGCCAAGCGGGCGCGACTCGGCCTGTCCCGGGAGGAGGTGGCCGAACGGGCCGGCTCCACGCCCGGCTACATCGCCTACGTGGAGGAACGGGTACCCGCCCCGGGGATCGAATTCCTGGTCCGGCTCGCGAACGCCCTGGAGACCACCGTCCAGGACCTCACCGGATCCACGGCGGACCTCCCGCCGGGCGGCTCCCGTGCCGGGTACCGGGCACGGATGGAGGAGATCGACGAGACGGAGTGCTGGGAGCTGCTCGACGGCCACGGCGTCGGCCGGATCGCCGTCGAAGGAGGGGACGGGCTCATGGTGATCCCCGTGAACTACCAGGTCGTCGACTGGGAGATCGTCTTCATGACCGCCGCGGACTCGGCCCTCGCTCGCGGCGCGGCGTCCGGTGCGGAAGCCGCCTTCGAGGAGGACCGCCTGGACGAGGCCTTCAGCCAGGGGTGGAGCGTGCTCTTCGTCGGTCCGGTAAGAACGGTGTCGGACGAGGCCTCGGTACGGAGGATCAAGGACGTCGTCCACTCGGAGCCGTGGGCCGGGGACGGGCGGGACACCGTGGTGACGCTCTCGCCGCGCCGGGTGACCGGCCGCCGCATCCGGGTGCCGGGCGCGCCCGGCACACCGACCGGGCCCGCAGGCCAAGGGCCGTCCCGTCGGTGATCTCCGAGAGCCGGCCGCGCGCCGAGGGGAACTTTCCGGTTCCGGCGTCCGACGACGACGAGCTGCGCGTCCTGCGACGCTTCGACCAGTCGGTACGCGGGAGAGCCCGCCACCGCCGTGGCCGTCGCGTCCATGCCCGCGTACCGCTTCCGCCGCGGTTCCAGCAGGTCGTTCAGCTCTCGAAGGAAGTGGCCGCCCGGCTCATCGCCGATCCCGGGGCGATGACGGCCGCGTAGCCGTACGAGGCGGGAAGCGTCCAACTGTGCAGGAACCCCAGCGGCGTTTCCCGGCGGGCGGCTTCGTTGAACGAGAACGCCAGCAGGGCGTCGCACGGCTGGTGGACGTCGACGCCCACCACGATCCCGTCCCCAAAAGCCGCCGGAGCGCCCTCCGCGCGCACGAGGACGACCGGTCGGCGCGCCGTGCCGACGACGGCGAGGGAGACCGAGCCGACGAGGAATCCACGGACCCCGCCGAGCCCACGCGATCCGAGCACGGTCAGATCCGACTCGTCCGCGGCGGCCGTCAGTACTTCAGGCTGGTGGTTCCGGCCTTCCGACAGCAGGGCCGGCCAGGTCTCGGTCGGGGCCGAACGGCCCATCCCCGGGAGGGCCGCCACGGTGCCAGCGTGGGAGGTGTCGTTCCTCGGGACGTGCTCCCGAGAGCCGGGTGGGTCCCGGAGGAGGAACCATGACCAGTGAGATCCCCGCCCGACCGGAGCTCGGCAACGTCGTCGTGGGAGTCGACGGGTCTCCCTCCGCGCGCACGGCCGTGTTCTGGGCCGCGGCCGAGGCGGACCGGCGGCGGCGGACCCTGCATCTCGTCCACGCCGACGACACCGCCCGTCGGGCCCTCTTCGCCGACGCCGAGAGAATCCAGGAGGTGCGCGAAAGGGGGCGCGACCTGCTGGCCGAGACCACGAGCGCGGTCCAGGAGCGTTTTTCCGACCTTGCCGTCACGAAGGAACTCAGTCGCCAGGAGCCCGTGGCCGGTCTCCGGGCGGCCGCCGGCCACGGGGGTACGATCGTGGTGGGCAATCGGGGGCTCGGCGGTTTCTCGACCCTCATGCTCGGGTCCGTCGGCCTGGGGGTGGCAGCCCACGCCGAGACGCCCGTGATCGTCGTCCGTGGTGACGGTGACCGCCCCGAGGCCGGCTCGGTGACGGCGGCGGTGCACGGCGCCTCGGATCTCGGGTGGCTGCTCGTCGCGGCCGCCGAGGCGGACGCCCGCAAGGCGGCGTTGCGATTGGTGAGCGTCTGGAACGTGCTCACCCACATCGGCAGCGTCGCGACCATGCTGGACGACCTCGACGAGATCGCGCGACAGCGCGTGCACGAGATCAAGGCGCTCGCCGACCGCGTGCGCGACTTCTACCCCGGGCTCAACGTCAGCCATCACGTCGAGACGGGCACGAGCACGCCCGGGATCCTGGTGGAGGCGACCGCCCACACCGACCTGCTCGTGATGGGCAGGGAACACCGCGTCCTGGGCGCGGTGCCGTCCCTGGGGCGCGTCGCCCACGTCCTGATCCACCACGCGGACTGCCCGGTGGAGATCGTCCCGCCCGCCTTCGCCACCAGGGTCGAGGAGACGTGAACGAGATACTGCTCGGAGTCGACCCCCGGGAGCAGTCGGTCCCCGCTCTCGTCTGGGCCGCCGACGAGGCCGTGCGAAGAGGACTGGCGCTCCGCCTGATCGTCGCCGTGCCACCTGCCCACGAGGGGCTCCGGTATGACGCGCTCGCCCACCAGAGCGCCCTGCGCATCCGCGCGGAGTCGGCGATCACCCGTGCGGAGGACCTCGTACGGGAACTCCACGGTGGTCTGCGGATCGCGACGGAACGCGTGAACGGCGTGCCGGCGACCGTCCTGCGCCACATGGCGGAGCACGCCGCACTCGTCGTCGTCGGCTCGCGCCGTCTCGGCAGGGTGGCCGGGGTGTTCAGCGAGAGCTCCGTGGTCGTCCCGCTCACCGCGCGCGCCTTCTGCCCCGTCGTCGTGGTCCGGGTGCCCGAGCACACCACCGTGCATCCGCCGACCCTCGTCGTCGGCGTGGACGGAAGCGAGTCCGCGCGGGCCGCGGTCGCCTTCGCCGTCGAGGAGGCGAGCCTGCGCGGGGCACGACTGAGGGCCGTCCGGGTCTGGCACCCTTCCACGCTCGCCCGTGACGATCTCGACGAGGCCGTGGCCGAGCACCGAGGGCTGCTGGCCGAATCGGTGGCGGGGTGGGTGGAGAAGCATCCGGATGTCGACATCTCCCAAGAAGTGCTTCGGGGACACCCCGTCGAACAGCTCGCCCTGGCGTCCCAGGACTCCCTGGCCCTGGTCGTCGGCCGAAGAGGTCGTGGCGGGTATTCCGGCATGCGGCTGGGATCCACGGTCCACGGCTTGCTGCACCGCGCCATGTGTCCGATGATCACCGTCCCCCTCCCGCGACGAGAGGGGTGGACCGGCGACCCGGTACGGGCCGATGGGCCCCGTTCCCGTAAGGCCGACCGACCCTGGACCGACGGCCCGCTCGGCACTGGAGCACTCCGGCCCCCACGCGGGACGGTGGGGCGAGAGGACGGCCCCGGTCCGTCCGCCGGTTTCCCGGAGAGGTGAGCACCGTGCAGCGCATCCGGATCAGCCCCCGGCCCCGACAGCCCCGCAGGCCGAGCCCCCTCGATCTGCGCACCCCGTCCGGCCGACCGCTCCCGTACTGAGGACGCCCGAGACCACGGAGGACGTCATGGGACCGACGCGACGCGTACGCGGGGGTCGAGAGAGGCACCGGACGACGAAAGGGACGGACCATGCCCAAGAAGCGTCGGTACCGGGGCGCCCGACACGACGAACCGTCGGGCCAGCTCGACCCGCGGGCGGCCACGGAGGACACGCGACGTGGTCGCCCCAGGAACCACCGGCTGCCCGCGGAGGGGACGAACGGGCGTCCCAGCCGCCCGGTGCACACCGTCACGGGGTCGGCGCTCTTCCTCTGAACCGACGGCGAGGCGGCCGGATCGCGAGCAGGGGGCCTGAAAGGAGGACGCGGCCATGACGACCGCAAGGGAGATCATGCACACCGGTGCGAGCTGCGTGCAGGAGAACGAGACCCTGATGGACGCGGCACGACGCATGAGCGAACTCGACGTCGGCGCGCTGCCCATCTGCGGGCCGGACGACCGGCTCCACGGCATCGTCACCGACCGGGACATCGTGATGAAGTGCCTCGCCAAGGGCAAGGACCCCCGCCACATGACGGCCGGACTCCTCGCCCAGGGCAAGCCGGTCACGGTCGACGCGGACGCCGACAGCGAACAGGTGCTCCGCACCATGCAGGAGCACCGGGTCCGCCGCGTCCCCGTGATCGACGACCACCGCCTGGTCGGCATGATCAGCGAGGCGGACCTCGCCAGGCACCTGCCGGAGAAACAGGTGGGCCACTTCGTCGAGGAGGTCTGCCGCTGACGGCACCGGAGCCGTGGCGCCATGGGCCGGTCGGTCCGGGCGCGGCCCGTTCGGCCCCCACGGACGACCCCCCTCGGACAGTGCGCCCCATGGTCCCGCGGGCGGACGATGGTGTCACGGGGTCGGACCGGCCCCTCGGCCCGGTCGCCACACCGTCCGTCCGCACCCACTCGGGCCCACGGCGACCGTCCTGGGCCCCGGAACGAGGAGCAGCACCATGGCCGGAGGCAAGGTGGAACGCAGGCACAGCCTCTTCCCCGACTTCAACGACTGGTTCAACCGGGAGTTTCCCGGGCTGCCCGGCTGGCGACCGGCGACGGCCGCCCACTCCATTCCCGTGGAGGTGTCCAGCGACGCCGGCGGGTACGTGCTCCGGGCCGAACTGCCCGGGATGGACCCGGAGGACCTCACCATCACCGTCGACGACAACCTGATCACGGTGAGCGCGGAGCACAGCGAGAGCGAGGAGGACAAGGAGCACTCGGAGTTCCGCTACGGATCGTTCCGCCGGACCGTGCGTCTCCCGGCCACGATCCCGGTCGACGACGTCGAGGCGTCGTACGAGGACGGCATCCTCACCCTCCGCGTCCCGATGCCCGAGGAGAAGAGCAGTGCCGCGCGCACCATCCCGGTGAAGCGAGGAGGCACTCCGTCCGGAGGCACCACGTCGTGAAGCCCCAGTGCGCCCTGGTCGCCCACGACAGCAAGCACGGCGCGACTCCACCCGGAGGTGCCACATGGACCACCACGAGCGATCGGACCCGCGACTCACGCCGCCCGGACGGGGAGCCGGCGAGCGCGCCGCGCTGATTCTCGTCCTGATGATCTCTCTGATCTGCGGGGCCGTCGCCGCCGGAGCACTGTGGAGCAACGGAGCCGAGGCCGACCGTGAACTCGCCGCCCACCGCCACCAGGTGCGGGCGACCACCACCGGACCCGCCAAGGACCCGCCCGTCGCCGCCCGGTACGGATCGACACCGCAGGCGGTCGCACCCGCGGTCTGGGAGCAGCCCGAGAACGTCCGTCGGTCCGGCACCGTCCACGTCCCTCCCCGGACGCCCCGGGGCGGCACGGTGACGATCTGGGTGGACGACACCGGCACTCCCGCCCGTCCTCCGGGCAGCGCCGCCGATCGCGCGCTGACCTCGCTCTCGGGCGGGAGCGTCGCCGCGGCCTCCGCCGGAGCGATCGGGGCCGGTGCCCTCGTCCTCGTACGACGGCGGGCCGAAGCCCGTCGGCTCGCGGTCTGGGAACGGGAGTGGGAACGGGTCGAACCCGTGTGGTCCGGTCGGCTCCGCCGGGGGAGCCCTCCGGGGACCGACGATGACTGACCGCGCCGCCACGGGCCGGACCGTCACGCCCGCCGAGGCGCCGCCCTTCGATCCCAGCGAGCCCCTGCCCAGGCTGCGCAGGGAACTCGCCACCGGGCCGGACGGGCTGTCCGCCCGCGAGGCCACCCGCCGACTCGCCGTCCACGGGCCCAACGAGGTGCGGCGCAAGACCCGCTCCTCTTTCGCGCGGGAACTGGTCGGGCAGCTGGTCCACCCCCTCGCCCTGCTGCTCTGGGCCGCCGCCGCACTGGCCTTCGTCGCGGACCTCGGAGTGCTCGGCTGGGCGATCCTGGCGGTCATCGCCGTCAACGCGGCCTTCGCACTGCTCCAGGAACGGCAGGCCGAGCGGGCGGTGGAGACCCTCGCGCGCTATCTGCCCGAGCACGCCCTCGCCGTACGCGACGGCCGGCCCCTCACCGCTTCGACCCGCGGCTGCGGCTGATGTCGGTCGTGCAGGACGACGAGGCGACGGGCCGCCTGCGGATCCTCGCCAAGGGGGCGCCCGAAGCGGTCCTGGCCCGCGTCCCCCCCCGGCCAGGCCACGAACGCGGCCCGTTCCGCGGCGGAGGAACTGGCCCGGGGCGGCATGCGGGTCCTCGCCGTCGCCGCGCGCGACCTGCCGCCGGGCGCGGAGCCGCCGTCGCACCGTCAGGACGCCGAATCGGGACTGACACTGCTCGGCCTGGTCGGACTGTACGACCCGCCGCGCCCCGAGGTGGCGGAGGCCGTCCGCCGCTGCCACGAGGCCGGGGTGCGCGTGCACATCGTGACGGGGGACAACGGAGCCACCGCTGCCGTGGTCGCCCGCGAGGTGGGCATCGGAGTGCCCGGCCTGCAGGTCGTCGCGGCTTCCGAGTCGCTGGGCGACGACGAGCTCGACCGGCTCCTCGTGGAAGGCGACGCCGAGATCGTCTTCGCCCGCTCCTCGCCCGAGACGAAGCTCAAGGTGGCGGACACCCTGCGGGCCCACGGCCGGATCGTCGCCGTGACGGGGGACGGGGTCAACGACGCCCCCGCACTGCACCGCGCCCACATCGGGGTGGCCATGGGACGCTCCGGCACCGACGTGGCTCGCGAAGCCGCCACCATGGTGCTCACCGACGACGACTTCGCCACCATCGTGACCGCCGTCGAATCCGGGCGCCGCGTCTACGACAACGTCCGCAAGTTCATCGTCTACATCTTCGCCCACGCCACCCCGGAGATCGTGCCCTTCCTCGTCTTCGCGCTCTCAGCCGGGGCCATCCCGCTTCCCCTCACCGTCCTGCAGATCCTCGCCATCGACCTCGGCACCGAGACCCTGCCCGCCCTCGCCCTCGGCCGGGAACGCTCCGAACCCGGCATCATGCAGCGGCCGCCCCGGCCACGGCACCAGGGCGTGATCTCCCGCGACATGCTCGTCCGCAGCTGGGGCTACCTGGGTCTGGTGTCGGCGGCCCTCGTCATGGCCGGCTTCTTCTCCGTGCTCTGGCGCGCGGGCTGGCAGCCGGGCGATCCCACAGGCCCGGGCAGCCCCCTGCACCACGCCTACGTGACGGCCACCACGGCCACCTTCGCCGGCATCGTCACCTGTCAGGTCGGCACGGCCTTCGCGGCCCGCACCGACCACGCGGCCCTCCGCGACATCGGGATGTTCTCGAATCCACTGCTGCTGGCCGGCATCGCCTTCGAGCCGGCCTTCACCGCCGCCCTCGTCTACGCGCCCCCGCTCCAGCGCCTCTTCGGCACGGCCGCCCTTCCCCTGGACGTGGTCCTGCTCATCACGTCCTTCCCGCTCCTGGTGTGGGGCACGGACGAGCTGCGGCGCGCCAGGCGGCGCCGTCAGCGCACGGCGCCCGCGGCCGGCTCGTGACCACCCTGGTCGAGACGGAACGGCGGATAGGCGTCCGTCATGAGGCTCGCGTAGGCGGCGACGCGCAGGACCCAGCGGTTCAGCCCGACGATCAGGGCGAACAGGTCGCGCGGATAGCGGTCGGTGAAGGCCACGGCGAAGCCCGCGATGAGCGTGAGCAGCGTGATCAGGCCGCCGCTCCACCAGTGCACCTGCATGCCGCCGGTGAAGAAGGCGATCACCAGATAGTGGGGGACAGCGAGCAGCCACCACTTGACCAGGACCAGTGAGCGGGAGAGCCGCTCCGGATAGACGATGTCGAGCCGGGCGGGGTAGCCGGGCTCGGGGCCCAGGCTGAAGGGCGGGTAGCGGTCGGTGCCGAGGGCGCCGTACGAGTAGTACGACACGCGCCAGGACCAGCGGAGTACGCCCAGGTTGAAGTCGAACAGGCCGCGCGGGAAGCGCTCGGTGAACAGGACGGCGAAGAACGCGATCACCGCCACGACGAAGAAGGCGATCCAGAGGAAGAACAGCACGATCCAATGGGGGATCACCAGGATCCATTTGACCAGCCACAGCCAGCGGGACAACCGGCCGTCGAGTTCGGCCGTCACCACCACGGGGGCATGCGGGGCGCCGGGGGTGTTCATGGTCCTTCCTCCTTCGGCAGGTCGTCGTCCTCGTACGTGAGCCGGTCGACGACCCCCACGACACCGTCGACGCTGTTGCAGAGCCTGAGGAGCACCGGCACGAGGCTCCGGCGCCGTACCGTGCCGCTGAGCGTGACCCGGCCGTCCACCACCTCGACCGACAGGGCGGACGGACTCAGCCCCAGGGTGCGGGTGACCACGTCCTCGACGACCTCCTCCTGGATCGCCCGGTCCCTGCGCAGGAACAGCTGGACGAGGTCGCTGCGGCTGAGGACGCCCACGAGCCGCCCTCCGGCATCGACCACGGGCAACCGCTTGACCCGGGCACGGTCCATCACCCGGGCGGCCCGCACCACGCTCCACTCGGGCCGGGCGACGACGGCGGGACTCGACATGAGCGCGCCCGCCGTGTCGAGCCCGGCCCCCGCGGCCCGGCGGCGTACCAGGTCCGCCTCCGAGACCACGCCCAGAGGCCGGTTCGACTCGTCCACCACGCACACCGCGGTGATGCCGAACTCGTCCAGGAGCCGCGCGATTTCCTTGAACGTCGTGCCCGGAACGACGCTCACCGCCGTGGGCGTCATCAGATCCGCGACGCTGCGGTGCCTCATCGCCCGTCACCTTCCCGCATCCGCGCCTCGATCCGGTGTCGTACGACTGCCGTCAAGGCCGCCAGCCGCATCGACACCGCGGGCCGTGGTGGCACCGGATGCCCGATGCTCCCGGCTTCTTCCGGCAGCGCCGCGATGTCGGCCTCGAAGCGGGCCCGGGCGGCGGCCGGGGTGTCGGGCGGCCCCGTCCGCAGACCGTCGCGCATCACGGTCCGCAGCAGCGCCTCCGCGTCCCCGGGAGGCTCCTCGTCCGCGAGGCCGATGACGTCGCGGAGGCCCGGGCCCCGGAAGACCTGCTTCGGGCCGGGAGCCGTCACCTTCGCCGAGGAGAGCTTCATGACGGGCCGCCCGTCGTACTCGACCAGCTTGTAGGCCGCGTCCAGGTACGGAGCGTCGGCGGCCGTGCCGACCTTCGTCCCCACGGCGAGCACGTCGATCGGCGCCCCCTCGCGTACGAGCCGGTCGATGCCGTGCTCGTCCAGACCGCCGCTCGCGACGATCCGCACGTCCCCCAGCCCCGCCCCGTCGAGGGCGGCACGGGCCCGGCGGGCCAGCGCGCCCAGATCGCCGCTGTCGAGCCGGATCCCGCACCCCGGGCCCGGCCCGAGGTCCTTGAGGACGCGCGCCGCCGTCGCGACGCCGCGATCCGTGTCGTAGGTGTCGACCAGGAAGGTCACCGGGCCGGGGTGAGCGCGGGCGAAGGCCCGGAACGCCTGTTCCTCCGAGTCGAAGGCCTCGATGTACGAGTGGGCCATCGTGCCGGCGGCAGGGATGCCGTACTGGTGGGCGGCGGCGACGTTGCTGGTGCCGGCGAAGCCGACGAGCGCGCAGAGGCGTGCCGCCTGCATGCCCGCTTCGGGCCCGTGCGTGCGGCGCAGGGAGAAGTCCACCAGGGGCCGCCCGGCGGCGGCCAGGACGCACCGCGCCGCCTTGGACGCCACGGCCGTCTGGTGGCAGAGGAGGGACAGCAGGTACGTCTCCACGAGCTGGGCCTGGGGCAGCGGCGCGGTGACCTCCAGGAGCGGCTCGCCCGCGAACACGAGCCGTCCTTCGGGCACGGCCCGGACCCGTCCCTCGAAGGACAGCCCGTGCAGCGGTTCGAGGTCCTCGACCGGTCGCCCGAGCGCCTCGGCGAACTCTTCGACGTCCGAGCGGCCCACCCGGAAGCGGGAGAGGCGGTCGAGGGCGGGTTCGAGCCCCGCGGCGACGAGGAACCCGCGGCCCGGCGGAAGGTCACGCACGAAGAGGCTGAAGGTGGCCGGGGCCCGCATGTCCTCCCGCAGGTACGAGAGCGCCATCGTGACCTCGTACAGGTCGGTGGCGGTCACCTCGGACACGGCTACGTCCGACCCTCGGGGACGAGCTCGCACCGCACGTCCACCACACCCTCGACGGCGCGGGCGAGGCGGACGGCGAGCGGGACGAGCGCGCTGTCTCCGACCTCGCCGGACAGCGTCACGACTCCGGCGTCGACACGGACGTCGATCCGGTGACGAGAGAGCGGGAACAGGTGCTCGACGACGTCGCGGCGCACTTCGGCGGCGAGTTCCTCGTCCGGACGGAGGAAGACCTTGAGGAGGTCGGACCGGCTCACGATCCCCTGGACGACACCGCTCTCGTCGACGACCGGCAGCCGCTTCACGCGATGGGCCGCCATGAGGCGTGCGGCCCGGGGCAGGGACGCACCGGGGGCGACGGTGACGGCGGGCGAGGTCATCAGGTCCCCCGCCCGGCGGGAACCCGCCTTGGCCGTGGCGTCGAGACGCCGCATCTGTTCCACGAGACCGAGACGGTGGTCGTGGAACTCCTCCTTGAGGAGCAGATCGGCCTCGGAGACCACGCCCACGACGCGGCCCTCGCCCTCGACGACCGGTACGGCGGTCACCTTCCACCGCTCCATGGCGGCGACGATCTCCTTGAACTCCGCGCCGGGCTGGACGGCGACGACCTTCTTGGTCATCACGTCGGCGACGGTGAACGGCTGGGTTGCCATCGCTCTTTCCTTACCTGAGGAGTCGACGTGCCCGCGCCGCCGCAACAGTCGCGGACACCGCTTCACCGATGGAGACGTCCTGTGCGCAGAGCTCCCTGACGGCCTGCCCGTCGAACTCGAGGGCGTGCACCTCGGTGGTCGCGGTGGCGTCGTAGCGCCAGTGGTGGGGAGGGGACAGCCAGGAACAGCCGAGAAGGTCGCCGGGCACGAGCGTTTCGATGAGAGCGGTGCTGTGCCCCGGAAGGCGCCGGTCCAGGGCGACCCGCCCGGATTCGATGATCCAGAAGCGGTCGGCGTGCTGCCGCTCGCGGAAGATGCGCGTGTCCGCGGGGAACCGGACCGGGCGGGCCTGACGCAGGAGCTGGTCACGCGCCTTCGGAGCGAGTTCGTCCAGCAGCATGCTCATGGTGCTCATGATGTGCCTCCGGCCCTTCTCCCGCAGGCTCCCGCATGGCGGGGGGCACGGGGAGGGCCGTACAGGTCATACCCAGGGGGCCGAAGAGCCCCGTCACCGGACCAGGACCGCCTCGCCCGAGCGGGGGACGACAGCCGTCCAGCCCAGTTCGCGGTCGACGCGGTCGCGCAGCGCCTCGGACGCGGCCGGTTCGCCGCGGACGAGGTAGGTGGTGTGCGGCGGAGGGGCGCCGCGCAGCCGGCCGAGGATCTGGTCGGCGTCGGCGTGCGCCGAGAAGTGGGGCACGTCGGCGACCTCGGCCCGTACGGGCACGTACTCGCCGAACATCTTCAGCACGCGGGCGCCGTCCACCAGGTCCCGCGCCCGGGTGCCGGCCGCGGCGAAGCCGATCACGACGACCGCGTTGCGCGGGTGGGGGAGCAGCCGGCGCAGGTGGTGCAGGACACGGCCGCCGGTGGCCATGCCGGCGGAGGAGACGATGACGGCGGGGCCGCCGGTCTCGTTGATCCCGATGGATTCCTGGACGGTGCGCGCGGCGAGGAACGGCTCCGGGCTCAGGGCGGCGGCTCCCTCGGCGAGGATCTCCGGCCGCAGCTCGGGGGAGCGCCCGCGCACCGCGTCCCGGTAGACGTCGAGGGCGGCCAGGGCCATGGGGCTGTCCACGTACACGGGGACCGAGCGGGGCAGGACGCCCGTCTCGCGCAGTCGGGTGTGTGGGCGCTGGTGAGGACCGGTCCTCGGAAGCCCTGCCGGACCAGATAGCCGCAGTGGTCCAGGTGGGCATGCGTGACGACCACGGCGTCGACGTCCGCGGCGTCGCGGGCGAAACGCTCCCGGTTGCGGCGCCGCAGGGCCGCGAAACCCTGGAAGAGACCGCAGTCGAGGAGGATCCGCGCATGGTCGCTCTCGACCAGGAACTTGCTTCCGGTGACCGTTCCCACGCCGCCCAGGAGACTGAGCAGTGCGGGCCGCGGAGCGGCGGGGGTGGTGTTCGGCGCTGCCTCGGACATGGTCGGCCCTCCTTCGGAGTGGACCGGTTCCCACCCTCGCACCCGGACCGGCCCGGTCCGGAGGGTCCGAGCGGGCCCGTTCCGGGGGCCGATCGGCTCATGCGCCGGGGAAGGGGCTCCGTGGAACCTGGTCGGGCGAGGACCGCAGCGACGCGCGAGAGGAAGCAGGTGGGTGCCATGAAGGCAGCCGTCTTCCAGGGGCCGGGCCGGATCGCCTGGCAGGACGTCCCCGACCCGGGGATCGAGGACCCCGCCGACGTGATCGTCCGGGTCGACGTCGTCACCATCTGCGGCACGGACCTGCACATCCTCAAGGGGGACGTGCCGGAGGTGACGCCCGGCCGGATCCTGGGACACGAGGCGGTGGGCACCGTGGTCGAGGCGGGAGGCGACGTCCGTACGGTGCGGCCGGGAGACCGCGTCCTGATCTCCTGCATCTCCGCCTGCGGCAGGTGCCGGTTCTGCCGCGAGAGCCGTTACGGACAGTGCCGCGGCGGAGGCGGCTGGATCCTCGGCCACCTCGTCGACGGCACCCAGGCCGAATACGTCCGCGTGCCCTTCGCCGACCTGTCCGTCCATCCGCTGCCGGACTCGATCGCGGGCTCCGACGCGGTTCTGCTCGCCGACATCTTCCCCACGTCCTACGAGGTCGGGGTCCTGAACGGTGCCGTGCGCCCCGCCGACACGGTGGTCGTCGTCGGAGCGGGCCCCATCGGTCTCGCCGCCGTCGCCACCGCCGGCTTCTACAGCCCGGGCCGGATCGTCGCCGTCGACCTGGCCGAGTCGCGCCTCGCCGCCGCCCGCGCCCTCGGCGCGGACGCCACCGTGAACGCGGACGAAGGCCCGGAACAGCTGGTCGCGGATCTCACCGAGGGCCTCGGTGCCGATGTCGTCATGGAGGCCGTCGGCGTTCCGGAGGCGTTCGAGATGTGCACCCGGATGGTCCGGCCGGGCGGCCGGGTCGCCAACATCGGAGTCCACGGCAAGCCGGCGGCCCTCCACCTCGAAGACCTGTGGATCAAGGACGTCACGATCACCACCGGTCTCGTGGACACCTCGTCCACACCCATGCTGCTGCGCATGATGGCCGCCGGAAGGCTGCCGTCGGCGGAGCTGATCACCCACCGGTTCGAGCTGGGGGAGATGGAGGAGGCGTACGAGGTCTTCGGCAGGGCGGCCGAGACCGGTGCCGTCAAGGTCGCGCTGGGCGGCCCGCAGCACACGGTCGTGAGCGTTCCCGACGCGCCGGCGGGCTGATGGACGGCCGAGGCCCGGGCTCCCGGCCGCCGGTCGGTCTCGTCTTCGACACCGATGGCGTCCTGCTCGACTCCGCCGTGGTGCACGCGGCGGCGTGGAAAGCCGCGTTCGACGCCTGCCTCGATCGCCTGGCGCCCGGCAGCGGGGCACAGCCGCCCTTCGACGCGGACGCCGAGTACCGCCGGCTCGTCGACGGCAGGTCCCGGTACGACGGCGCCGCGGCCTTCCTCACCTCCCGTGGCCTCCACCTCCCACCGGGAGAGGCCCACGACGCGCCCGGCTGCGGCACGGTCTGGGCCGTCTCCGCGCTCAAGGAACGGGAGTTCGTCGATCTCCTCCGTACGGAAGGCGTCACGGCCTTCGCCGACGCCCGGCCTGCCCTCGCGGCCCTGCGCACCAGGGGAGTGCCGTGCGCCGCGGTGTCCGCGTCCCGGCACGCCCGGGCGCTGATCCGGGCCGCGGGACTCACCGACCTCCTCGCGACGATCGTGGACGGCGAGGACGCCGCCCGGCTGGGCCTCGCCGGCAAGCCGGATCCCGCGCTCTTTCTGCGGGCGGCGGCCCTCCTCGGCAGCCGCCCGCGGGAGACCGCGGTCGTCGAGGACGCACTCGCCGGAGTCCTGGCAGCGCGTCGTGGCGGTTTCGGGCTCGTCGTCGGAGTCGACCGCACCCCGCTGCGGCGCACCGCTGACCTTCTGCGGGAGCAGGGCGCCGACCTGGTGGTTCCCGACCTCATGACACTGGTCCGGAGCGTATGGGGCGAGCGCGGATGACCACCGGCTGGACGTGGCGGTACGACCGTTACGACGCGGGTCGCGAGCCGCTGGTCGAAGCGCTCTGCACGCTCGGCAACGGCCGGTTCGCCACCCGGGGCTCCGCCCCCGAGTGCCCCGCCGGAGGCCCGTACTACCCGGGGACCTACCTGGCCGGCTGCTACGACCGGCTCACCTCGGTCGTCGCCGGCGAGCGGGTCGAGAACGAGGACCTCGTCAACCTCCCGAACTGGACGCTCCTGCGCTACCGCCGCCTCCCGGACGAGGGGCCGCCCGGCGACTGGCTGACGCCCGACTCCGAGGAACTGCGCCACTACGACGTACGGCTCGACCTCCGCGCGGGCGTGCTCACCCGGCACCTGTTCTTCGAGGACGCCTGTGGGCGGGGCCTGCGCGTCAGCCACATCCGCGTCGTGCACATGGGGGACTCCGGCCTCGCGGCCCAGCGCAGCTTGTTCCGCGCCTACGGCTGGAGCGGTTCCGTCGAGGTGCGGTCCGTCCTCGACGGGACCGTCACCAACGCCGGAGTGGAGCGCTACCGGCACCTCGACGGACGCCATCTCACGGACCACCGGACCGGATTCGAGCCCGACGGCGTCGCCTGGCTCTCCTGCCGCACCGTCGACCCGGGCATCGGGATCGCCATGGCCGTGCGCACGGCCACCCGCCCCGCGCGGCTCGCACGGGAGACGGCCACCGGGACCGGCACCGCGCAGACGTACCGCCTGCCGGTCGGCCCCGGCCGCTCGGCGACGGTCGTGAAGACCCTGGCGCTGCACACCTCGATGGACTGGCCCGCCGCCGACCCGCTCTCGGCGGCCACCGACGCGATCGCTCGTGCTCCTTCCTTCCCCCGGCTGCTCTCCGGCCACACGGCGGCGTGGCAGCGGGTCTGGGAGCAGGGAGAGTTGCACGTGCCGGGGGAGGCGGGCCGCATCCTGCGGCTGCACGTGTTCCACCTGCTGCAGACGCTCTCCCCGCACACGGCGGACCTCGACGTGGGCGTTCCCGCCCGCGGACTGCACGGTGAGGCCTACCGGGGGCACGTCTTCTGGGACGAGCTCTTCGTCCTGCCCTACCTCGACCTCCATTTTCCCGAGGTGGCCCGGGCGCTGCTCATGTACCGGCACCGCCGGCTCCCGGCCGCCCGCGAGGCCGCCCGCCTCGCGGGCCGGCAGGGGGCCATGTACCCCTGGCAGAGCGCGAGTTCGGGGCGGGAGGAGACGCAGGTCCTGCACCTCAACCCCCGTTCGGGCCGCTGGCTGGCCGATCACTCACGGCTCCAGCGCCATGTGGGCTCCGCCGTCGCGTACAACGTCTGGCGGTACGCGCAGGCCACCGGCGACCTCGGATTCCTCCACTCCGCCGGGGCCGAGATCCTCCTCGAGGTCGCCCGGTACTGGGCCGGGGCCGCCGTCTTGGACCCGGAGTCGGGCCGGTACCGCATCCGTGGGGTGGTGGGGCCCGACGAGTACCACGACGCCTATCCCGGCGCCTCGGCGCCCGGCATCGACGACAACGCCTACACCAACGTGACCGCCGCGTGGGTGCTGGCCCGCGGACTCGACCTGCTCGGCGAACTGACCGAGGCCCGTCGCTCGGAACTCCGGGAGCAACTGGCTCTGGACGACGGCGAACTCGACCGCTGGGAGGACGTCTCCCGTCGCCTCCACGTGCCGTTCCACCAGGGTGTGGTGAGCCAGTTCGAGGGCTACGGGGACCTGGCGGAGCTCGACTGGGAGGCGTATCGCGCCCGCTACGGCGACATCCGCCGCCTCGACCGGATCCTGGAGGCCGAGGGCGACACGGTCAACCGCTACCAGGCGTCGAAGCAGGCCGACACCCTCATGCTCGGCTACCTCTTCCGGCCCGAGGAGCTTCACGGCCTGTTCGGCCGGCTCGGCTACGCGTGGGAGGACGAGACGTGGCGTGCGACCGTCTCGTACTACCTGCGGCGCACCAGCCACGGATCGACGCTCAGCAGCCTCGTCCACGGGTGGGTGCTCGCCCGGCAGATGGGCGCCGACGCCTGGCGGTACTGCGAGGAGGCCCTCCTCGCCGACGTGGCCGACGTCCAGGGCGGGACGACCGGCGAGGGCGTCCACCTCGGCGCGATGGCGGGCACGATCGACCTCGTCGAACGCGGGATCACCGGCCTGGAAACGGGGCCGGAGGGACTTCGTGTGGCCCCGGTGCCGCTGGCGGAGATCCCCAGGTTCACCTTCACCCTGTGCGTCGGCCGCCATCGAGGAGTGCGCCTGCGGATGCTTCCCGGCCGGCTGGCCGTCCGGGTACCCGCTTCGTCCGCGGGCCCGCTCGCCGTCTTCCTGCCGGGTGACCGGAGGGTCACCGTCGCGCCCGGCCAGGAGCGTTGGTTCCGGCTGTGAGGAGCGGCTCCGTCCGTGCGAGGAGGTTAGTCGAAGGCGAGCACCTCGGAGACCGGACGGCGCGGCGTGGCACGGCCCCCGGGGCCGTAGCCCAGGCGGAAGACCATGTGGACGAAGCCGGTCGTCGAGCCGGGATCGCGTGCTTCGGAGCGGAGTTCGGGCCATTCCAGCGGCTGGGACATGAGGGAGGTGGCGAGGCCGTCGAGGGTGGCCTGCAGGAGGACCCGCTGCATGGCCTGGCCGGCCCTCAGCCATTCCTCCGGGGTGTCCTCGACCGTGCCGAGCAGCGCGATCTGCGGCCTCTTCTCGAAGCGGACCGAGGCCCGGCCGGGCACCTGGCGGGGGGCGTCGAAGTCCCTGACGGGGGAGGTCACGTCGTACTGCCGAGGGCCGAAGGCGTACGCCGGGATGCCCTCGGTGTCGGGGCCCTCCCCGGCCGCACCCGTGCGCCTCCAGGCGGCGATCTCCGCCCGTACGGCCTCGTCCGCCGCCTCGAACAGTTCGGAGGTGTGGACGAGGCCCATGACGGTGTCGGTGTGCCACGCTCCCGGCACGACGAGCCGGCAGCCCTCCAGGAAGGCCGCGGCACGGAGACCGTCGATCACCTCGGGCGGGATCCGCTCCTCGGTGAAGGGGAAGCGGCTGGTGTGCCGACGCGACAGGGCGTCGTGGAGTGCGCCCAGTTCACCGTCGGAGTCGTCGGGGCCGTCGAGGGAAACGTCGGCGAGGTGCCAGGGATCGTCGGGACGGGGCAGCAACCGGACCACGGGACGCAGGCCCCGGTGCACGGCGGCGACGCGCAGGCCGAACAGGGCGGCGCCGCAGCCGAGATGGAGGGCGCGCTGGTCGGGGTCCTCGCGCGGCATTGCGCGTGAGGGGTCACCGTGCAGCTCGATGACGCCGGAGCCCGTCCTGTGGACGAACTTCCAGGGCTGTGCGTTGTGCATGGAGGGAGCCGTGACGGCGTCTTCGACCAGCGACGTCACGAGCGGTCGGATCAGAGTGGTGGTAGACACGGTTCGTCCTGTCTGCGGTGGGTCACCAAGAGATGTCGTGGGGAGTCCGGGCGGGAGACGCGGGTCGCGTGTCGTCCTCGGTGAAGGACAGCCGGTCCACGACGGCGACGACGCCGTCCACGCGCTCGGCGAGCCCGACGAGCATCCGGGCCCGGCTCCGCTCCCGGACGCGGCCCTCCAGCGTCACCACGCCGTCGAGGACGTGGACGTCCACCGCGTACCCGGGCAGGTCCATGGCGTCCGAGAGGACGTCCTCACGGATGCGGCGCCGTATCTCCGCGTCCGGGCGGAGGTAGACGCCGAGCAGATCGCGGCGGGTCACGATGCCGACCAGCCGTTCCTCCTCGTCGACGACGGGAAGGCGCTCGACTCCGCGGCGGACCATCAGCCGTGCCGCGTCCGCCACCGTCTCCTCGGCGTGAACGGTGACGGCCGGCATGGTCATCAGGTCCCGCGCGGTCAGCTCGTGGCGGGCCAGCAGGTCGCTCTCGGAGACGACTCCGACGACGTGCTCGTCGTCGTCCACGACGGGCACCCCGCTGATCTCGTGCTCGGCGAGCAGTTTCGCCACTTCCCTGAACGACGTCGCGGGGACGGCGGAGACCACGTCGTCGGTCATCAGACCGCCGACCTTCATGTGCTTCATCGCCGCGCCTCCTGTTCGAGGGTTCGGACGGTGCTTCCCGCGTCACCACCATCCGGTGGACGTGCGAGTACCTGCGAGGGCCGAACGGTCCATTCTCAGGACCGAACGGGCTCGTCATGCCGGCTCGGCGACCCGTTCGGCCGGCCAGGGGGACCTTTGGTCCCGTCATTGCCCCCAGAGGCCCTCCGGCCACCCGGAGCCCGCTGCCAGGGTGGAAGAGGTCCCTCGGCCTCCGGGAGGGAGGAGCGATGAACGGAGCAGCCCGTTCCGGCCCGGGCAGGGTCGTCGTCGGCGTCGACGGATCACCGTCCGCGCACACGGCGGTGACGTGGGCGGCGGCGGAAGCGGACCTGAGGGGCAGCACCCTGTGCCTCGTTCACGCGGCGGACACGGACGCGCCGGTCCCGTTCCTGTCCGAGGCGGAGATCGTCAGGAGTCGGCAAGCAGGGCGTGAGTTGCTCGACCGGACCGCCGAGACGATCACAGCGCGACATCCCGGACTGGCGGTCGTCGAGGAACTCACCGACGGCCCGGCCCCTGGCAGCCTGCGGCGGGCCGCCGCCCTGACCGGAACGGTCGTCGTCGGACACCGGGGTCTCGGCGGGTTCTCCTCGCTGTTGCTCGGATCGGTCGGCCTCGAGGTCGCGGCCGCCGCCACCACGCCCGTGGTCGTGGTCCGAGGGGCCGCGGAGCCCGTCGAGGCCGGCGCGGTCCTCGCGGCGGTCCGGGACGAGGCCGACGTGGACTGCGCCCGTGCGGCGGCTCGCGAAGCCCTGCTGCGGAAGGTGCCCCTGCGGCTGCTGCACATCTGGAACGTGGGGTCGGCCACCGGCTCGCGGGCCGCGTCGCGCGACGGCTGCGACGGGAACGCCCGTCCTCACGTGCGCGTCCTGACCTCGGTCTCGGACCGGATCCGGGAGGAGTTCCCGGACCTGACGGTGCAGGCGGAGGGCCAGAAGAGCCACAGCGTGCCCGGAGCCCTCGTCGACGCGTCGCACCACGCCGACCTTCTGGTCATCGGCGGTCGGCGATCGCCCGGCCACCTCGGACCGACGCTCGGCCGGATCACGCTGGCCCTGCTGCAGCACGCCCACTGCCCCGTGGAGCTCATCCCTCGGCAAGGACCCGGACATGGGAGCACGACATGACCAGCACCACGGATCGCAGCGACGTCGTCGTCGGCATCGACCCGGTCAAGGACTGGCACATGGCCCTCGCCTGGGCCGCGGACGAGGCCCACCTGAGGGGACGGGGGCTGCGCCTGGTGGTCGCGGTACCACCGCGGCACGACACCCAGCACGTCGACGACACCCCCCGTCACCAGGCGCAGCAGCGGGCCGGCACGGAAACCCTGCGAGCCGCCCTCGCCTGGGCGCACGCCCGGCAGCCGGCCGTCAAGGCGACCTCGTTCCTTGTCGACGGGTTCCCGGCGGGAACCCTGGCGGGTCTGTCGCGCGAGGCCCACATGATCGTGCTGGGCTCCCGGCACCTCAACCGTACGGCGGAGTTCCTGAGCGCCGGCTCCCTGGTCGTCCCGGTCACCGCGAAGGCGCACTGCCCAGTGGTCGTCGTGGGCGACGCGGAACACGTCACGCGGGAGACGCCCTACCTCGTGGTCGGCGTCGACGGCAGCGAGTCATCACGAGCAGCCCTGGCCTGGGCCTTCGAGGAAGCCGACCTCCGGCACTGCGCGCTGCGTGCCGTCGCCGTCTGGCAACCCCCCGTCTTCTCCCTGCACAGCGCCGACACGCTGTCCCACGCCGAGCGCCGCCTGCTCTCGGAGACCACCGCGGGCTGGGCGGAGAAGTACCCCGACGTCCGGCTCACCCACGAGGTCCCCGTCGGTTCCCCCGTCGAGGCGCTCGCGAGCGCGGCCGAACACGCCCTGGCCGTCGTCGTCGGCCGTCGGGGCCGGGGCGGATACGCCGGGATGCGCGTGGGTTCCGTCGTCCACGGGCTGTTGCACCGGGCCCACTGCCCGGTGGTCACCGTCCCCGCCGGATGAGCGGGCCATGACGGCGTCGGCACCGGGCCGGGCCTCCGCACCGGTGCGGGAGACGAGGGGACTCACTCGGGACGAGGCCGCCCGGCGGCTCGCCGACACGGGCCCCAACGAGGTGACCGCGAGAAGGCCCGTGCGGCTCCACACGCGGGTCCTGGCCCAGCTGACCGACCCGCTGATCATGGTGCTCATCGGAGCCGTCGTGCTGACCCTCGCGATCGGCGACCATCCCGACGCGATCGTCATCGGGATGGTCGTCCTCGTGAACACGACGGTCGGCGTGGCACAGGAGATCCGTGCCGACAACGCCGTCGCCGCCCTCTCCGCCCTGACCGCCCCGCACGCGCGCGTGCGGCGGGACGGCGCCGTCCGCGAGCTCCCGGCGGCGGAGGTCGTCCCAGGTGACGTCCTCCTGGTCGGTGAGGGCGACATCGTGGCCGCCGACGCCGACCTCGCCGAGGCATCCGCCCTGCTGCTGGACGAGTCGATGCTCACCGGGGAGTCCGTGCCCGTCGACAAGGACGCCGGTACGGCGCTGGGCGCGGGCACGGTGGTCGTACGAGGCCGGGGCGTGGCCACGGTCACGGCCACAGGCGCCGCGAGCGCCCTCGGCCGCATCGCGGCCCTGCTCGACGAACGTCGCGAGCCGACCCCGCTGCAGCGCCGCCTCGCCGCCCTCGGGCGCGTCCTCGCGGCTCTGACGCTCGCCCTGTGCGTCCTGGTCTTCGTCCTCGGCCTGGTGCGGGGGCTCCCGCTCGGCACGATGGCGGTCACCGCCATCAGCCTGGCCGTGGCGGCGGTCCCCGAATCCCTTCCGGCCGTCGTCACCCTGGCCCTCGCCCTCGGGGCCCGGCGCATGGTCGCCCGACACGCACTGGTGCGACGGCTTCCCGCCGTGGAGACACTGGGCTCCGTGTCCGTCCTCGCCACCGACAAGACCGGCACCCTGACCGAGGGCCGCATGGTCGTCCAACACGTCTGGACACCGCAGGTGAGCGCCGACCTCTCGGGCGTGGGGTACGAGCCCGTGGGCGAGGTCCTGGTCGACGGACGGCCGGCGGAAGCGGACGAGCTCGAACCCCTGACGGAGCTCCTGACCGTGACCGCCCTGTGCAACGACGCCACACTCCGCCCGGCGGACGACAAGGCCTCCGACGGACGCTGGACGGCCCTGGGCGACCCCATGGAAGCCGCGCTGCTCACGGCTGCGGCCAAGGCGGGCTGCACGGACTCCGCAGAGCCGGCGACGACCCGTCCCCGGCTCGGAGAAGCGCCCTTCGACAGCCTCCGCAGGCGCATGACCACGCTGCACGCGACCGGGGAGGGCGGGGTGCTGGTCTGTCTGAAGGGCGCCCCCGAAGCCGTACTCGACCCGGCCGTTCTGCTTGACCCCCCGGAGGCGCTCTCGGCGGCCCACCAGGAGGCCGCGCGCCTGGCCGCCCAGGGATACCGGGTGCTCGCCGTGGCATCGGGCGTGCGGAACGACGTCCCGAGCCCGGTCACCGAGGCGGAGTCGGGACTCGCGCTCCTCGGTCTCGTCGCCCTCGACGACCCGCCCAAGCCGCATGCCGCCGCGACCCTCGCCTCCTGCCGGGCGGCCGGCATCACCCCCGTCCTGATCACCGGGGACCATCCGGCGACGGCCCGGGCGGTCGCGTCCCACGTCGCGCTCCTGGGGGCCGGCGGTGAGGCGGAGGGCCACGTCGTCACGGGCGCGGACGTGGCCGCAGGCCGCGTTGCCGACCTCACCTCGGTGCGGGTCTTCGCCCGTACGGACCCCCAGCAGAAGCTGGACATCGTCGAGGCGTGGCGTGCCAAGGGGGCGGTGACCGCGATGACCGGCGACGGGGTCAACGACGGCCCCGCCCTGCACCGGGCCGACATCGGCGTCGCCATGGGCGCGCGCGGAACGGAGGTCGCGCGTCAGGCCGCCGACCTCGTCCTCACCGACGACGAGCTCTCGACGGTCGTGGCGGCCGTCGACGAGGGGCGGCGCGTCTACGACAACATCCGCCGCTTCCTCGTCTACGGGATGGCCGGCGGCGCGGCCGAGATCCTCGTCATGCTGACCGGCCCGCTACTCGGGCTGCCCCTGCCCCTTCGAGCAGGGCAGATCCTGTGGATCAACCTCCTCACGCACGGCCTCACCGGTGTCGCCATGGGTGCGGAGCCGGCCTCCCCGGGCGCGATGCGACGACCGCCGCGCCCACCGGACCAGCACATCCTCGGCGGCGGTGCCTGGCAGCGCCTGCTCGTCCTCGCCGCCGTCGTCACAGCAGCCTCCCTCGGTGCGGGGCTCGCCGCCCGGACGCTGGACCTGGTGTGGCAGAGCGTCCTCTCCCTCGCCCTCCTCGCCGCGCAGCTCGGCGTCGTCCTGGGACTGCGCGCCCGGCTGCTGACCAGGAAGAACCCGTTTCTTCCCCTGTCCGTCCTCGCCTCCACGCTGCTGGCCGCGGCAGCGCTGTACGTGCCCTTCCTGAGCTCGGTCCTGGAGACGGAACCGCTCGGCGGGGCGGGCATCGGCCTGGCCGTCGCCTGTGCGCCCGCGGGATTCCTCGCCGCGCGACTCGTCCGGACCGCCTTCCGCGGAACGCGTCCGGCTGGAGCGTCCGGAACACGGGAACTACCGTGAATGTGTGCCCGCCGGGCGAGGAGCGTACGTTCGACGTGGCCGGAGGTGGTGATGGAGGGTGAGGGGCCGGTGCCGACGGACGGCAGGCTTCCGCGGCTGCGACTCGACGAACTCCTCGACGAGCTCCAAGCACGCATCGACGAGGTGAGGGGCACCAGGGACCGGCTCAACGGGCTGCTGGAAGCCGTCATGTCCGTGGGCAGGGAACTCGACCTGCCCCAGGTGCTGAGAGGCATCGTGGAGGCGGCCGTCACCCTCGTGGACGCCGAGTACGGCGCTCTGGGCGTCATCGGGGACGACAAGAAGCTCTCGGAGTTCCTCACCGTCGGCATCGGAGACGACCTCAGGGCGCGGATCGGCAACCTGCCCTCCGGGCACGGACTGCTCGGTGAGCTGATCCGCAATCCCCGACCGCTGCGACTCCCCGAGTTGTCCGAGCACGCCGCCTCGTACGGCTTCCCGCCCCACCACCCGCCCATGCACTCGTTCCTCGGCGTGCCCATCCGGGTGCGCGAGGAGGTGTTCGGCAACCTCTACCTCACCGAGAAACGGGGGAGAGCGGACTTCGACGCCGAGGACGAGGCCGTCGTGACGACGCTGGCCGTCGCGGCCGGCATCGCCATCGAGAACGCCCGCCTGTACGAAGAGGGCCGACTCAGGCAGCGATGGCTGGCAGCGAGCTCCGAGCTCACCAGCGCCCTCCTGTCCGGGGCGGAGGAGACCGAGGTCCTCGGCGGGATGCTGGAGCAGGCGGTCGACATCGCGGGCGCCGACATGGGGGTCTTCTACCTGGTGGGCATCGGCGGTGAACTGCGGGGCTCGCTCGCCCGCGGTGAGGGGGCCGAAGCGCACCGCGGCGTCGTCCTGCCGACCAGTGAGGGAACCCTGGCCGAGGCCGCCCTCGCGCAGGAGGGCCTGGTCACGGTGGCCGACGTCGAGAGCGAGCCGAGCATCAGGGTGCAGCCCGAACGGTGGAAGGGGTTCGGGCCGGCGGTGGCCGTCACGGTCGGCACCAAGGAGCGGCTGAGCGGGGTGCTGATCCTCGCACGGGGGCGAGGGCGGTCCCCGTTCACAGGATCGGAGGTCATGGCCCTCCCCGGATTCGCGGGGCAGGCGGCCCTGGCGCTCGAACTGGCGGACCGGCGCCGTGACGCCGAGCAGGTGAGCCTCCTGGAGGACCGGGACCGGATCGCCCGCGACCTGCACGACCTGGCGATCCAGCGCTTGTTCGCGACCGGGATGACGCTGCAGAGCGCCCGCCGGTTCGTCGAACACCCGGAGGCGGTGGAGCGGCTGGGACGCGCGATCGACGATCTGGACGCCACCATCAAGATCATCCGGTCGACCATCTTCGGACTCCGGGAACACGACACCCCGGGCACCACGCCGAAGCTGAGGAACCAGGTGGTCAAAGCGGTGGACGAGGCCGCGACGGCACTCGGATTCGCTCCCGCCCTGCGCATGGAGGGCCTCCTCGACACGGACGTTCCTCCCGAGGCGGCCGAGCAGGTCGTCGCCGTCCTCGGTGAAGCCCTCACCAACGTGGCCCGGCACGCGCGGGCCCGCCGGGCGGAGGTGTCGGTCGTCGCCGACGACGGCGTCCTGGCGGTGACGGTGAGCGACGACGGCGTCGGCATACCGCAGGACGGCAGACGCAGCGGACTGCGGAACATGTCCGAACGGGCCGAGCGGCTGGGGGGCACTCTCTCGGTCCGCGCGCGGACCGGGCCCGGCAGCGGCACGGTGCTCGAGTGGCGGATCCCGCTGCCGACCGGGCGCGGCTGAACTACGCCTTCCCGGCGTCGTGCTCGTGGACCTGCGCGGCGATGACGGCGGCCTGTACGCGGCGTTCCACGCCGAGCTTGCCGAGCAGCCGGGAGATGTGGTTCTTGACGGTCTTCTCGGACAGGTACAGCCGCTTGGCGATCTGCCGGTTGGTCAGCCCCTCGCCGATCAGTTCGAGTACGGACCGCTCTCGCTCGGACAGCACCGCGAGCCGCTCGTCCTCCGGCGGCTTCGCCGTCTCCGGGTCCCGGAGCGAGCGCATCAGCCGGGCGGTGGTGGCAGGATCGAGCATCGACTGGCCGGTGGCCACGGTCCGGACCGCCGACACCAGATCGGACCCCTTGATCTGCTTGAGCACGTACCCGGCGGCGCCGGCCATGATCGCGTCGAGGAGAGCGTCCTCGTCGTCGAACGACGTCAGCATCAGGCAGGCCAGCCCGGGCATCCGGGAGCGCAGTTCCCGGCACACGGAGATGCCGTCGCCGTCGGGCAGCCGTACGTCGAGCACCGCCACGTCGGGCCGCAGCGCAGGTCCCCTGGCCAGCGCCTGCTCGGCGGTCGACGCCTCGCCGACCACCTCCATGTCGGGCTCGTCGTCGATCAGGTCGTGAAGGCCCCGGCGGACGACCTCGTGATCATCGACGAGGAAGACCCGGGTGGGCGCGGTGGCTGCCGGCAGATCGTTCATGGCGACCCCTGTGCTCGGTCGGGTGGGTGTCCGCCCCCATCAAGGATTGTCCGTCATGGAGCCTCTTCAGGGGTACCGAGATCCATCCGGACGTCGACGACACCCTCCACGGCCCGCACGGCACGGGCGACCAGCGGCACCAGCGACCTGTCGGAGAGCGCCCCGCGGATCGTGGCCACACCGTCCACGACCGTGACATCGAGCCCTACGGGGGCGGCCGGCTCACCGAGCACGGAGTGGCGGACGTCCTCCTCGATCTCGGCGTCCGTACGGAGGAACACCTTCAGCAGGTCGCTCCGGCTGACCACACCCTCCAGCATCCCGACGCCGTTGACCACGGGCAGGCGCTTCACCCTCCGCGTCGCCATGATCCGCGCCGCTTCGGCGAGCGTCGCGTCGGGATGGACGGTCACGGCCGGGCTGGACATGAGTTCCCCGGCCCGTACGGCTCCGGCCTTGGACGCCGCGGCGAACTCGTCCGGTCGGGGCTCGTCCGTACGGAACTCCTCCTTCGGCAGCAGATCGGCCTCCGAGACGACCCCGATCACGCGTCCCTCGCCCTCCAGGACGGGCAGGGCGCTCACCTTCCAGCGGTCCATGAGCGCGACGATCTCCTTGTACGGCGCGTCACGCCCGATGGCGATGGCGGTGTGGGTCATGACGTCGCTGACGGTGTAGCGCGAGGCGGTCATCCCGTTCTCCCAGAGGAGCGAAGACCTACGGTGTCCACTCCCAGTCTGGCCGCGTTCCGTGAGGGAGGAGGAGGGCCGGACGGCCCCCTCGGAACCCCGTTCGGCCCGCGCGAGGCGTGGCCGAACCGTCTCGCCCCGGCCGGAGTGGGCAAGCGCTCCGGCCAGGATGTGCGCGGACCTGGTCCCCGCCTCACCGGCCGCTGTCGCCTGTGGGTCCCAAGACTCACGACCAGCCGCTCCTCGCCTCCGGGCGCTTGGCCGAGACCTCCACGGGAACGAGGTCACACCGCCTTCGCGCGGCGGTCCCCGCCACGGGAGAGGGGCCTGCCTGACGAGCCCCCACCCCTGCCGGTGGCGTTCCTGTACGGATCGGTCAAGCAACCTGGAGAGCCGCCCCCCACGCCCTCGCGCGATCCCGCTCGCCCTCGCGCAGCGGGCCCTCGGTGTCCTCGATGACGAAGCCCTCCGGTTCCGCGACGAGTTCGTAGCCGTGGCTGCGCAGCCGACGGGCGATGCCGCCGGCGGCGGCGCCGGCCAGGCGCATGTCCGCCCTGGTGTCGAAGGCCGCGGCGGCGTGGGTGCCGGTGTGGGCCTTCGGAAGCGTGTCGTGGAACCAGTCGCGGACTCCGGGGCCCTCCGCGCCCTCCTCGGGAGCGAAGGAACGCTCCTCCTTCTCGGCCTCTTGCCGCTCGGCCTTCAGCCCCATCTTCCGGCTCATCCCGGTGGTCATGCCCCGCATGTGGGTCGGCCCGCCGACGACCAACAGGTCGGTGGAGCCGATGCGCTCCGGCAGAGCGTCGACCACCGCCACGCACTCGACCTCGGCGTCCGGGTGTGCCTCCTTCAGGCCTTCTCCGATCGCGTCGGCGATCTCGCGCGTGTTGCCGAACAGGCTCTCGTACACGATCACAGCACGCATCACGTCTCATCTCCTCAGTACTTCGTCCTCCGGCTTCCGCGGCCGCTTCGACCGCCCGCAGCGCCCCACACGGCACGACGTCGACGCCCGGGAAACCAGCGTCCAGCAGCGGCCGAACCAGGCGATGGGAAACGGGCCGGTGCGAGCGGCGCGCGCTTCGTGGACAAGGAGGGACCGTCGTGGCTCGGCCGGGCGTTCATGGAGGCCTCCCGGATCCGACGCCACCAGTCTGGTCCCCAGGACGGGAGTCCCGCTGGGGCCGAACGGCCCCAGTAGGATCGCCGGCGTCTCCGCCGGTTTCACCACGGCAACGACCTCCGCGCCGAGCGCCCCGGTGATGGCCCGCGCAGCCTCGCCGATCTCGAGCGTGCGCAGCAGGCGCACATCGCCGGCCGCAGCCTGGAGGAGTGTTTTCTCCCGGCGGGGTGTGGGGCACCGGCTGTCCATCGACCTCGTGCGCTCCACCATGCCGGGCGAGCACCACATCGCACTGGAGACGCTCGCGCCGACCACGGTCGAGCTCGTACCGGGCTTCACCCGGGACGTGACGGGGCCGGGCCATCACGGCACGGGCGACCTGGAGGTCCAGCTGCGCTCGGAGAAGGACGTGGAGCGGGCACTGGATCTCTTCCGGCTGTCGTACGCGTCGGCGTAGACCCGAGGCTCTGGTGGTGTCCGGGCGGGGCCTTTCGGTGGAGAGGCGTGGAGCGGCGGTGTGCTCCCCATGGCCCGGACCGTCACCGGTTTCGGAAACCGGGGGTCATCACCTGCCCCACCGACACTACGGCGTGTGCGCCGGCCGCCTGGACGGCGCGGATGTTTGCGCACCTTCTGGCCGGCGCCGTCGCTGATGATGCGGGCGGTCCGGGCCTCGGCGTCGTACGTGGCGCCCACCGCGACGATGTGTGTGGGCGTCAGGTCGGAGGGTGGTCGGAAAGCACGTCCACCGCTCCTACCCGAACGTGTCGCCCTCGTGGACGCCCGGCGTGGCGTCGGTGTTCGACGGCCGGTCTCCTCATGGGGCGGGCCGCGCGGAGCAGGCCCCGCCCGAGTCAGTGGCTCGGCCGTACGGGAGAAGGCCGGCTGGGCGCCGTACAGATCGACGGTTCCCCTGCGTCAGAGGCCTCCCGTGGGCCCAGACCTACTGGTCACGCTCATCAGCCGGGGACGGCTTCCGGTGCCGGCCGCGGCCCTTGCCGAGTGCGGGGCGGTCCCATTCGACGGGCTTCTCCTGTACAGGGGGCGACGGATGCAGCAGGGCCTGGGCAACGGCCAGATTCTCGGCGACGCCGACCACCGACCACTCCGCGCCGGTCCATTCCTCGATCGCTCTCGGGGCGCCAGGGTCGACGTGGGCCCCGTGGTGAGGGCCCTCTCCGAGCGGCATGGCGCGCCGCTTGCCCTTCGAGGCGGCTCGACGTTCGGCGCGTCGACGCGCCCACTCTTCCAGCGGTTCGTCGTCCTGCATCCGGGCATCGTGGCCGAGAGACAGCCCGGCTCGCCACCCGCTCACCCGTGTGGGTGAAGGGCGCGGAGGGACCGGCGCGCGGCAGGACGGCTGGAGGACCGCGCAAGTGGGGAGGGGACGGTACGGGACCCGTGGCTCAGGCGCTCGCGGGACGATCAGGGAGGACACGTCCATGACACAGGCACATCGGCCGACAGGCACCGACTCCGGCAGCCGTTCCCAGGAGACGACCCCGGACACCCGGCGGAACCGGCTCCTCCGGCTGGGAGCGCCGTCCGCCGCGGC
The DNA here is from genome assembly GCF_044544765.1 of Streptomyces sp. NPDC053513. Taxonomy (NCBI): domain Bacteria; kingdom Bacillati; phylum Actinomycetota; class Actinomycetes; order Kitasatosporales; family Streptomycetaceae; genus Streptomyces; species Streptomyces sp. NPDC053513. The sequence continues at coordinate 212,019 of NZ_JBITXP010000010.1, forward strand.
GACCGCGCTGACGGCGACCGTCGCCCTCTACATGACCCTGGTCGCCTTCGGGAACATCACGGACTTCGGGACCAACCAGCAGTTCGTCCAGCACGTCCTGAGCATGGACACCACGTTCAAGGACCCCGACCTGATGTGGCGGGCCGTCGAATCCCCGACTCTGCAGAACGCCGCCTACGTCGCCATCGTCGTCTGGGAGACCCTGGCCGCGGTTGTCCTCCTTGCCGCCACCCGGCTCTGGATCACGGGACTGCGTCACGACGTGTACGACCGCGCCCGGGCGGCGAGCACGGTGGGTCTGGTGATGGTGCTGCTGCTCTTCGGGATGGGCTTCCTCGCGATCGGCGGCGAGTGGTTCGCCATGTGGCAGTCGTCCGACTGGAACGGCCTGGACGCCGCTGCCCGGAACGTCGCGCTGGCCGCCTTCACGCTCCTCGTGGTGCACCTGCCCGGTGTTCGTCGGGCAGGCGCCGAACAGACCTGATGCGTTCTGTGCCGCACGGGGTTCATCGGTCGGCCTTGGAGTGCGGGGCGTGTTCGAAGGCGAAGGCGCCGGTTGCGTGGGTCCAGATGGTGCGGGTGAGGTGACTCGTCGGCTGCCATCCGGCGTCGCGGAGGGCGCCGGGCGCTTCTCCGACGGCTGCGAGGAGCGGCGGAGCGTCGAGGTGTCGAAGGATCGTGTGGATCAGCGCGACGGGAGTGCCGGCTGCGATGGTGGCGTGCCGGAGGCGGTTGCCTACCGGCCCGTCGTACTCGGCGATCGTCCAGGCGATGTCGGTGCGGCGACGTGCTTCGTGGTCGAACTCGACTCGTGCAGTGAGGGATTCTTACGGCGAGGTGGACCGCTGCGGGGAGCGGAGCACGAGCAGGGTGATCTCGCTGGGGGCGAAGACGCGGAAGGGCGGGCCCCAGAAGCCGGTGCCACGGCTGGTGTAGAGGAGGGTGCGAGCGCCGTGGCGGCTGAGGCCGGCGACGGCGGGCTGGTCGAGGCGGACCAAGTGGTGGAAGGGCCAGATCTGGCCGCCGTGGGTGTGGCCGGAGAGCTGGAGGTCGATGCCGTGGGCCGCCGCCCGGTCGACGAACTTGGGCTGGTGGGCGAGCAGGAGGACGGGCAGGTCGGGATCGGCCCCCCGGAGGGCTCCGGCGAGGTGGGCGCGGTGACCCGCCAGCCCGGAGGACTCGGCGGTGACGTCGTCGACACCTGCGACCACGAGGGCGTCGCCACCGCGTTCGAGCAGCAGATGACGGTTGCGCAGCGGCTCCCAGCCCAGCTCGTCCATCAGGTCGACCCAGCCCTGGGCCTCGCTGTAGTACTCGTGGTTGCCGGTGACGTAGACCCGGGCCCGCGTCGCCCGCACGGTGCCCAGGGGAGCGGCCTGGGCGCGACGGCGCTCGGCCGTGCCGTCCGCGATGTCACCGGTGTGGCACACCAGATCGGCTTCCAGGCTGTTGACCGTCTCGCAGACCCGTGCCGACCAGCGGGCGCGGTCGAGCGGACCGTAGTGGGTGTCGGTGATCAGGACGACTCGGGTGCCGTCCAACCCGGCTCCCAGACGCGGGAGTGGCACATCGAGTCGGCGCACGCGCGGCACGCGTCGGGCCTCGGCGTACCCCCATGCGAGCAGCACGGCGGCTGTGCAGAGGACGGCCCAGGTGACGATGCGTGCCCGGCCCTGCCCGTCACCGACACCGACCACGGTCAGGACAGGCCGCAGCAGGACACCGAGCAGAACAGACCAGGTGAACAGGACCCAGATGCCGCCCAGCAGCGCGTCACCGACGACCGCCGCCCGGTCCTGCCGGCGACGGCCGTGGCCGCGCACCATCGCAAGCGGCATTCCGATCAGGCCGAGGGCGAAGAGCGCGGTGCCGATCAACGTGACGGGGAGCGGCCAGCGCTGGCCGGTGTGCAGGAGGACCCAACACGGCACGGCCCACAGCAGGAAGGGGGCGATCAGGGGGATGTGGCGCATCAGGCGCTGCAGTCGGCTCCGTGACGCCCCTTGTGCCTCCTGGTCGGCGGATCGGGTGTCGCTGGTCTCTGTCACGCTTCCCCTCCTGAGGTCCTGTCCGGCGGATCGTGCGGATGCCGGAGCCGCCGGAGAGTCCCATTGTCCGCCGTGGGGGAACGGGTTGTCCTCCAGGCTTCGGTGAGTCCGTTCAGGACGGCCGCCACGCCGGCGGCCGTCTCACTTCGACGGCGAGGACCGCCGGTGACGTGAGGGGTGCTTCCCGGCCACGACCCGTGACAAGAACCCACGGCTCCAGGAACGCCTGGCCAAGGAGGCATCGACGTCCAGGGTCTGGTCCGCGGCCGCGAGAGGTCGGGGGAGTGCCACCGGCGCGGCATGTCGCAGATCAGCCGCGTACACGGCGGTGCTGGTCAGGTCCGTCCACCGGCCGTCTGGAAGACGGGCTCGGCCGGCCGGGGGCTCTGCGCAGGAGCGGCACGAACCCCTCGTCCCCTCGGCGTCCTGCCTCGGCGGGGTCGTTTCCGGCCGCGCTCCCGCCGCGGGCCGTGTCCTCGGCCCGGGCTGCGCTGGGGTCCGTGAGGGCAAGTGCCTGGCGTTCGGTCGTGAGGCCGGAGCGCTGCTGGACGGTCTTCACTCCGGTCTCGGCACCGGCGGCGAACCTGACGACTCCGTTCGTGACGATCGACGGTTCCAGAACGCGGGCCGCGACAGCGGAAGGGCGGGTGCCGGTCTGGCTCACGTGTCGTCGCCGTCGGCGAAGATGCCGCGGGCGGCCTCGGTGAGCCGGGCACAGCGCCGGGTCATGGCCTCGGGCGACTGGTCGGGGTGGTTGATCCACCAGCGGACCAGAGCGGTGCACAGGCCGCGCCAGGCGTGTTTGAGGGCGTCGGCGTCCAGTGGGTCGGTGGTTCCGGCTGTGCGCAGGAGTTCGGCGGTGCCGGTCGCGGCGAGGCCGTCGACGGCGTCGCGGTAGTGCGCGGCGCGCCGGGCGGCGTCGCTGCCGGGCGGCAGTGTGGGGTCGTAGAGGACGAACCAGGCCTCGCGCTGCCCGTCGAGTGCGGTGAAGAGGGCGTTCAGGACGCGCAGGGGGGTGGGCGGCGCGTCGGTGTTGTGTCCGGCCATGGCGGTGCGGATGGCGTCCAGCAGCCGGTCGCCGATCGGGTCGAGGCAGGCGAGGTAGAGACCCTGCTTGCTTCCGAAGTACTGGTGGAGCAGCGGCTTGGTGACGCCGACCCGTACGGCGATGGTGGCCACGGTGGTCGCCTCGTAGCCGTGGCGGCCGAACTCCTCGGTGGCCGCGGCCAGGATCTGTTGTTCGCGGTCGGCTCTCGGCACGCCCTTGGTGCCGGCCTTGGAGGAGGGCGTTGTCATGGAAGCAGATCTTACCCTAAGGTAATTTACCAATGGGTAAGTTCAATCGGACCCCAATCGGGAGCACTCTCGTGTCTGCGATCCCCTCCGTTCCCCGCTCCGCCCGCACCCGCTCCTGGTGGGGCTGGGGCTATACCGACGCCCACCCCGACGACGCCGAATGCGCTGCGATGGGGTCCCTCCTCCCGGGCACCCTGGCCCGCCCGCTGCCGATACCCCGCATCGCGGACCTGCCCATCGCCCGACCCGCCGTGACGCCCCCGCCCTCCCTGGCGCACCTGGTCACCGGAGAGCCGCGGGCGCGCTCCGCCCACGCCATGGGCAAGGCCTACCGCGACGTCATCCGGGCCCTTCGCGCCCGCCCCGGCCGGATCCCCGACCTCGTCGCCCACCCCACCGGCGACCGGGAGGTGGCCGACCTGCTGGACTGGGCCGGCGAGCACGACGTGGCCGTCATCCCCTTCGGCGGCGGCTCCTCGGTGGTCGGCGGCGTGGAGTACCGCGGCGATGCCCACCGCGCCGTGCTGTCGCTCGACCTGACCTCGATGGACCGCGTTCTGGAGATCGACACCGCCGGCCGCTCGGCTCGCATCCAGGCAGGAGCCCTCGGCCCCGTGCTGGAAGAGCAGCTGCGGCCCCACGGCCTGACCCTGCGCCACTTCCCGCAGAGCTTCGAGTTCTCCACCCTCGGCGGCTGGCTGGCCACCCGGGCCGGCGGCCACTACGCCACCGTCCGCACCCACATCGACGACTTCGTGCAGTCCCTGCGTGTGGTCACACCCGCCGGAGCCGGTACGTCCTGGCGCCTGCCCGCCTCCGGCGCGGGCCCGTCGCCCGACCGGCTCTTCCTCGGATCCGAGGGCGCGCTCGGCGTCATCACCGAGGCGTGGATGCGCTTGCAGGAACGCCCCCGCCACAAGGCCTCCGCGTCCGTGGCCTTCACCGACTTCCACCGCGCGCTGGACGCCGTGCGCGCCATCGCCCAGTCCGACCTCGCCCCGGCCAACTGCCGCCTGCTCGACGCCGGCGAGGCCCTCCTCTCCGGCGCCTCCCGCGACGGCTCCTCCGTCCTGGTCCTGGGCTTCGAATCCGCCACCGGACCCGTCGGCGACCGCCTCGCGAGCGCGATGGACCTGGCCCGCGCCCACAGCGGCCGAGCCGAGGCGCCCCCGGCGGACCGGGACGCCTCGGCCGGCTCGGCAGTGAGCGCCTGGCGTTCGGCGTTCCTGCGCATGCCCTACCTGCGTGACGGCCTGGCGCGCATGGGCGCCGTCGTCGAGACCTTCGAGACCGCCGCCACCTGGGACAAGATCCCCGCCTTGATCGACGCCGTCCGCACCGGGGTCGGCGCCGCCGCCCTGAAGATCACAGGGCACCCGGCCACCGTCAACTGCCGCCTGACCCACGTCTACCCCGACGGGGCCGCCCCCTACTTCACCGTGGCCGTCGCCGGCCGACCCGGCGACGAGGTCGAGGTCTGGGACGACATCAAGGCCGTCGCCGGTGAGATCCTGCATCGCCATCGCGCCACGATCACGCACCACCACGCCGTCGGCCGTGACCACCGCGCCGGCTACGACCTCCAGCGACCGGAGCCCTTCGCGCTGGCACTGCGCGCCGCCAAGGACGCCCTGGATCCCCACCGCATCCTGAACCCCGGCGTCCTGCTCGACTGACGAGACCGCGCAGCAGGACGGCGGTGAGGCCGTGCCGCCAGGTGTGCTTCGCCCTCGCGGTGTGGGGACTCCGTGGGGGCGGCCGGTGCCCGGCGTCAGTTCGCCGTCATGCGTCCGCCCGGAACACCGGAGTGACCCGGGGGAGGGCGGGTGGCGTGGTTCCCGTGTTTTCCGGCGCCACTTCCCAGGGTCGGCGCAGGTACGGCCGTGGGCCGGCCGCTCAGACCCGATGGGGAGTCACGACGCGTACGACGGCCAGACCCGGAACGGCGACGTCCGCGCCCTCGAAGGGGCGTGCCACGTGCCGGTGGACCCGTCGGCTCGCCGCCGCGGTGGGCCTCGTGGCGCTGTGCGCGCTGCCCACGCCGACGGCGGGCGCGACCCCGTCGCAGGACGGCCTGACCTCCGCGCAAGCGCTCCTGTACGTGTCGGACCACGGCAACAACCGGGTCGTCGCCCTGCCCACGAGAGGAGGCGACCGGACACCCGTGCCCTTCGAGGGTCTCGTACGGCCGACGGGCATGGTCGGGGACGCGTCGGGCCGCCTCTACGTGTCGGACACCGGCGACAACCGCGTGGTCGTGAGGGCGGCGGAGAGTGCAGGCGTCGTCGGTGCCTGCGGCGCTGTGGCAGTCAACAACGGGGCGTGTCCCGACCCCGGCCGGGGTGCCCGCCACGACCTCGGGCGCAACCCTCGTACCTGGAGGCCGGGAACCGCACGGACACCGGGACCGTGACCGCCAGGTAGGGCCGCTCCCCGTCCGCGCCCGACAGGCCGGCGGCCCCCAGCGTGTGCTGCGGGGCCACCTCGCAGGTGACCCGCCCAACCTCTGCCCAGCGTACGGGCGTTGTGTTTCCCGATGTCCCGTCAGCTGTCGACTCGGGATCAGTTTCGCAGAGGTGGCACCGGCGGACACGGCTTTTGCGCTTCTTCCGGCCGCGCCTCCTCATGCGGTGAGACAGACCAGTCACTTGCAGCGGCAGACAGCCGCTGCGCGGCCGAAGAAGGCCCGGACCGGCGGTGCCGAGGGAGATGTCGACGCCGGCCGCGAGCCGGACGAGGGGGTGTGCCGGCGCGGGAGCCGGGGACGTTCCTGACTGGACCGGCCGTCGTCGTGGCCTGATCTCTGAGACCGGAAACCGGCTGTTACGGTGCGCGGCCGCACCGTAGAAACGGGCTGTCGTTTCCCGTTGGTCGTTTTCCGTTCCAAGGAGCCCATCATGACCCGTTTGCGCACCGCCACCCTGGCCCTCGCCGCCGCCGCGATGCTCGCCCTCACCGCCGCGCCCGCCCAGGCGGCCCCCGGTGACGTGACGACCACCTGCGCGAGCACCGTCACCCCGGCGGGTTACGTCGACGTCAGCTGGGGTTACAGCGCCAGCTGCGGCACCCAGAACTTCAACCCGAACATCAAGCAGATCAAGCAGCTCACCGGCCTGCCCATAGGCACCGTCGTCCAGGCGTGCGGGTCCACGTACTACCCCGCCGGCTGGACCGCGACCAGCTCCTACTACTCCAGCTCCTGCGTCGCGTGGCCGAACTCCGGCTTCAACAACAACGCCTGGACCCTCAAGCGCGTCTCCTGACCGCACTTTCCGATCGCAGCCCGCCCCGCGAGCGGATCAAGCGAGCGGGTGAACGTGTCGATGTCGCCTCAAGTGGTGGCGTACTCCGCCGTTCGGCTCCAGCGGCGGGCATGTTCACGGGCGGGTGATGCCCGCCCGGTCGACGTTCGGGCGACGCCCCGGCCCGACGCGGTCGCCGGACCGGGGCGTCGCTGACGCGTTCCGCCGTGGCGAGTTCACGGCGCCCGGCGGCTGCGCCGAGGACAACGGCCGGGCCATGGCGGGCGGCACGGCGCGTCCCTTTCCGTCATCGCTTGAGCGATCCCCTTGCATGCCTCGACGGTAATCGCAGTCACGCCATATGTGTAAACGTGGGCAGTCTGTGTGCTCTGGACGACGGTGGCTGCAGATGAAGTCGGCCCGGACCGCGGTATGTCGGGGAGCGGCGGCCGGAAATAGACTGGCCGCCATGCTGTTGGATCTCGAAGTGGACGGCCGTGCTCTCCGGGTCCGTGACCTCGAACCGGACGACGAACCCGACGTGCTCGGTCTGTTCGAGGCCTGCGAGGACTGGTTCGGCCACGCCTTCGGTCAGCCCGCCATGCCGGGTGACGTCCAGAGCCTGTATTACGACCTGCCCGAGGGCGCGGAGTTCGAGGACAAGGTCATCCTGGTGATCGAGGCCGAAGGCCGGATCATCGGGCTCGTCGACGCCGTGCGCGAGTATCCCGGGCGGGGCGCCTGTTCGGTCGGGTCGTTCCTGATCCACCCCGAGTACCGCCGATACGGGCTGGGGCGCACGGTCGCATCGGCGCTCATCGGCGCGCTGGTCGCGGACGGCTGCACCGAGGTGATCGCGTCCGTCGCGGAGGGCTGGCGGCCGGGGCTGAAGTTCCTCGACGCTCTCGGTTTCGCGTCGGAGGCCCCGCGAGAGGCCGCGCCTGCCCACCGGAATCCCGGACCCGGCGAGCGTCCCACGGTTCGTGCGCGACTGCGGATCCCGGCCGCCCCGCCCGCCTCCTGAGCCACGGCCCGCCACCCGGGAGGGATGCCGCCGACCGGCGACGGTGATCGTGGGGCTCACGCCCTCGGCCCGCGGATCCCGCCCGGCGGGATCCGCGGGCCGAGGGCGTCCCTCTCTCCGCCGTGGCGGCCGCCTACGCGGTATGGCTCACGATTCCTCGGCCGCGGCGTCACCGGAGGACCGGGTCACCCTTCTCCTGCGGTACAGCACCGTCCCGCACACCGCGAGGAGGGGGACGGCCGCGACGGACGCCTGGAGGGCGGGCCGTTCGGCGAAGAGCCTCCCCAGCACTTCGAGCGCGCCGAGCCCCGCGGTCGCGTAGATCAGCGCCCAGGCCGCCCCGCCCACGAGCAGGGCGGGGAGGTAGCGCGGCAACGGCATGCGCATGCTGCCCGCGAGGAAGTTGGCGGCGGTCTGGAAACCGACGGTCAGGAAGGAGACGGCCACCACGGGAGCGCCCCACCGCTGGATCGCCCGCTCGGCGCGCCGGAACCTCGCCGAAGAGATCCGCGCGGCGAACCTGCTGCGCCGGGCGCCCGCGCCGGCGAGCCACCCCACGGCGAACGTCCCTCCGGCACGGAGCAGGACGATGGCGTACAGGGCCCCGGCCGTGAGCGCGATCCTATCCACGACGCCCTGCTCCGATCTCCGGACCGGAGCCCGGTACGCCCGTCGCCCTCATGGGCGTCCCGCCTCGGCGGGCGCGGCGCGCGCGAGCCCGGTCACCGTCCCTCACCTGCGCCCTGCCTCTGCCCTTCGGGTCCTGTGGATTGCCGTCTGCGGAACCGGAGCCCGAAGCCGCGCGGCAAGCAAGGTGAGCCTAACCTAACGCGCCTGTGGGAGTACAGGGCACCCGCCTTCCGGCCCGAGCGGTGTCGGTCGGTGGGACCCGCCGCCCGAGCCGACCGGTGCCGGACCAGTATGACGGCAGGTGCCGGGACCAGGAGGACGGCGACGGCCGCCCGCCCGGCGACGGCCGCCGCTCAACGCCTCGGCTCGGGAAGTCCGCCGGGCACCGGGCGCGCCGCCCGGATCGCGGCGATCACGTTCCGCGCCCAGGCGGCGGGCGCCGGGAAACGCATCCTGGCCGAGACCTCGGTGAGGTGCCGGCGGCGCTGGGCGGCCGTCATGCTCAGGGCCTCGTGCAGGGTGCGTACGAGGTCGTCGGGTTGGTGCGGGTCGGTGAGGAGGGCTGCTCCTGCCAGGTGCTGGGCGATGCCCGCGTGGCGGGAGAGGACGAGGACGCCGGGGCGCGCGGTGGCGGTGCGCGCGGTCACGTATTCCTGGGCGGTGAGGTTCATGCCGTCGGCGAGCGAGGCCACCCAGAAGACGTCGGCGGCGAGGTAGTGGTCGACGATCTCGGCGAAGTCGAGGTTGTGGGGGACGTACTCGACGGGCTGCCAGGAGGGCGTCCTCCAACGGTCGTTGACGGCGGCGACGGCCTGTTCGAGTTCCGCGCGGGTCGTGTCGTAGGCGTGGATGCCCGACTCGGGAGGCGGGCAGATCAACCGGAACCGGACGCGTTCGCGCAGGGCGGGGTCCTGGTGGAGCAGCGCGGCGAGGGCGTGGATCTTGTGGACGGGGGCCTTGGCGTAGTCGAGGCGTTCCACGGACAGCACCAGCTGGACGGCCTCGTCCTCGCGGCGCGGACGGCGGGTGCGGGCGAGGGCGGCGACGGCCCGGTGGTCGATGCCGAGGGGGTGGACCCCCACGCGCGGAAGGTCGGTCGCGGTGCCGGTGAGGACCTGGTGGAAGTTGTCCGCGCAGTCGGCGGTGTGGAAGCCGGCCCAGTCCAGCCGGGCGAGGGACGCGCGCAGCCGGTCGGCGGCGGGGATGCGGCCGAAGACGTCCGGGTGGGGGAAGGGGGTGTGGTGGAACAGCCCGACGGTCACGTCGGGGCGTCGCCTCTTCAGGAGCTCCGGTACGAGCCAGAGGTTGTAGTCGTGCAGCCAGACCGTGGCGCCGGTCGCGGCGAGGGAGCTGATGTGGTCGGCGAACGCGGCGTTGACCTTCTCGTAGTCCGGCCAGTGGCCGGGCCTGTCCTCGATGAGGTGCGGCTGGGCCACCAGGGCGGGCCACAGGGTTTCCTTGCAGACGCGGTGGAAGTAGCCGGCCCAGCGGTTCTCGGTCACCGGCAGCAGTGACAGGCTCAGGTCGCCGGTGAGTTCGGGGGCTGGGGCGGGAGGCCGTGTCGCGCCGACATGGGCCGCCGCCCACACGGCGTCCAGGCCCTCGTCCGTGAGCGCCGCCCGCAGGGTGGGCAGGACCCCGTTGGGGCTGGAGGGGGCCTGCCACCGGCCGTCCCGCCAGTGCACGGGCGGCCGGTGGTAGCCGACGACCACCGTGCGCCGTTCGAGCCAGCCCAGGCGCCGCAGGGCGTGCGTCACGGCGGCCGCGCCGGACAGGTCGGAGATCTCGACCAGGCCGCCGACGGGCACCCGCGCGGCCAGCGCCGGTTCCGCGCCCCCGACGACGACCCCGTGGGCCCCCAGTCGGAAGAGGGAGAGGTCGTTGAGGGAATCCCCCGCCACGAGCAAGGCCTCCCGGGGCCAGCCCTGCCTTTCGGCCAGCAGACGCAACGCCTGCCCCTTGCCCGCCCGGGCGGGAAGCACGTCGAAGAAGCGGCCCGACGCGTACGACCAGGAGCACCCCAGCTCTTCGACCGCCCCGGTCACCTCGTCGTCGAGGTCCTCGGGCGCCAGGTAGAAGGAGCACCGGCCGTCCTGCGGCGCGTCCTGGTACACCAGCCGGGGAAAGCGCCGAAGAGCCTCGCGGACCGGTCCGGCGCCCGGCCAGCCGGCCCGCAGCCGCTCCTCCAGGTCGTCGAGGCGGGTCATGCGGGCGGCGTCGACGACGCTGGCCCCGACGTCGCCGATGATCCACCGGGGCGACGGCACGAGGGGGTCGTCGCGGAGCAGGTCCCGGACCGATTCGAGGCTCCGTCCGGTCGCGAGGACGACCACGATCTCGGGATGCCGCCGCAGGGCCTCGAACAGCCGCTGCCGGTCGCGTGGTTCACCGCCCAGCAGGGTCCCGTCGAGGTCGGCGACGAGGACTCTCGTGTGGGTCGCCTCCGCGTCCAAGGCCACTCCTTCGGTTTCTGATCGCTTTCGCCCTGAGGCGCTGTGGCACCGAAGCACCACAGGGCGAGGGCGGGGGTGGGGGCAGGGGGCACGCGGGCGGTGGACCTACCACGCCGGGTCGTGCGTGACGGGGTCGATGGCGTCCGCACCGTCCTGGACCTCGTCGCCCGGCAGCGCGGAGTCCTCGCGCCGCAACTCCCGGATCGCCTGCCCCAGCCTGGCCACGCAGAGGTCACCGCTGGAGGCGAGCGACGCGACGGCCTCCTCGGCGAGGTCGTGTGCTGCCCGGACGAGTTCTTCGAGAGCGGGGTCGGCGGGGGACATCAGCACCTCCAGTTCGGCGATCGCGATCACCTCGGGCACCGGAGCGGCGCGGACGGGGCTCGTCCGCGCCGCTCCGGTGCCCGAGGGGCAGGGCGAGGATGTCCAAGATCTATCCGAGCGCGCGCACTGTCCGTGACCGCTCCGGGGGAGTTCACTCACCTGCCCCACGCTTCTGGCTCGAACAGAGCACCGGTAGGACCAGGCGGGGCAGCGCCCTCCCCTCCGTACCGGTGCACAGAGCGTGAGGCCGGCCCCGTCAGCGTTCCGCCAGGAGATCCGTGGCGAGGGCGGGCTCTCCCGCGGGCACCGGGCGGGAGTAGCGCAGGCTGGTCCGGCTCCAGTGCAGACAGCCGCTCATCGCGCTGCGCATGCAGGCGGCGAACCGGGCGACGACCGCCGCCTCGGGCCCGGGAAGATCGCGCTGGAGGGTGCGTCACCCCCGGCCGCGATCACCTCGGTGAAGGCGCGACACGCCGCTTCGACGCGGTGCGGCAGGGCGGCCGAAGGGCCGTCGAACTGGTCGTTCAGAAACGTGGCCACCACGACCGCGTCCACCGTCAGGTCCAGCCGCCCACCCGTGGCCCGCGGGTTCCAGGCCGCCGTCAATCCGGCGATGTCCCAGGCGAGGAAGCGTTGCCGATCGACGGAATGCCGTACCGGATCAAGACGCCGGCACCACTGCAGACCGCGCTGCCGTGCACCTTCGGCGTCCGGACTCACGGCCGGCGTGAAGGGCAGGTCGAACACGGTGTCCTGCGGCATGAATCACTACCCCCTGCTACCGCGCCCCTGACGCAAGGGGCTCTCGACGTGCTGCAACGGAAGGCTGCCCGCCGGACAGGACGGGTCGGCGCGGCAAGGCGTCTTTGACGGCACGTGGTCGGCGATGGCCGAAAGACGGGTCACCTGCCGCGTACCGACCCTTCGAGGGGGGGGTGCTCCGGAGGCGACGGGGGCTTCGCCGAAGCGGGCCAGGGCGCCGACGACACGGGTGAGGGCGGCCGTGCCGATGGCATGGCCGGTCCGGCGTGGCGCGGCGCGGGCCCGGACGTGAGGCGGCGGGCCGCCCCACCCCGCTGGGATGCGAACCTCGGGGAATGAACGGATGCTGGGTGGTGTGCCATCGTCCGGAAGGAGACAGACATGTCGATGCTCGACAAGCTCAAGGGCATGCTCAAGGGCCATGAAGACACCGCGCGGCAGGGGGTCGAGAAGGGCGGCGACGCGCTCGACGCGAGGACCGGGAACAAGTACCAGAGCCAGGTCGACATGGCCCAGCGGAAGATCAACGAGCAACTGGGCTCCGACAAGCCGCAGGACGAGCCTCCGCAGAGGTAGTGCCGCATCAGGCGACACCCCCCGTACGTGTCCGGCGCGTCAGCTCGTGCTGAGTGACCCGCTTTCCTCGGCGTCGAGCTGGTGGTCGGCCCAGACGTAGCTCTCGGGAAGCAGATCGGCGATGGGAACGGCCCGGAGCCGCTCGCCTGCCCCGACGATGACCCGCAGGTCCGGGAAGTAGTCGAGAAGGACCTGGCGGCACCGTCCGCACGGGGGCACGACCCCTCGGTCGCGGTCGCCCACGGCGACGATCGTGTCCAGTTCGTAGGCGCCCTGGGCGGCTGCCGCACCAAGAAGAACCAGCTCCGCGCAGGGGCCGCCGGTGAAGTGGTAGGCGTTCACCGCGGTGACGATCCGACCGTCCTGCGCACGGGCCGCAGCCGCCATGGTGTGGTTGTCGCCCCGGCAGCGAGTGCGTGCGACGTGGGCCGCGGCCTCGATGAGTTCGTGGTCGAGGTGGGGGGTCTGCGCGGTCATCTTCATCTGCCTCCGTCGGGGTGTGAGGCGACCCTGACCCGTGTGACGACGGCGCGCAAGCGAATATCGACGGTGACCAGGGCGAGGCCGGCGCCGGAACTCCCCACCTCGCGACCGGATTCGACCAGCGACATGCCCGCCTCGCGGACTCCCCGTCGTCGGCGTCGATGCCGCCCGTCTCGTAGTCGTCGTACGAGAGGAAGAGGTACGGCATCCGCGGTCGAGAGGAAGAGGCACGCCATCCGCGGTTCCTCGCCGGGCTCACCCGGAACGGGGAACTGACCGATGAAGTCCAGCGGGACTCCGCTCCCGTGGGCCACCGGTCGACGGGGCTCGTCCCGCCGGACAGGTGCACCGCCCGGTTTCGCGACGGGCGCGGCTGTAGAGGTCTCGACCGGCACGGGGCGCATCCCGAAGCTCCGAGTGCCGCAGCCAGGGGAGCGGGTTCCCCAGTCGACTGCGTAAGCTTTTTCACCGAGTCCGAAGGGTGCGTCAGTCGGCCCTTCGCCCATGGACTGCGCCGGACAGCGCACTCGATCCTCGGTCAGGGCCGGTCGGCCAAGCCTTGCCATGCGCACTGTCACCGTTCAGTATGGTTACGTGAATCATGCATTTCCCTGCGGGACGCTCTGTCTGGACTTCGTCGGCACCCTGCGGGCGCGCCGCAACGACGCGCCCCTGGAGAAGCTGGCCACGCCCGGTCTCCTGGACGACTGGTTCGTGGAGTCGGGGATGGTGGCCCTGCCGCCCGGTGCGAGCGAGGCGGACGTGGTGATCGCCGTGCAGTTGCGCGAGGCGATCTACGACCTGGTGGCCGCTCGCCTTGATGCCCGGCCGCTGCCCGCGGAGGCGGTCGCGGAGGTGAACCTGCACGCCTCCGGCCTGCCGGTGACGCTGCGGCTGGGGCCCGACGGGGTCATGCGGACGGGATCGGTCGCGCAGGGGCTGGCGACGCTGGCCCGCGAGGCGGTCCCGCTCCTGGGCGGGGACGAGGCCGCCCTGCTGCGGGAGTGCGCCCGCCCGGAGTGCACGCAGGTCTACCTCGACCGCTCGCGGGGGCACCGTCGGGAATGGTGTGCGATGAAAACCTGCGGCAACCGGGTCAAGGCCGCCAACTACCGGGCCCGTCAGCAGGCCGTCCGGGCCTGACCGCATCGGTACCGGCCCGGCGGCGCCTTCCGTTGCGTCACCTGTTTGACCGGTGACCAAGGTCTGTGTCAGTCTGGAGCGTGTCCACCCTTCAGCGGTGCGACGCACCCCGGGCCGACCGGCCGGCCCCCGAGGCCGGCCCGAGGCGACGCGACGAGCGAAGAGGACGGTGACGGGCGATGGCCGGCAGCGAGGAAAGGGCCGTACTGGCGGGCGGCTGCTTCTGGGGCGTGCAGGAACTCATCCGCGCACAGCCGGGTGTGCTGGCGACGCGGGTGGGGTACAGCGGCGGCGACCTCGCCCACCCCACGTACCGCCGTCACGACGGGCACGCGGAGGCCGTCGAGATCGTCTTCGACCGTACGGTGACCGACTACCGGACCCTGCTGGAGTTCTTCTTCCAGATCCACGATCCGAGCACGAAGAACCGGCAGGGCAACGACATCGGTGACAGCTACCGCTCCGCCGTGTTCTACCTGGACGACGAGCAGCGGCGCATCGCCGAGGACACCATCGCCGACGTCGACGCCTCGGGACTGTGGCCGGGCCCCGTGGTCACCGAGGTCACCCCGGCGGGCCCGTTCTGGGAGGCCGAGCCCGAGCACCAGGACTACCTGCAGCGCTACCCGGACGGATACACCTGCCACTTCCCGCGCCCTGGCTGGCGGCTGCCCCGGCGAGAAGAGGCCTGACCGGCGGACGGGGCGGGGGCACCGGGGGAGCGGGGAGGTCGGCTCGGCGGGGGAGCGGTGAGGTCGGCTCGGCCCGCCGCCCGCGTCCAGGAGGGTGCCGGCCTGCCCCGTCACCGTCCCCGGAGGGGATCGCCCCGATGGCCCCGCGGGCCCGCCCTGACCGTCAGGCGGTCGTCACGCCGCTGCGGCGGTGCGGATGCGCCGGGTACACGCCGAGGACCCGCACCTCGGTGGAGAAGAAACGCAGCTCGTGCAGGGCCAACGCCACCTGCGGCTCGTCCGGGTGCCCCTCGATCTCGACGTAGAACCGGCTCGGGCTGAGACCGGCGCCCCTCTGGTAGCTCTCGATCTTGGTGAGGTTGACCGCGCTGCTGGCGAAGCCGCCCAGCGCCTTGTAGAGGGCGCTCGGGATGTTCCGTACGGCGAAGAACAGGCTCGTCATCGTCGGCCCTTCGCCGACGGGCGCGAACGCGGGCTCGCGGGAGAGCACGACGAACCGCGTCGTGTTGTCCGGATCGTCCTCGACCTCCGGCCGGAGGACCTCCAGGCCGTAGTGCCGGGCCGCGGCGGGCGGGGCCAGCGCCGCGTGCCGTACGTCGCCGAGCTCCGCCACCTCACGGGCGGCCCCCGCCGTGTCGTCGCTGACGAGCGTGCGCCAGCCGCCCTCCCGCAGCACCTTCCGGCACTGCCCCAGCGCGTGCACGTGGCTGCGTACGCACTCGATGTCGTCCAGCGTGGCTCCGGGCAGGCCCATCAGGTCGAAGCGGATGGCGAGGAAGTGCTCGCCGGTCACGAAGAGCCCCGACTCCGGCAGCAGGTGGTGCACGTCCGCGACCCGGCCGGCGGCGGAGTTGTCCACCGGGATCACCGCCAGGTCGGCGGTGCCGAGCGTCACGGCGTCCAGGGCCTGCTCGAAGCTGGTGCAGGGCAGCTCCGTGATGCCGGGGAAGAGGTGCTGCGTGGCTGCCGCCGAGTTGGAGCCCGGTTCACCCTGATATGCGGCGATCATTGCCTTGTCACACCTTTCATCGCGTGAGGCGGTCGGACTCGGTGACCGACAGGAGAGCCACCGTAGACCTCGGGCGGTGGATGATCGTGGTGCTGTCCACCACCAGAGACGCCGAGGGGCGTGCAGCCGTCCGCCGGGCGGAGCGCGAGCCCGAGCGGCAACCGGTCCCGGAGGCGTACGAGGCCCCGGCCCGCTCCGGCGGCCGCACGTGACGGGCGGGCACCTCCGGAATCTGCCGTCGCGCTCACACCCGGGCTTCGGACAGGCCGAGCCGATCTCGCCGAACCGGTGGATCGTGTCCCGGACGTGCGCGGAGAACGCTGGTGGCGCGACATGGGTGGGGTGACGTGTGCGGGTACTGCTGGGGTGGTCCCTTCGAGGTCCCGGTCCCTCGATGCCGTGATGCGGGCCATGCCGCCCGGGAACGCCCGGAAGCCCCGACGGATCGTCAGGCGGTTCGACGCCGTCCGGATTCCTCGAGGGCGTACCTCACGGATCGCTGCTGTTTGTGACGCCGGATGTGCCCCTTGGCCACGAGCGACTCCAGGGCGTTGCGTACGACCTGCGGGGTGGGATCGCGGTCCGGGTGCTTCTCCAGCAGCTCGTCCCGCAGTTCCTTCGCGAGGCGCGGCTCGTCCGCGCCGGCGAGCAGGGACAGCAGGAGGTCTCCGAGCAGGGGCTGCCGCGCCCTCTCCTTCGCGGCCGTCCTCGCGGGCTTCTCCGTTCGCCCCGCCCGCCCCGCGGGAGTGCCGGTGGAGGGCGAAGAGGAGGCCCTGCGCGACGTGGACCCGGTGGTCACGGGACCTTTCCGGGCCTCCTCGGACGGGGGTGAGGATTCCGCCAGGCTCTCGTACCGTTCGGCGAGTTCGAGGATGTCGACGAGGAGGGCTTCCTCCTGCTTCAGCATTCTGATCTTCTCGGCCAGCTCCTGCTGGCGTCGACGGTTCTCCTTCAGATCCGACGCGGCCTGATCGACGAGCCGCGTCCGGAGCGTGGCAGCTGGTTGGCTGGTCACAACCGTTCACTCCCTGGCACATGGATGACGCTGCGCATGCTACCCAGCACCGAACTGTTTTGAGCGGTTACCTACTTCCCTGGAGGGAGTATGAGATCAGGTCTCCTGGCCGCCGCCCCGGCGGGGATGCCTCGGCCGCGGCGGTGTACCTGCCGGTTGGGCTGTGCGGCCCTGACCGGCGGCGCATCGGCGGCGAGTGCGGCGGGGAAGGCCAGCGCGAGCATGACCAGGGTGATGGGCCGGTGCCAGGCAGAGGCGGGCAGGCGGTCGGCCACGGCATCCGCGCGGGCGGTGGTCCGCCCCTGATCGAGTGGGCTTGGTCGTAGACTCGACCTGGTCGGGGACCCCTGTCCGGGTGCGTCGCTCGGCCTCCTGAGACCACGAGGCGTCGGGCAAGGAGAGCCGACGGACGATCAACGACCGTCCTCTGGTGGAGGCGTAGGCGAGGAAAACGCCGACCTGGGTGTTCTCGATCCGGCCCGCGATCCGGGACATGGCCAGGACGAACAGGACACGCCGACGGGCGGCATCCATGCTGTGGTCCGCGGCCGCAGCCTGATCTTCAGGAGTCCGCACGGCCCCTGATGATCACGCGGTGGCCGCTCCGGATCCACCGGGTGTGACCGTTCTCCAACGCGATCGGCCGGTGGCCGTGCCCCGTCCCGGCCGGGGCGCGGCTCGTTCTGACACCGTTGATGGCCGCACCCGAAAGCCGGGTGACCTGCCGAAGAATCTCCGACTCCGGTCACTGGAGCACTTGCGGCACACGCTTTAGAAGCGGTCCACGTCCACGACGGCCTGGGCGAAGGCCGTCGGTGCCTCCTGCGGCACGTTGTGTCCGACGGGCAGCGTGCGGTGCTCGTACGGGCCGGTGAACTTGCCGCGGTAGGAGGAGCCGTCGCCGGGCTGTGCGGTGAAGGGGTCGAGCAGGGGGTCGATGGTGAGGGCGGGCACCCCGATGGCCGGGCCCGTGGCGAGTGCGTCCTCGTAGCGGTCGTAGCGGGGCTCGCCTTCGGCGAGGCCCAGCCGCCAGCGGTAGTTGTGGATGACGATCGCGGCGTAGTCCGGGTTCTCGAAGGCCGCCGCGGTGCGCTCGAAGGTGGCGTCGTCGAAGTTCCAGGTCGGGGAGACCAGGCCCCAGACGAGCCGGGTCAGGTCGCGGCGGAGGTCTTCGCGCTCCATGGCCTTCTTGCCGCGCTCGGTGGCGAAGTAGTACTGGTACCACCAGGTGTGCTCGGCGGCAGGCGGGAGCGGCTCCAGTTGCATGGAGCGGTCGGTGATGAGGTAGCCGCTGACCGACACCAGTGCCTTGACGCGCTCCGGCCACAGGGCCGCGAGGATGCCACCCGTCCGCGAGCCCCAGTCGAAGCCGGCGATCACGGCCTTGTGGATCCTGAGGGCGTCCATGAGCGCGATGACGTCCAGCGCGATCGCCGACTGCTGGGCGTTGCGGAACGTCCGGGGGGAGAGGAAGCGCGTCGTGCCGTGGCCGCGCAGGTACGGCACGATCACGCGGTACCCCTGGTCCGCCAGCAGGGGAGCCACGTCGACGTAGCTGTGGATGTCGTACGGCCAGCCGTGCAGGCAGATGACCGCAGGCCCGTGTGCGGGGCCCAGCTCGGCGTAGCCGACGTCCAGCAGGCCGGCCCTGACCTGCCGGAGGGCGGGGAAGGAGGTGTGCGTGCCCGGAGCGGTCGCCGGTACGAGGGGCGCTTCGCCGCCGCGGCTCGACGCGGTGGCGTTCGAGACTTCCTGAAGACCGGCCAGTGAAGCGGCGGCCGCTCCCGTACCGAGCCCCAAGAACCTGGTGAAGGTACGCCTTTTGATCATGTGAAACCCTCCGTGCGGGCGACGGCCCGGCGCGACGTGTGCGCCGCGTCCTGGCGAGCGGTTGGGAACCGATCGCTTCTCTGTCGTGAAGGTATCACCGGTCAAACCGGTTATGTAGCCAGGAGGAGGCGTTCGTCCTGAATTTCGTCACCGTCTTGACCGGTGCCGCTTCGGGTGTCAAGTTGGTCACCATGCAAACCGGTGACGGCGCCCCGTGTGCCCGCCGATCCACCGGCGAGTCGTTCTGCTGTCGAAAGGATTTGTCGTGACGGACCTCGTGGCGAACCGCAAGGGCGCGGGCAAGCGGCGGGCGGCGACCGGAGCCGCGGCCGCAGTCCTCTCGGTGGCCGCGTTCGGGGCCTTCGCCCCGAACGGCGCCGCCAGTGCCGGCATGCCCCCTCGGGGTCCCCACGGCGACGGCACCTCCCTGCGGGGTCTGCTCGACCGCGTCAAGGGTCCGAAGATCCTCGTCGACCACTCGTACGGAGGCTCCGTGGTCACCGAGGTCGCGGCCTCGCACGCCGTCGCCGTCTCCCGGCCCGGCGTCGTCACCCGCGTCATCGGGAACGCCGCGCGGCCACCCCTCGGTGAGCAGAACGTGATCCACATCCACGAGCGACGAAGCGGAGACCGGTCATGAACGAGGAACTCACGGTGGACCCCGCGGCGATGGCGCGGCACGAGCGGTTCGGCAAGCTTCCCGAGCGCATCCCTCCGGAGCACATGATCGAGGAGAAGCAGGCCGAGCCGAACGCGGGGGTGACGGCGGAGTACAACCCGGAAGGCGCCTGGATCTTCTCCTCGTGCCTCGCCCTGGACCTGGGGCTGTAGTCGGTCTCCTCCCGTCGGCGGACCGCAGCGGACCGCGGCGGACGGAACGGCTCGCCGACCAGCGCGCCACGGGCGTGCCGAGGCAGCGCGGCCAGGGGCGAGTGGCCGCGCTGCCTCCCGGTTCAGGCCTCGGGGCCCCCGCTCTCCACGAGCCTGCCGTCGGCCAGCCGCAGCCACCGGTCGACCCCGATCTCGGTGAGGAACCTCTCGTCGTGACTGACCACCAGGAACGCGCCCTGGTAGGAGTCGAGCGCGCTCTCCAACTGGCCCGCGCTGACCAGGTCGAGGTTGTTGGTCGGCTCGTCGAGCAGCAGCAACTGAGGGGCCGGTTCGGCGCACAGGACGCAGGCCAGGGTGGCGCGCAGCCGCTCGCCGCCCGAGAGGACCCCGACCGGCAGGTGGGCCCGGGGGCCCCGGAAGAGGAAGCGGGCGAGCAGGTTCATCCGCTCCGCCTCCGGCCGCGAGGGGGCGAACCCGGCGAAGTTCTCCGCCACCGTGAGGTCCAGGTCCAGCAGGTCCAGACGCTGTGACAGATAGGCGATCCGGCCGTCGTTGCGCTTGATCTCCCCGCTGTCCGGGGCGAGGTCGCCGGTGATCAGACGCATCAGGGTGGTCTTCCCCGCGCCGTTGGGGCCGGTCAGCGCGATGCGCTCCGGCCCCCGGACGGTCAGGTCGACACCACCCGGTGCGAACACGTCCTCGTCACCGAGGCGCACCCTCATCCCCTCGCCGATGAACAGGTTGCGGCCGGCGGGCACGCGGGTGTCGGGAAGCTCCAGGGTGAGGCGCTGCTCCTCGCGCAGCGCGCGCCCCGCCTCGTCCAGGCGTGCCTTGGCCTCGCTGACCCGGGAGGCGTGCATCTGCCCGGCCCGGCCCGCGGACTCCTGCGCGCCCCGCTTCATGTTGCCGGCGAAGATACGGGGCAGGCCGGCGTTCTTGAGGTTCTTGGCGGCGTTGCTCGCCCGCCGGTCGGCGCGCTCGCGGGCCTGCTGCATCTCCCGCTTCTCCCGCTTGAGTTCCTGCTCGGCGTTGCGCACGTTCTTCTCGGCGGCTTCCCGCTCGGCGCGGACGGCTTCCTCGTACTCGGTGAAGTCGCCTCCGTACAGGCGCAGTTCATCGCTGCCGAGTTCGGCGATGCGCTCCATGCGGTCGAGCAGCGCGCGGTCGTGACTGACCAGGAGCAGGCAGCCGTTGAAGTCCGACAGCACGTCGTAGAGCTTGTGGCGGGCCTCCAGGTCGAGGTTGTTGGTGGGCTCGTCGAGCAGCAGGACGTCCGGGCGCTTGAGCAGCTGGGCGGCGAGGCCGAGGGAGACCACCTGGCCGCCGCTGAGCGTGCTCAGACTGCGGTCCAGGGACAGCTGGGCCAGCCCCAGGCGATCGAGCTGGGCGCGGGTGCGTTCCTCGATGTCCCAGTCGTCGCCGATGGTGGTGAAGTGCTCCTCGGCCACGTCGCCGGACTCGACGGCGTCCAGGGCGCGGATCACCTCGGCGATGCCGAGCACCTCGGCGACCGTGAGGTTCCCGGTCAGGGGCAGGCTCTGCGGGAGGTGGCCGAGGGTGCCGTCGACGGACACCGTGCCGGTGGCCGGCGCGAGTTCACCCGCGATCAGCTTGAGCAGGGTGGACTTGCCGGAGCCGTTCGGCGCGACCAGGCCCGTACGGCCGGAGGGCACGCTGAAGGACAGGTTCTCGAAGACGGGGGTGTCGTCGGGCCAGGCGAAGGAGAGGTTCGAGCAGACGATGGCGGCGTCGGACATGGAGGGACCTCGGAAGTACTGAGGGCAGAGCGTGGTCCTCTGCCCTGGGCAGACGGGGAAAGGGGTACGACGAGACGGACCACCTCGGCGGCGCTCCTGAGCGCCGGCCGGTGGCCGTCAGATCCGGATCTCACCCGGAGATGTCGTCTTCACCCGCCACGTCTGCGACTCCTCGATACACGGTCTACGTCCACCACAGGTTAACAGCGCCGGTCGGGGGGCGGGGCGGTGAAGCGCGGGAGGGTCGGGGGAGGGGGCCTCCGCCCTGACTCGAGGCGACTCGGAGGTCCTCCGTGGCACACGGGTGACGGGCGCCGGCCCGCAGGAGACGGGGACGATCTCAACGGGCCCTTGGAAAGCATCGTTTCTGCAGGTCCGTGTCGCCGTGATCCGCTGTCCGGCATTGGAGTGAGACGTGGTGTCCCGTCGCTCCCCGGGGGCGTTTGACCGCGCGACGGGCACTTTTGCCACGTCACTCGGAACTCATGAGGAGTAGCTATGCGTTCTCTGGCCGCGTCTGTCCTGGCCGTGGGAATCCTGTTCGGCGGTGCCGGTGCCGCGCTCGCCCACGACGGCGTCGGGATCGGAAGGTTCTCCGAGGGCGGCTCCGCCTTCGCCTCGCACTGTGCGGTGGCCGGCGTGCCGTCCGTGTACGGAACGATCTTCACCGCCTCGTGCTCGGAGAAGGGCTGGGAAGAGGGCGCGGAGTTCGAGTACCTCAACGCCCACTGACCTGAGGCCATGCCCGGCAACGGGTAACACCGGGCAAGACCCGCGCGTCCCCTGCCCGCGCACGGGGACGCGGCGACGGGCCCGCTCTCGCATGCGAGAGCGGGCCCGTTCGCTCTTCGCCGGAAGAGTACGGCCTGCCGCCCCAGCTCCCCTCGGCCCCAGCTCCCCTCGGCTCGGCGTCCTCCGTCCCGGCGTCCTCCGCCCGGTCGGGCCGCGCCCGAGTGCATCCGTCGCCCGAGGCCCGGGGGAACCGCGGATACAGGAGTGGGAAAACCAGTACGCCGGCGCGGCGCGCCCGCGGTCGGCGGCCGAACAGGGAGGGCGCGATGACCGTCTCCGTCGTTCTGTACACCTCTGACCTCAGGGTTCACGATCATCCGCCCCTCAGGGCCGCGGTCGAAGGGGCACAGGAAGTGGTCCCGCTGTTCGTCCGCGACCCGGCCGTGGACCGCGCGGGGTTCGCGGCCCCCAATCGGCTGGCCTTCCTCGCCGACTGCCTCGCGGACCTGGACCGGGGACTGCGGGACCGTGGCGGTCGCCTCGTGGTGCGGGAGGGCGACACGGTGTCCGAGGTACGGGCCCTGGTGCGGCAGACGGACGCCGACGAGGTACACATGGCCGCCGGTGTGACGGCGTTCGCCAGGGCACGGGAGGCGCGACTGCGCGGGGCGCTGGAGGAGGACGGCTGTCGGCTGTACGTGCACGACGGCGTCGTCACCGTCGTTCCACCCGGTGACGTCCTTCCCCAGGGACGGGATCACTTCGCCGTGTTCACGCCCTACTACAAGCGCTGGACCGCCGAGCCGCTGCGGACGCCGCTGCCCGTCCCCCGGGCGCTGCGCGTCCCCTCGGAGGTGCGGTCCGAGCGCGTCCCGCGGCGTTCCGCGGTCGCCGGTGTGTCGCCGGGCCTCGCCGCGGGAGGGGAGAGCGAGGGGCGCAAGCTGCTCGGTTCGTGGCTGGCGGACCAGGCCGACACGTACGAGGAGCGCCACGACGACCTGGCGGGTGACGTCACGTCCCGCCTCTCGCCCCATCTCCACTTCGGCGCCGTCTCCGCGGCCGAGGCGGTGCACAGGGCGAGGAGGCGGGGCGGCGCGGGTGCCGACGCCTTCGTGCGGCAGGTGTGCTGGCGCGACTTCCACCACCAGGTCCTGGCCGCCCGGCCCGAGGCGGCGGCCGCGGACTACCGCCCGCGTCAGGACCGTTGGAGGCGGGGCGCCGACGCCGAGGAGGACCTCGCCGCCTGGCGGGAGGGACGGACCGGCTATCCCGTCGTCGACGCCGCCATGCGGCAGCTCGCCCACGAGGGATGGATGCACAACCGCGGCCGGTTGATCACCGCCTCCTTCCTGACGAAGACGCTCTACATCGACTGGAGGGAGGGGGCGCGTCACTTCCTCGCCCTGCTGGTGGACGGTGACGTGGCGAACAACCAGCTCAACTGGCAGTGGGTGGCGGGCACGGGCACGGACACCAGGCCGCAGCGCGTCCTCAACCCGGTGCGGCAGGCCAGACGGTACGACCCCGACGGCAGCTACGTCCGCCGCTGGGTTCCGGAGCTCGCCGACCTCGACGGACCGGCCGTCCACGAACCCTGGCGGCTCACCGGACCCGACCGGGCGGTCTTCGACTACCCGGACCCGGTGGTCGAGCTCTCCGAGGGCCTGACGCGCTTCCGGCAGGCCCGGGGCACGGTCTGACCGGGGCCCTCGCCCCGCACCGGGCGCGCGTCATCGGTTTCGATGCGGAAACGATGCGAGTTGTGCGGAGGGGCCTGTCGGTCGGAACGTGAGGGTGTACGGGGCCGATGGGATCCCGACGCCGCTCTCACCACGGCACGCCCCGGCGGGCGCCCGTGCCGCCACCCGCAGGAGGAAGCGCCATGACCGCACACCGGATCACCAGCGACCTCGGCGGCGGCTCCACGGAGCCGTACTCCGGCCACGCGCCGCTCGAAGACGGCGACGACCGGATCGCCCGCGGTCTGGTCCGCGGTGACGAGCGCTGCCTGGCCGCGGCGTACCGGCGCTGGGGCCGCCTGGTCCACACCCTGGCGGCACGGGCGCTGGGGGATCCCCGCGAGGCCGAGGACGTCACCCAGCAGGTGTTCGTCGCCGCGTGGCGCGGGCGGGCCGGCTTCCGCCCCGAGCGCGGCACCCTGCCGGCCTGGCTCACCGGCATCACCCGCCGGAAGATCGCCGACGCGCTGACCGCCCGCACCCGCCGCACCGAGCTCGCGGCGACCCTCGGCGCCGCCCTGGAGCACGAGGCCCGGACGGCCGAGCGGTCGCCCGACCGGGTCCTCGACCGGATGGTCGTCACCGAAGAACTGGCCAGGCTGCCCCGCGTCCAGCGCGACGTCCTGGAACTCGCCTACTTCGCCGATCTGACCCAGACGCAGATCGCCGACCGCACCGGCATGCCCCTGGGCACGGTCAAGAGCCACGCGCGGCGCGGCCTTCAGCGCATGCGCCACAGCCTCGCCCTCGCCGCGGCCGACGGCTGACCGGCCCGTCCGGCCGGAGCGGGCCCTCCTCCCGCCCGAGGAGGCCGGGTCAGCCCGCGCCGTCCCCGGCCGACCCTCCGCACAGCCCGGCTACCACGCCGATCGCCTCGCGCAGTCCGGTGGGGCGCACCGTCCCCGGAGCGGGCGTCCGGCCGAGCCGGCCGGGCCCGCGAGAAGGACGAGGGGCGCGGTGCGTGGTCCCCGCCCCCCGAAGCCCGTGGCCGCGACGTGCCGGGCCGGGGAGTGGTCCACCGTGGACCTCGCCTGTGACCAGAGCGACGGCAGCCGGCCCGGACCGCCGCACCGCCGCGTCCAGCGCCTCGGCGGGCACGGCCGCGCCGGACATCCTCGTCGGCACCCCCCTGCGGGGCTACCGCCGACGCCGTCCCTCTGCGCGCACGGCGGGGCCGATGCCGTACCGCTGGTCCCGGGACCGCGCCGTGGTGGGGGAGACGCCCAGACGCCGTGCCACGGCGCCCGTCCTGATCCCGTGAGCCGCATCGGACGTCTCGTCCACCTTGCGACGCGCAAACGATGCGACAGGGGGGTCTGGCGGCGCGCAGGGTTATCAGGAGCGCTTGCCTCGACGGCTTCCGGAAGGCGCGCACGCCCCGTGGCTTCCGGAAGGCGTGCTCGCTCCGTCGACCTCAGGAAGGCACGCTCGCCCCGTCGGCGAACCGAGGGGCAGGGCGGGTCCCGCATCCGCGTGCCCCCAAGGCGACGAAGAAACGGTGCAGGGCGTGTACGCCACGGCCAACGGTGAAACGGATCAGCGCATGGACACTCCCACCCCGTCCGAAGGCGCCCGCTGCCTGGTCACCGGCGCGAGCGGCTACATCGGGGGCCGCCTCGTGCCGGAGCTGCTCGACAGCGGCCACCGGGTGCGCTGTCTCGCCCGCCACCCGGACAAGCTCCGCGACTTCCCCTGGACCGACCGAGTGGAGACCGCGCGCGGGGACGTCACCGACGCCGCGAGCCTCCGCGAGGCCCTCGCCGGCGTCGACGTCGCCTACTACCTCGTCCACTCCATGAGTTCGACGGCGGACTTCGAGGACACCGACCGGCTCGCCGCCCGCACCTTCGCCGCCGAAGCCCGCACCGCCGGGGTGCGGCGCATCGTCTACCTGGGCGGACTGGCCCCGCGCGGAGTGCCGGAGGAGGAGCTCTCGCCCCACCTGCGCTCCCGCACCGAGGTGGGCCGCATCCTCCTCGACTCGGGCGTCCCCACCACCGTCCTGCGGGCCGCCGTCGTCATCGGCTCCGGATCGGCCTCCTTCGAGATGCTCCGGTACCTGACCGAACGACTGCCGGTCATGGTCACGCCCAGCTGGGTCGACAGCCGGGTCCAGCCCATCGCGGTCCGCGACGTGCTGCGGTACCTGGTGGGGAGCGCCGGCATGCCCCCGGACGTCAACCGGACCTTCGACGTCGGCGGCCCCGACGTGCTCACGTACCGGGAGATGATGGAGCGGTACGCGAAGGTCGCCGGGCTCCGCAGACGCCTGATCGTCCCCGTACCGGTCCTCACGCCCCGGCTGTCCAGCCAGTGGATCGGTCTCGTCACCCCCGTCCCCGCCTCCCTGGCCCGGCCCCTCACCGAATCGCTCCGGCACGAGGTGGTGCGCACCGAGAACGACATCACGCGGTACGTCCCGGACGGCCCCGGGGCGCCCGTCCCCTTCGAGGAGTCCCTCCGGCTGGCCCTCCGCCGCGTGCGCGACGCCCGGGTCACCACCCGCTGGTCCTCCGCCTCGCCGCCCGGGGCGCCGAGCGACCCGCTGCCGACCGACCCGGACTGGGCGGGCGGCAGCCTCTACACCGACGAACGGTCGCGCACCGTCGACTCCAGCCCGGAGTCGCTGTGGCGGGTCATCGAGGGGGTGGGCGGGGAGAACGGCTGGTACTCCTTCCCGCTCGCCTGGGCCGTCCGGGGATGGGCGGACCGGCTCGTCGGGGGAGTGGGGCTGCGCCGGGGACGCCGGGACGCGGCGCGTCTCCGGGTCGGTGACGCGCTGGACTTCTGGCGCGTCGAGGAGATCGACCGCGGACGCCTGCTGCGCCTCCGCGCGGAGATGCGCCTGCCGGGGCTCGCGTGGCTGGAGATGGCCGTCGACCGGGACGAACGGGGCCGGACGTCGTACCGGCAGAGGGCGCTCTTCCACCCCAGGGGCCTCGCGGGGCAGGCGTACTGGTGGAGCGTGGCCCCGTTCCACGCCGTGGTCTTCGGCGGCATGGCCAGGAACATCGCCCGGACCGCCGAGACGGAGGACAGGCGGCGGGACACGCCGTGAACGACGGGTGATCGCCGGCACCGGACGAAGGCGATCCCGCGCATCCGAACACCGTCACGAAGGGAAGTACCTGGAGGGCGGCAAACGCCGCGAAACGGACGCGCCCGTAGGGCGGCAGGCGCCGTGGAGCGGACGTATCCCCGTCGCCCGCCCGTCCGGGCGCACCGGTCGACCACCCCCTCGAAGGGCCGGGCGCGCCGCGTCCACCCCTTCCACGGAGGCCGTCATGAACCATGCACCGGATCTGCGAGGGCGTACCGCAGTCGTCACGGGAGCCGCCCGGGGACTGGGTACCGGCCTGGCCCACCGGCTCGCCGAACGGGGGATGAGCGTGGCCCTGCTCGGCCGCGAGGCCGCCACACTGGAGGCGGTCGCCACGACCCTCCCCGCGGAGAGCCACGTCGTCGAGGTCGACGTCACCGACGACGCCGCCATGCGCCGGGCCTCGGACGACGTGGCCCGGCACCTCGGAGCCCCGTCGGTGGTCATCGCCAACGCCGGCGTGGCCGAGGGCGGCCCGTTCGAGAGCTCCGACCCGGAGACCTGGCGCCGTGTCGTCGAGGTCAACCTCGTCGGGAGCGCGATCACCGCGCGTTCCTTCCTTCCCGGGCTGCGCGCCACGCGCGGTTACTTCCTCCAGATCGCCTCGACGGCGGCCTTCGGCGCGGCCCCCATGATGAGCGCCTACTGCGCGTCCAAGGCGGGAGCCGAGGCCTTCGCGCGCTCCCTCCGCGCCGAAGTGGGCCACACGGGCGTCGCCGTGGGCGTGGCCTACCTGCACTGGACCGACACCGACATGATCCGCGACGCCGACCGCCACACGGTCCTCCGGGAGCTGCGGGGACACATGCCCGCCCCCGCCCGCCGGGTGTACCCGGTGGACCGGGTCTCGGCCTGGCTCGCCCACGGGGTCGACCGCCGCTCTCCTTCCGTCTACGCGCCGCCGTGGCTCAGGCTCGCCCAGGTGGCGCGCCCGCTCTTCCCCCTCGCTGTCGACCTGCTGTCACGGCGGGAACTGCCGCGTCTCATGAGCGAGTCCACGTTCGACCAGACCGGTCTGCTCGGCCCCGGCGGCCGCATCGAGGCGGCGACGCTCGACCGTTCCGCCACCGGCTCGGCCGGCGGCGCGCCGGAGCGGGCCTGAGGCCCCGGGCCCGTTCCGGCGCGCCGTGGGTGACCGGCGGGCCCGTTCGGCTCGCACACGCCGCGGGCGACCGGCCGGAGGACGGCCGATTCCGTGTTCCCCCCGGCGTCCGCATAGGCTGGCCGTGTGGATGACGGGCATGTGGGGGCGATCGTGGCGGACGACGGGAGCGGGGCCGATCCGCGGAAGTTCGCGGTCGCCCTGCGCCGGACCCTCGGTGAGATGAACCGTCTGGTCCACGACTTCGCCTCCACCGAGAACGTGCACCCCACCGACGTCCACGCGCTCTCGTTCGTCCTCGACCACCCCGACACGGCCACTCCCGGACTGCTGAGGGAGCATCTCGGCCTGACCTCCGGTGCGGTGACCGCCTGCCTCGACCGTCTCGAGAAGGCCGGGCACATCCGTCGCAGCAGGGCCGACGACGACCGGCGCGTGGTGCGCATCCACTACGTCCCGGGAGCCCGAGCGGCGGCGCGGGCTCATTTCCTGCCGCTCGCGCAGGCGGCGGATCGTGCGCGCGACCGGTTCACGCAGGACGAGCTCGCGGTCGTCCTGCGGTATCTGGACGCCCTGAACGAGGAACTCGGCGAGCTGCGCGCTCCCCGCGGCTGACCCCGCCCGGCGCGGTTCACCCGGCCGGCGCCGCTCCCGTGCCGCCATACAGGGGACACCGGGGCGGCGGGCGCGGGTTTCCCGGAGCCGCATCCGATCCGTACCGGCGTACGGAAGACATGGTGGTCGACCGGGGCGCCGTGCCCGTACGTCCCCCCGGCGATGTCCGAACCGGTCCGTGCTTCAATCTATCTCGATCATTGAGATAATCAACCGTCGAGATACCCTCGGGGAGTCCTCATGTCCGCATTCCTGCGGTGGGCGAGCAGACTGCTGCCGCTGCTGGTGCTCGTCCTCTGGCTCGCCGTCGGGGGAGGGCTCGGCCCCTACGCCGGCAAGCTCGGCGAAGTGTCGACCAACGACCAGGCGGCCTTCCTGCCCCGCACCGCGGAGTCCACCCTGGTCCTGCGGCAGCAGGAGGCGTTCCGCCAGGAGGAGACCCTGCCGGTCCTGGTCGTCTGGACGGCGGAGGGCGGGGGGCGTCTCGCCCCGTCGGCCCGGGCGGCCGCCACGGAGGCCCTGACGGCGCTCGGAGGCACGGAAGGAGTGGTCGGCGCGCCCTCCCCGGCGTTCCCGTCCGAGGACGGCGAGGCCCTGCGCGGCGTCGTCCAGCTCCGCCCCGACCTCGGTGACGAGCTGCCCGCCGTGCTGGAGAAGGTCGACGCGGCGGCGTCCGCCGTGCCGGGGACCGAGACGTGGCTGGCCGGCCCCGCCGCCACGCAGGCGGATCTGGGCGACGCCTTCGCCGGCATCGACGGTCTTCTCCTCGTCGTCGCCCTGGTGACCGTCCTGGTGATCCTGCTCCTGGTCTACCGGAGCGTCCTGCTGCCACTGCTGATCATCGTCGGGGCCGTCTTCGCCCTCGCCCTGGCCTGTGCCGTCGTCTACGTCCTGGCCGACCGGGGCGTCGTACGGGTCGACGGCCAGGTGCAGGGCATCCTGTCCATCCTCGTCATCGGCGCCGCGACGGACTACGCCCTCCTGCTGGCCGCCCGCTACCGGGAAGAACTCGGCGCCCGCGCCGGGGCCAGGGCGCCGGCCATGCGTGCCGCCCTGAAGCAGTCCCTCGGCCCGATCGCGGCCAGCGCCGCCACGGTCGCGCTCGGTCTGCTCGCCCTGCTGCTCAGCGACCTCACCAACAACCGGGCGCTCGGCCCCGTCGGCGCCATCGGCATCGCCTGTGCCTTCCTCAGCGCGGTGACGTTCCTCCCCGCCGCCCTGGTCCTCCTCGGGCGGGCCGCGTACTGGCCGGCCCGCCCCAAGGCGGCCGCCGGGGACGACGCGCACCCCGTCTGGCGCAAGGTGGCGGCCCTCGTCGACAGAGCCCCGCGCAAGGTCTGGGCCACCACCCTCACCGCCCTCCTCGTCTGCGCCGCCTTCTCTCCCGCGCTCGACTCGAAGGGCGTCCCGCTCGACGAGATCTTCGTCAAGGACGCCCCGTCCGTCGCCGCCCAGGAGCGACTGGGCGAGCACTTCCCCGGCGGCGCGGGCAACCCCGCCGTCGTCATCGCCGACGAGGCGGCCGCCGAGGAGGTGCGCGCCGCCGCCCAGGCCGTCGACGGAGTCGACTCCGCCGTCCTCTTCGCCGCCCCCGGCACCGCACGGCCGCTCGTCGCGGACGGCCGCGTCCGGATCGACGTCACCCTCGCGGACGCCGCGGACTCCGACGCCGCCAAGGACACCGTCGGGCGCCTCCGCGCCACCCTGCGCGCCGTACCGGAGGGCGACGCCCTCGTCGGCGGCTACACCGCCCAGCGGTACGACACCCAGGTCACCGCCGAACGGGACAGGGCGCTCATCGTCCCCGTCGTGCTGGCGATCATCCTGGTGATCCTCGTCGGCCTGCTGCGCTCCTTGCTGCTGCCCGTCCTGCTGGTGGCGACGGTCGGGCTCAACTTCCTGGCCACGCTGGGGGTCTCCGCCCTCGTGTTCGAGCACGTCCTCGGCTTCACCGGGACCGACCCGGCCGTCCCCCTGTACGGATTCGTCTTCCTGGTCGCCCTCGGCGTCGACTACAACATCTTCCTCATGTCGCGGGTGCGCGAGGAGACGGTGCTGCACGGCACGCGGGAGGGCGTGCGCCGCGGCCTGGTCGCCACGGGCGGGGTCATCACCTCGGCCGGAGTCGTCCTCGCCGCCACGTTCGCCGCGCTGGGCGTCATCCCGCTGGCGTTCCTTGTCCAGATCGCCTTCATCGTGGCCTTCGGCGTCCTGCTCGACACCCTCGTGGTCCGGTCGCTCCTGGTTCCGGCCCTCGTCCGGGACATCGGCCCCGCGGTCTGGTGGCCGGCGGAGCCGACGCGCGGCGGCGGTCAGGCAGGGAGCCCGACGCGGTCGCGGACGGGTACGGCCTCGGGGGCGAGCCCCAGGACACGGTCGAGATAGGGGTTGGCGAAGACCCCGGTCGGGTCGAGGCCGTCGCGCAGGGCGACGAAGTCGTCGAAGCGTTCGTAGCGGGGACGGAGGGCGTCGGCGTCGAGCGTGTGCATCTTGCCCCAGTGCGGACGGCCGCCGTAGGAGCCGAGGATGTCCTCGCACGCCTCGAAGTAACGGCGGTACGGCATCCGGTGGTACTGGTGGAAGGCGATGTAACAGCTCTCCCGCCCCTGCGCGGTGGACAGCCAGATGTCGTCGGCGGCCGAGAACCGCACCTCCAGCGGAAAGGACACCCGCTCCCCGGTGGTGTCGATCCACCGCTTGATCTCCCGGAGCGCGTCGACGGCGTGCTCGCGGGGGACGGCGAACTCGCCCTCGTGGAAGCGGACGTCACGCGGCGAGGCGAAGACCCTGGGGGACAGGTCCGTCCACTCGCGCGCGGACATCGCCCGCGCCGCGAACCGGGCGATCGGCGGCACCAGGGCCGGGACCGCCGTGCCGAGCCGGCACAGGCCCTCGAAGCCGAGACCGCTGACCGTCTCGTCGACACGGCGGGTCAGGGCGCCGATCGGCTTCAGCGGGGCGTCCGCCGGCAGCCGGCGGAAGCGCCGGGTCAGCGCGGTCTCGCTGTGCGGGAACCAGAAGAACTCGAAGTGGTCGTTGTCCTCCGTGAGTTCGTCGACCCGGTCCAGGACCTCGGCGACCGGCATCGCGGTGTCCCGGGCGTGCAGGGCGAACTGGTCGACGCACTGGAGCGTGACCTCGGTGACCACGCCGAGCGCCCCGATGCCGACCCGCGCGGCCCGGAACAGCTCGGGTCGCTCGTCGGCGGAGCAGCGGACGACCGAGCCGTCGGCCAGGACCAGTTGCAGCGCCCTGACCTGGGTGGCGATGCCGCCGAAGCGCAGCCCCGAGCCGTGCGTCCCGGTCGAGACGGCACCCGAGACGGTCTGCCGGTCGATGTCGCCCATGATCTCCAGGGCCAGTCCGTGGGAGGCGAGCAGCGGACCGAGCCGCCACAGCGGCATCCCGGCCCCCACCGTGACCAGCCCGCTCTCCCTGTCCACGGAGTTCAGACCGGCCAGGCGGTCCAGCCGCACCTGGACGCCGGGCGCCACGGCGACGCCGCTGAACGAGTGCCCGGAGCCGACCGCCTTGACCCTCAGCCCGTCCCGTGCCGCCTCCGCGACGGAGGCGGCCACCTCCTCCGTACGCGTCGGCCGCAGGACGCGAACGGGGCGGGCCCGCTCGCTGCCGGACCAGTTGCGCCACACCTCGGTCATGCGGGAAGTCCTCTCGACGGGATTGATCGGGCCGACGGATCGGCGGATCGACGGATCGACGGATCGACGAGCAGGGGCCGATGGTGCTCGTCGGCGCGCTCGACGGCACGCGGCCGGGGTCGCGGTCCCCGGAAGCCTGAACTCGGCGGGTCGCCCAAGTCAAGCCTTCAGGACGCTTGACCCGGACAACCGTCCAAGAGAAGGTGGGCGCCACCCGAGCCGGCTTCGGTCCCGGTCCCGGCCCCGAGAAAGGCCCGCACCCCATGGGACGTTCCACCCCCGCCACGGAAACCACGCACCCCACGGACCGGAGCGCGAACCCGGCGCCGCGACCCGCGAGCTTCCCCGAGCTGCAACGCGCCACCGCCGACCTCCAGCCGCCGTTCGCCGTCGCCGATCTCGGGGCCCTGCGCGCCAACGCCGCCCAGATGGTGCGCAGGGCCGGCGGCAAGCCGATCCGCCTGGCCAGCAAATCGCTGCGCTGCCGTCGCCTGATCGGCGACGTCCTGCGCCTGCCCGGCTTCTCCGGCGTCCTGGCCTTCACCCTCCCCGAGGCCCTGTGGCTCGCGGCGGAACACGAGGACGTCCTGGTCGGCTACCCGACGACCGACGCCCCCGCCCTGCGGCACCTGGCGGGCGACCGGCGGCTCGCGGAGCGCGTCACCCTGATGGTCGACTCCGTGGAACACCTGGACCTCATCGCCTCCGTCGTCGGTCCGGACGGCCCGCCCCTGCGCGTCTGCCTCGACCTCGACGCCTCCCTCCGCCTGGCCGGCGGACGCCTTCACCTCGGCATGCGCCGCTCGCCCCTGCACTCGCCCGAACAGACCCGTGACCTCGCCCTCGCCGTGCTCGCCCGGCCACGGTTCCGGCTCGTCGGCCTCATGGCGTACGAGGGGCAGATCGCCGGCGTCGGCGACGACCAGCCCGGTCCCGCCCTGGCCCGCGCGGCCGTCCGGCTCGTGCAGCGCGTCTCCACGCGCGAACTGCGCGAGCGCCGCGCCGCCGCCGTCGGAGCCGTACGGGCCCTGGCACCCCTGGAGTTCGTCAACGGCGGCGGAACGGGCAGCCTGGAGACCACCTCCGCCGAACCGGCCGTGACCGAACTCGGGGCCGGGTCCGGCCTGTACGCCCCCGGCCTCTTCGACCACTACCGGCGTTTCCGGCCGTCGCCCGCCGCCCACTTCGTGCTGCCCGTCGTCCGCAGGCCCGGCGTCCGCCACGTGACCGTCCTCGGCGGCGGCTGGACCGCCTCCGGACCCGCGGGTGCGGACCGGCTGCCCCTGCCGGTCCGGCCGACGGGGCTGCGGCTGCTGCCCCGCGAAGGCGCGGGCGAGGTCCAGACCCCTCTCACCGGCCGGGCGGCCGATGCCCTGCGGCTGGGCGACCGCGTGTGGTTCCGGCACGCCAAAGCGGGTGAACTGTGCGAGCGGGTGAACGAGCTGCACCTGGTCGAGGGCGATCGGATCGTCGACGTCGTCCCGACCTACCGGGGCGAGGGCCACGCCTTCCTGTGACCGTCGGCCACCCGCGTATGTCGGCCACCCGCGTACGTCGGCCACCCGCGCACGCCAGCCACTCACCCGCACCGGCCAGACCCACCACCC
Organism: Streptomyces sp. NPDC053513; assembly: GCF_044544765.1. NCBI lineage: Bacteria > Bacillati > Actinomycetota > Actinomycetes > Kitasatosporales > Streptomycetaceae > Streptomyces > Streptomyces sp. NPDC053513. The sequence continues at coordinate 245,688 of NZ_JBITXP010000010.1, forward strand.
GGCCCCCCTCCCGGTCTCGTCGCCGCGACCCGCTTGCCGGATCCACCGCCCGGCCCCGCCCCAGGGAGACCGCAGGGCCCGCCACTCGGCCGACGGGCGCCGCGAACAACTCGTCGAGGCCGCGATCCGCGTGATGATCCGTGACGGCGTCGCCGAGGCCACCCCCGGGCCGTCGTCGCCGAGGCGGGTGTCCCCTCGGGGCGTTCCACCACCGCTTCCGCTCCAAGCGGGAGCTGCTGCACGGCGTGATCGAACGGATCGTGCTCCGGGCGCTCGCCTTCCTCGCCCGCCACGGCCCCGACCTTCTCGAAGGCCCCACCCTCCACTGGCTGATCGACCGCGACGACGCCCAGGCGCTCGCCGTCCTCGACACGCACACCGCGCACCCGGCGACGCTCGCCGTCCCCCGTACCGACGGGGTCTCCGCACCCGCGGCGACGGTTCCGGAGCACCAGCGCCCACGGTGACCGGCCGCCGGGGCCGGAGCGCGGATCCCGCGGAGCTCTGCCCCGCCCGGCCGCCGAGGGGCGGGGTGACGGGGCAGGCCTTGCCGTCAGGGTCGTCGATCAAGCACCCGTGCCCTTCTGATCGGGCGGGGTGCCCCCTCCTTCGCCGCCGCCCCGGTCTCCCTTGTCGGTGCCGTGGGCGCGCCCCGAGGACTTCTCCGCGCCTCCCGGCTTCTGCCGCGCCTTGAGGGCCGCGGCTTCCTCCGGCGTGCCCGCTCCCTTGCCGCTCCGCCGCTGTGCGGGTTGCTGGGGATTGCTCATCGCGTCCTCCTGAACCGCTGGAAGGGGACTCCTTTCGCCCGTGCGTCTGACCTGGTTGGGCGCCCTTAACCCCTCGCCGCTGTTCGATCACGGGTTCCGCCCGGGAGGAAGGCGGTCCTCGTCCCGGGCGGAAAGCGTCCTCGTGGTCGGTCGTGGCGTTCAGTGGCGGTCGACGGCGTTCAGTGGCGATCGGTGGCGACGAGGGGCCCGTGGTAACGCCCCGGAACGGGGCGGTGGGGGGCGCCGAAGAAGCCGTACTCGCAGCTGCCGCGAAGGTACGACGACGGTTCACCGGAGGGCCTTTCGGCAGGGCCTCAGCTGGTCGGAGGCCGGAGAGCCGCATCGTGACGCGGTGTCCGCACGCGTGGTCGACCCCTCACCCGCTCGTGGGCAAGTCGAGGCGGGACCGAGGTGCCCGGGATCCTGCACAGGAGCATCACACAGGCTGCGCACAGTCTTTCGAAAGCTTGGTTAGCGTTGCAGACCGCTCGAATCCGTTTGCAAACGTGACCGTGTCGTAGGTCCCCCGGGCCCGCGGCAGGCACGTCGACCCCGAAAGACGGAGATGGACTACTGCTCGTCGTGCCGCCGACATCTCAACGGCGCCCTGGTGTGCCCTGGCTGCGGCGCCTACGCCCCGGACATCGCTCCGACCACCACCGGCGGTCGCATCGTCCCCGCCCCGGTGGCCACAACGACGACGGGTGCGGCGTCCGCGTCGGGCACCCTTCCCTCGGGCACATGGCACGACGGTGACGTTCGGCTCCTCGACGAGATCCCCGTCGGCGCGGTCCTGGAAGGCGCCGCCCCGGAAGGAGCCTCCGGAAGCGACGCGCCGGCGGAGCTCATGGGCGCGTCGACGTCGGCGGAGGGACGGGCGGCACGGCGCCGCCAGCGCGCCCGCTGGAGGAAGAACCAGCGCCGGGCCGTGGTGGCGACCGCCGTCGCGCTCGTCGGCGGCGGCCTGGCCGTGAGCGGGATGGACCGGCAGTCCGGCGACCGGGCCCAGGCGGCCACGGCGCCGCAGGACCCGGGAGCGGGCGCCGTCGACGAGCGGGCGGAGCAGGCGACACCTCCCCCTTCCGTACGGCCCGACGCCCACCGCGCCTCGGTCGTCCCGTCCGCGCCGCCGGCCGAGTCGTCCGTGCCCGACCGGTCGCGTCGGCAGTACGCCACGACCTCCCTCCGTACGACGCCGCCGGTCTCCCGGGCGCATGCCGCCGCCCCCGTCCACCGGACGGAGCCGTCGGCCCCCGAGCCGCGGAACACCTCACCGGCTTCCTCGGCCCCGGCGCCGGCCTCGCCCCCCGCCCGCACGGGCACGACCGGGACGACGGACACACCGGCGCAGCCCCCCGCCCCCACGGATGCCACCGGCTCCCCGAGCCAGGTACCGGCCACCCAGCCGGACACGCCGCCGGCCTCGACCTCCCCGTCGGAGCTGTGCGTGCTCGTGGTGTGCCTGCCCGTCTCCGTGTCCTGACTCCACGGGCCGCCGCCCCCCGCGAACCGCCCGGTGCCGGCAGGCCGACCGGCCCTGGGGAACACGCCAGGGCGGAGGAGAGGGCGCCCGGGCGGTCGCGGACGGTGCACAAGGAACCACGTGAGGTGTTCCCGGATCCGGGAACACCGTCCGGGAGCGCCGCATGAATCGGCCCATGTCGGTGACACGCCCACCGTGAACCGACATACGCGTGAGCCCGGACCCGGGACCGTCGTCGTGGTCACGGGCGCGTCGAGCGGCATCGGGCGGGCCGCGGCGGCCGCCTTCGCCGCGCGCGGCGCCCGGCTCGTCCTGACCGCCCGCAGCGCCGACGTCCTCGCCCAGGTGGCCGCCCGGTGCGCGGAGGCGCATCCCCGGGCCGAGGCCGTGGCCGTCACCGCCGACGTCACGGACTTCGCCGCGACGGAGCGCGTCGCGCGGACCGCGGTGGACCGGTTCGGCCGGATCGACGTCTGGGTGAACGCCGCCGGGGTGGGCGTCCTGGGACGTCTCGACCGGGTGCCGCCGGCCGATGTGCGCCGGCTGTGGGAGACCAACGTGCTGGGTGCCTTCCACGGCGCCCGCGCCGCCCTGCCGGTGATGCGCCGACAGGGCGGCGGGACCCTGATCGACGTGTCCTCGGTGCTCGGCGGCGCCGTGGTGGCGCCGTACATGGGCGCGTACGCCGCGTCCAAGGCCGCGCTGGCGACGCTCGACGAGGTGCTGCGGCAGGAGTTGCGTCTCAGCGGCGACACCGCCGTCGCGGTGTGCACGATCCTGCCCGCGGGCGTCGACACGCCGTTCTTCCGGCACGCGGCCAACCACACGGGACGTCGCCTCCGCTCGCTGCCCGCCGTCGCCACTCCGCAGCGGGTCGCCCGGGCCGTGGTGCGCGCCGCGGCCCGGCCGCGCCGCCGTGTCCACGTAGGGCCCGGATCCCGGCTCCTGCCCTGGGCCCACGCCCTCGCCCCCGAGACCGTACGGAGCCTGGTCCGGTGGCGCACCGGGCGCGTCTACCTGGACGCGCCCGGCACGGCCCCGATCACACGGGGCGTCCTGTACGAGCCGTCGGACGCGACCGCCTCGGTCGCCGGAGGACGGCATGCGGGAGCCCGTACGGCCGTGCGGCGCGTCGCCGGATGCACGGCCGCGCTGGCCTCGGCGGCCGCCGTCCGGACCGCGACGCGGCACCTGCCGTCCAGGGGGCGCTCGTCCCCGCACCACCGAAGGAGTTGAGGAATGTGGCGCAGTGGAACCGGGTCCTGGAAGCGACGCCCGAGGAAGTCTGGGAGGTGCTCAGCGACGGGGAGCGGTACGCGCGCTGGGTGGTCGGCGCCCACGATTCTTGGGAGCGGGACGACCACTGGCCCGCCGTGGACGCCGAGCTCGGCTACACCCTGAAGCTGGGACCGTGGACATACCACGGGCGGACGATCTCGCGGCGGTGCGAGCCGATCCGCCGGCTCGAGCTGGAGGCGGTCACACACCTCGGCTCCGCCCGGATCTCCTTCCTCGTCGAGCCCTGGGGCAGCCACACCCTGGTCCTCGTCGACGAGCACCCGCTCAGGGGCCCGGCGGCCCGCTGGCACAACTCGGGAGCCGACCTGGTCCTGCGCTGGCGGCACCGGCACCTGCTGGCCCGGTTGGAAGAGGCCACCGCCTCCGCCCGGGGCCGGCCGCGCGCGGGCGCCTCCGGCGACGGTCGTCCGTCCCCGGCGCCTGGCGACGAGCATCCTTCCTCGGGCTCCGACGACGCTCACCCGTCCCCGGGCCCCGGTGACGGGAACGGCGCCCGGGACCGGTCATGACGGCGTCGGACGCGGTGGTCGTCGGCGCCGGCCCCAACGGACTGGTGGCGGCCAACATCCTCGCGGACGCCGGCTGGCACGTCGTCGTCCTGGAGGCCCGGGAGGTGCCCGGCGGCGCGGTACGGAGCGACCGGGGCGTCCACCCCGACTACGTCCACGACCTGTTCAGCGCCTTCTACCCGCTCGCGGCGGCCTCCCCCGTCGTGCGGAGCCTCGGGCTCGACCGCCACGGCCTGCGCTGGCGCCACGCGCCGTACGTCGTGGCCCACCCGCTGCCCGACGGCAGGGGCGCCCTCCTCAGCCGGGACCTCGACCGCACAGCCGCCTCGCTGGAGGCGTTCGCGCCGGGCGACGGCGCCGCCTGGGAAAGCCTCCACCACTGGTGGAGCGAATACCGCGACGACCTCGTCGGCGCCCTGTTCACCCCCTTCCCGCCGGTCCGGAACGGCCTCGGACTCGTGACCGGGCACGGGCCGAGGGACGTCCTCCGGCTGCTGCGGACCATGCTGCTTCCCGCCCGCCGCTTCGGCGAGGAGCACTTCGCGGGCGAGGGCGGACGGCTCCTCGTCACGGGGAACGCCCTGCACGCCGACCTCGGCCCGGAGTCCGCCCTCGGCGGCGGCTTCGGATGGCTGATGTGCATGCTCGGCCAGGACGAGGGGTTCCCGGTGCCGGCGGGCGGGGCGGCCGGCCTCACCGACGCCCTCGTCTCCCGCCTGTACGCGCGGGGCGGCGAAGTGCGCTGCGGCCGCACGGTCACGGAGGTGTCGGTACGGGAGGGCCGCGCGGTCGGCGTGCGCACCGGCGACGGGGGGTGGTTCCCCGCACGACGGGCGGTCCTCGCCGACGTCCCCGCCCCCGTCCTGTACGGGCGGCTCGTGGACCGGCGGCACCTGCCCGCACCGGTCCGCGCCGATCTGCGCCGGTTCCAGTGGGACTTCGCGACCTTCAAGGTGGACTGGGCGCTGTCCCGCCCGATCCCGTGGAGCTTCGCCGGCGCCCGGGAAGCCGGCACCGTCCACGTCGTCGACGGGGTCGACGAACTCACCCGCTTCGCCGCCCAGCTGGCCACGGGACGGGTGCCGGACGTCCCCTTCACCATCCTCGGGCAGATGACCACGGCGGATCCGGACCGCTCCCCGGCGGGCACCGAGTCGGCGTGGGGCTACACGCACGTGCCGCAGTCCGTCCGGGCCGACGCGGGCGAGGACGGCCTCGCGGGCCGCTGGGACGAACGCGAGAAGGAGGTGTTCGCCGCCCGGGTCGAAGCGGGCGTGGAGCGCCTGGCGCCGGGCTTCCGGGACGCGATCGTGGCCCGCCGCGTCCTGGCGCCCCCGGACCTGGAGCTTCTGAACCCCGCGCTCGTCGGCGGCGCCGTCAACCAGGGCACCACGGCGCTCCACCAGCAGCTCGTCCTGCGCCCGTTCCCCGGCAGCGGTCGTCCCCGGACCCCGGTCCGCGGCCTGTACCTCGCCTCGGCCAGCGCTCATCCCGGCGGGGGCGTCCACGGCGCCCCCGGCGCCAACGCGGCCCGCGCGGCCCTAGGCTCGCTCCGCTCCCTCCGGACGCGCCACCACTGAGACGGCCCCGGACAGCCGGGTCGTGATCGGCTCGGCGCCGGACGGGTCCGCCCCGGTCCTCGCCCCGTCACTCCAGGAACGCCGGGGCCAGTGCCGCCGTCAGCAGGCGCTTCGGGGAGCCCGAGCCGTCGGCCGGGACGGTGTAGAGGTCGGCGCCGTAGTCGCCCGGCAGCGAGTAGGAGACCGTGTGGTCGTCGAGCCAGACGGCCTGGTCGTCGACGCTGCGGGGCTCGGCGAGCGCGGTCTCCCGCAGGGTGGAGAGGTCGAGGACGTACTCGTGCCAGGGCGCGTCGGCGGGGGCGCCCGCGACGCGCTTCTTGTAGACGATCCGCGTCTCGTCGGGGGAGAGCGACGGGCACTCGACGTTCTCGTGGAGCGTGGTGACGGTACGGGCCGTCAGGTCGCCGCGCACCAGGTAGGTCCGGCCGCCGGTCGCCATGGTCGCGTAGAAGTGCCGGTCGTCGCGGGAGAAGGTGACCCCCCAGAAGTTGGTGTCGGCGGCGTGGTGGTCCTTGCCGTCCTTCACCACCCGGAACTCCTCCAGGGACGCGGTGAGCCGGCCCGTCGACGTGTCCAGGACGGCGGTACGGGTGGAGAAGCTCGCGCTCGCGTACGAGTCACCGCCGACGAACACCGTCCACGCCACCAGCCGGCCCGACGGCGAGACCCGGGCGCGGGTCGGGATGCCGGGCAGCGGGTAGTGGGCCCGCTCCTGGAGGGCCGAGTCGACGACGACCGCCCGGTAGCCGTCCTCCACCGCGCCGCGCACGGCCTGCAGACAGATCCCGGTGCCGCCGGCCGCGTGGAAGCGCAGGCACTTCACCCCGGACGCGGTGCGCGGGCCGGTGGGGGCGGAGGCCGGTACGGTGACCAGCTCGTCGCGGTGCGGGCCCCAGGCCATGTTGCGGAAGACGATCCGGCGGTCGGCGCCGCTCGCGAGCGAGACCCGCCCGGAGTCGATCGCGGGGCCGCCCGCCCGCGGACGGTCCTTCTCGGCGGCCCGGTCCGCCGCGTGCAGCAGCGACGCGGCGGCCACACCGCCGAACGCGACGATCGCCGCGAGCAGGACGAACAGTTTGGTGCGCAGGGTCATACGGGTGATTCCTCCGAAACCGTGCCGGTGGTCGGGGCCGTGGCGGTGCTCGGGGTCGAGGGCCGCAGCACGAACGCCGCCGCCGCGCACACCGCGAGCACGGTGGTCGCCGCCCCGAGCGCCCAGCGGTCACCCCAGGCGGTCCAGGCCGCGCCGAACGCGATCGAGCAGCCGAACCGCGCGAGCGCCTGCCCCGTCTGCACCAACGCCAGCCCCGACGAGCGGAGTTCGGCCGGTACGCAGTCGGCCGCGGCCGCCATCAGGACGCCGTCGGTCGCCGCGTAGAACCCGCCGTGCAGCGCCAGGACCAGAAAGGGGAGCGCCGGGCTCTGCCAGCCGCTGAGCAGCGCCCCGTACACGAGCAGCAGGGCGCCGTGGCCGCCGAGGAACACCCGTCGGCGGCCGATCCGGTCGGCGAGGCGGCCCAGGGGCACGGCGAGCAGCAGGAAGGCGGCGGCGGTGCCGAGCGGCAGCAGCGCGAACCAGTGGTCGGTGACGCCGAGCCGCCGCTGCAGCAGCAGGTAGACGAACGAGTCGCTGACCGTGGCGAGCCCCAACAAAAGCGCGGTCAGGGCGAGTCGGCGCACGTCGGGAACCCGGAGCAGCCCGAGCGCGGCCTTGAGCGAGGCACGTGGCGCGCCGTCCGGCGGCACGGCCAGGGGCCGGGGACGCGACGGTACGAAGAGCAGCAGGACGAGCACGCCGACCGCGGCCACGCAGAAGCTGACCGTGAACACGGCGTCGTAACCGTCCGTCGCCTGACGGAGGATCAGGAAGGCGGCCAGGGGGCCGATCAGGGCGCCCGCGGTGTCCATCGCCCGGTGCACCCCGAAGGCGCGGCCGCGCGACTCCTCCGGCGAGGCGAGCGAGATCAGCGCGTCGCGCGGCGCGGTCCGCAGGCCCTTGCCGGTGCGGTCGGCGGCCAGCACGGCGCCGATCAGCGGCAGCGAACCCGCCACCAGGAGGAGGGGCTTGCACAGCGCGGAGAGGCCGTAGCCGATCACCGCCACCGACTTGTGCCGGCCGCCGCGATCGGCGAGATGGCCGCCGACGAGCCGGACGAGCGCGCTGAAACCGTTGTACACGCCGTCGAGGAGGCCGAATCCGAGCGGGGAGAGGCCGAGACCGGCGACCAGGTAGAGCGGCAGCACGGCCGTGACCATCTCCGAGGACACGTCCGTGACGAGGCTGACCGTGCCGAGCGCGAGCACGGTCGGTGCGACGGCGGCGCGCCGCCCGGGACCGAGGTCCCGGGCGGCGGCCGTCGCGGCCGTCGCGGGGTTGCTGCGACTGTCCGCTACGTACACGTCACGGCGTCCAGATGCCGGTGATCGGGGTCGCGTTGGCGGCCTGGCCGGCGTGCGTGGTGCCGTACATGTCCTCGATCGTGCGGAGCAGGTCGTAGTGGTTGTACGTGGTCGCGGACGTCGAGCCCGGGACCACCTGCTGGCCGTACAGGACGGTCGCGATCTTGTTGCCGGCGAGCCGGTTGTCCTCGTCGAAGGTCACGACGAGCAGGCTGTTGTGGGTCTTCGCCCAGGTCGCGTAGGCGCCCAGGTTGTTCTTCAGCCAGGTGTCACCGGTGCCGACGGAGCAGTCGTGCATGTCGCTGCACAGGTTCGGGATCACGAACGACACCTGCGGCAGCGTGGTGTAGTCGGTCGGGAACTGCGCCATGGTGTACGCCGAGGAGGTCGGGACGTTCGAGAAGCCGAACCACGGGTTGTGCTTCCGCGCGTACTTGCCGCTGCTGCACGTGGTCGATCCCTGGCTGGGAAGCGTCTCGTTGTAGCTCTTCCAGGTCTTGCCCGCGGCGATCAGCTCGGAGGCCAGGTTCGGCGCGGAGGAGAAGCCCGGCGTGTAGCAGGAGTCGTCCGTGATGCCCTGGGTGGAGCCCGAGAACAGCGCGAAGTAGTTGGGCTGGCTGGGGTGGGTCTCGGCGTACGACTGGGTGAGGTTGGCGCCACCGCTCTTCAACGAGTTGATGTACGGGGCGCTGGAGCTGCCGATGATCTGGCTGTAGGCGTGGTTCTCGAAGACCACGACGACCACGTGGTCGGGGGTGGGGACGGTCGCCGCCGCCTGGGCCTGCGACGTGCCGCCGAAGCCGGCCCACAGGCCGATCGAGGCGGCCGCGAGACCGAGGGCGGACAGAAGGGCGGTGCGGCGTTTCCTGGGCGCGCCGGACACGGCTACCTCCGGTTGAGGGTGATGACTACGGGAGCGGTGCAAGCGGCAGGTTAGGAGTGAGCATGTCAACCTGGAAGGTGTATCCGTGTGAAGACGCGGGAAACGTCTCGTGCCGCCACGTGGAAGCCCCGCTCGTCCACCCGGCCGCTCTCCCTCCTCCAGTCTCCGTCCGACGGGCTCCGGCGGCAGGACGGCGGCCGGAACCCGCCGTGGCCGAGGCCGCACGTCCTCGCCGCGGACGGGCCGGAAATCCGGCGGAGCACCGGCGGCATCAGGCCCCCACCTGGCCTTTCCGCTCCCTCCGGGGGGAGGGTGCGGTCGGCGCCGGGCGCGGCCCGTCTCCCGGTGGCACGCTGAAGGAAGGAGGATCCGCGCCGCCGAGCCCCGGGAGGATCCGATGGGCCGTGACGTCCCGGCACTGACGTTCACGCGTGACGACCGCCGCCGCTTCCGCGACAGGACGCGCGCCTCCCTCGACGTCCTCGCCCGGATGCTGCGCGAGGCGCGCTTCGACGCGGACTGGCCGCGGGTCGGCCTGGAGATCGAGCTGAACCTCGTCGACGGGACCGCCAGGCCCGCCATGCGCGGCTCGGAGGTCCTGGAGGCCATCGCCGACCCGGCCTGGTCGAGCGAGCTGGGCCGGTTCAACCTGGAGATCAACATCCCGCCCCGCCGCCTCACCGAGGGCGGTCCCGACACGTGGGAGGAGGAGATCCGCAAGGCCCTGAACCACGCCGAGGAGAAGGCCGCCGCCATCGGCGCGCACCTGGTCATGATCGGGACCCTCCCGACCCTGGAGCGCGAGGACGTGAACCGGGGCGCGCTGTCCGAGAACCCGCGCTACCACCTCCTCAACGACCAGATCTTCGCGGCACGCGGCGAGGACCTCCTCATCGAGATCGACGGGGTGGAACGGCTGCGGACCTACGCGGACACCATCACGCCCGAAGCGGCCTGCACCAGCACCCAGTTCCACCTCCAGGTCGCGCCCGAGCAGTTCGCCGCGTACTGGAACGCCGCCCAGGCCATCGCCGGCGTCCAGGTCGCGCTGGCCGCGAACTCGCCCTTCCTCTTCGGCAAGGAACTGTGGAGCGAGACCCGCATCCCGCTGTTCGAGCAGACCACGGACACCCGGCCGGACGAGATCAAGGTCCAGGGAGTGCGGCCCCGCGTGTGGTTCGGCGAACGCTGGATCACCAGCGTCTTCGACCTCTTCGAGGAGAACACCCGCTACTTCCCGGCGCTCCTGCCGCTCTGCGAGGACGAGGACCCCGAGGAGACCCTCGACCGCGGCGAGACCCCCCACCTGGCCGAACTCACCCTGCACAACGGCACGGTCTACCGCTGGAACCGCCCCGTCTACGCGGTCGTCGACGGGGTCCCGCACCTCCGCGTCGAGAACCGGGTGCTGCCCGCCGGACCGACCGTGGCCGACGTGATGTCGAACGGCGCCTTCTACTACGGCCTCGTCCGCGCCCTGGTCGACGAGGGCCGGCCGGTATGGACCCGGATGTCGTTCGCGGCCGCCGAGGAGAACCTGCACACGGCGGCCCGGCGCGGCATCGACGCCGAACTCTTCTGGCCCGGCACGGGCCAGGTGCCCGCCACCGAACTGGTCCTGCGCCGACTCCTTCCGCTCGCCCACCGGGGTCTGGAGGCCCTGGGGCTGGACGCGCAGTGGCGCGAACCGCTGCTCGGCATCGTCGAGCAGCGGTGCGTGGCGGCCCGCAACGGCGCGGTGTGGCAGGCGGAGATGTTCCACCACCTCCACGACATCGCCCACCTCGACCGGCCCGCGGCCCTGCGCCGTATGACCGGCCAGTACATCGACTTCATGCACCTCAACGCCCCGGCCCACACCTGGCCGGTGGAGTGACCGGCGGGGGTCGCGTCCCGCCCGGGGCCGCCGACGGATTCAGCCGCCGATGCGCGTGAGGGCGCTCGGCCCGAGGTGTTCGGCGATGACGCCCAGCGCGGCCTTGACCTCCTCCAGGCGTGCGGGGTCCTCCAGTACACGGACGAGAACGCCGTCGATGTCGGCGGAGCGGACTTCCGCGACGCGGGGGGAGACGGCCGGGGAGGGGTCGATGAGGGTGCGCCGGCGGTCGGCGGGGTCGGTGCGGGTCTCGACCGCGCCGGCTTCACGCAGACGGGCGACGCAGGCGGAGACCTTGCTCTGGGGGAAACCGGTCCGCGTGGCGATGTCCTTGACGGGCGTGCCGGGATGCGCCTTGATGTCGGCCGCGACGATGATCACCGACTGCGTGCTCGTCCCGTGGACGCCGATGCCCTCGGTGGGGATGGCGGCTTCGCCGAGCTTCATCAGGGTGCGGCCCAGGAGGGCCAGATCCATGCCGTTCATCGGACCAAGGTACATCGCTCAAGATGCATCGCTTCAGATGCATTGATATTGATGTATCTGAAGTGATGCATTAGCGTGAGGGCATCACCGACGCAAGGAGAACCCATGCCGACCACCGGCCTGCTGCCCGTCGACGGCGCCGCGCTCCACTTCGAACAGCGCGGAACCGGCCCGCTCCTGCTCATCGCGCAGAGCGGCGAAGGCGACGCCCGGCGCACCACCGACCTCGTCGACGCCCTGGCCGACGACTTCACCCTGGTCACCTACGACCGCCGGGGACTGTCCCGCAGCACCCCCGACGACCCCGACCGACCGGTCACCATGGCCGACCACGCCGACGACGCCCACCGTCTCCTCGCGCACGTGACCGACGGCCCCGCCCTCATGCTCGGCTGCAGCTTCGGTGCGGTGATCGGACTGCACCTGGCCGCCGAGCACGGCGACCAACTCGACACCCTGATCGCCCACGAGCCCGTCGCACCCTGGCTGCTCGACGCGGAAGCCGACTCCCACCGCCGCGAACTGGCCGAGCTGCAGGACCTGTTCGCCACGGGCGGTCTGCCCGCGGCCTTCCCGGCCATCGCGAAGTCCGTCGGCATCGACCCGGCCCACCCGGACGCGGAGCCCGACCTGACCCCGCAGCCGATGGACGAACAGCGTCGGCGCAACTTCGCCCGCTTCATCGCCGAGGAGTTCACCACGCTGCGGACCGACCCCGGCTGCCGCGACCGCCTCCGTACGACCAGGACCCGCATCCTGCCGGCCGTCGGGCGCACCACCCCGCCCACGGTCTTCGACCACCGGGCCGCCCACCGCCTAGGGGCGCTGCTCGAACGACCGGTCCTCACGTTCCCCGGCGGGCACAACGGCAACACCACCCACCCGAGGGCCTGGGCGGCACGGCTCCGCACCACCCTGCACGCGCACCGCCGGTGACGCAGGGTCGACCTGGACGAGGTCCTCGCCGTGGGGACCGGCTGCCCACGATGCGCGAGGTCGTCGCGGAGACCGCCGAGACCGTCTTCGACACCGTCGACGGCCGTATCTCCTCCGCCGAGCACCGGCGACCGGTCGGCACGCGCACCGCGAGAGCGTCGACCTCGGCGACGTCTTCGACCGCCTCGACCGGGACGGGGGCGGCCACCTCGGCCGCACCGAGTTCACCGAACCGTGGATCCATTCCTGGGCCGGCAACGACCCCTCGGAACCGGCAACCGACTGCGCGGCCCCGTACGGCCCCGCCTCTGATCCCCGGACCCCGGCGAAGACCGACGCGCCGAGGCCGGCGGCGCGGGGGAAGGCCCCCCGGCGAGGCGCCCCCGTGCACCCGCGAAGGCGCAGGGGCCGTCGCCCGCCCCGGGAGGGACCCGGCTCTCAGAGAAGCCCCTCCAGCAACTCCCGGATCTCGCCGGTGCTCGTGGGCCCCGTGCCGTGCGCCACCGTCTGCCCCTCCTTCAGCAGGACGTAGGACGAGGCCCCGGTGATCCCGTACCGCCCGGTCGCGGCCGGACAGCGCGTGATGTCGATGCGGACGGCCGCCAGGCGGCCCGCGTACTCGTCGGCGACGGCACCGACGACGAGGTCCATCGCCCGGCTGGGTTCGATCGCCTTGGGCCATGTCCCGATGAAGTACGCGAGGACCGGGACTTCGCTCATCCTGAGGATGAAATCGACCTCCGCGTCCTCACGGGGGCGGTGAACCCGGTTCGCCATGGAAGCTCCTGATCTCGCTCTTCAGTCTTTCCCGCCCATCATCTCCCGCGCGGAGCGGACCGCACGGCCCCACGCGATCCGTCCCCGACGAGGGGACTTCACGGACGCGGCCCGGCTCCTGCCTCCACCCCGGGACGCACCTGCTCGAGGAGCGCGCGGAACAGCGGCAGGCGCAGCTCCGGGCTGGGAACGGACGCCTCGGGATGCCACTGGACCCCGAGGGTCCACGCGCCGGCGCGCGGGAACCCGGGTCCCGCGGAGGACTCGACGGCCTCGACGCATCCGTCGTCGGCGCGGGCCGAGACCCGCAGGCCGTCGCCGACGCGGTCGACGGCCTGGTGGTGACCGGACGACACGGGTATCCGGTCGCGCCCGAACACCCGGGCCACCGCGCTGCCGGCCGAGAGCGCGACCTCGTGGACGGTCCACTCCTCGCCGTTCCGCGGGTCGTGCTCCACGGAGGTCTTCGGCAGGTCGAGGTGGAGCGTGCCGCCCCGGAGGACGTTCAGCAGCTGCATCCCGCGGCAGATGCCGAGGAGCGGCAGCCGGTTGTCGAGGGCGTACCGGATGACGGCCGTGTCGAGCCGGTCCTGCGCGGGATTGACGTCGTACAGCGCGGGGTGCCGCGGGTCGGCCCCGTACAGGGCCGGGTCGACGTCCCCGCCGCCCGGCACCACGAAGCCGCGGCAGTCGGCGAGCCGCTCGTCGGGCGGGCTTCCGTCGGAGGAGGGGCGCAACAGGACGGGCTCGGCGCCCGCGGCCCGGATCAGCGCGACGACGTCGTCGAAGACGCGGTTCGCCTCGAGGACGCGCTGGTCGGCGCCGGGCGCGTGCGCGTCGCTGAGGCGCACGGGTATCCCGATGAGGGGCGCCGGTGCCGTGGGCTCGGTCGTGCTCATGGGCTCTCCCGCTGCTCGCGACGTGCAGGTGAAGTGCGAAATCTAGAGGGTGGATTTCATGGACGACAAGGGCTGGGAGCAGCACATCGCGCCGGTGCGCTCGGCGGGAGCCGCGGAGGCCGTCGCGCGGCGGCTCAACGAGCTCATCGGCGCGCGGATCCTGGTCGGACGCGATCGCTTCCCTCCGGAGAAGGCCCTTGCCGAGATGTCCGGGGTCGCCGTGATGACCGTGCGGCACGCCACGGCGGTCCTGCGGGAGGACGGGCTGATCGAGACCCGGCGCGGACACCACGCCGGCACCTACGTGGTCCCGGACGTCCTCGGCCGGATCCGGGAGCTGACCGCTCTCCACCCGTACACGCGGACCGACATCGAGGAGCTGACGGCCTGGCGGATCGCGGTGTCCGGAGAGGCGTCCGCCCGGGCCGCGCGCCGCGCCTCCGAGGCGAGCCTCGCCAGACTGCGCGAACTGGAGGCCGCCACGGTCGAGGCGGTCGCCGACGCGGAGGCCTCTCGCACCCTGGACGCCGGACTGCACCTGTACATCGCCGAACTGTCCGGATCCCAGCGGCTGTTGGAGGCCGAGCAGGGCATCCAGGGCGAGCTGACCCGGCTCCTCGCGGACCATCCCGGCGGAGTGGAGCCGCGCCGCATGCCGGACCAGCAGCCCCGCGCGCTCGTCGCGGCGATCGAGGACGGCGATCCGGCGAAGGCGCGGGAGCGGTTCACGATCCACGCGGAGTCGACGGCGGACCTGCTCCTGCCGTTCGTCCAGTAGCCGCCGGACGCGCTCACACGGTGGCGCGGTCCTGCCGTCCGGTACGGCAGGACCGCGCCACCGTCCACCTCACCGGATCGCCACCGTCCACCCCGCCGGACCGCGCATCGTGGAACTCCTCCCCGGGGCCAGTGGGGCCAGCTGGGCCAGCGGGGGCAGCGGGGCGAGCGCGTCCGGGCGCCGCGGTCACCTGATCACCTCAGGTCGAGCGAGCCCCCGCCAAGACCTGCCAGGGAGCTCCCGGCCGTGGCGCGAGACGTCACCGAGGGCAGGTACCGCGGCGCGCGCCGGGCGTCGAGCCGCTGCTCGACCGCGGCCCCCAGCGACAGCAGGCCCTCGTCCTGGCGATCGCCGGCCATCAGGAGCAGCCCGATCGGCAGCTCGCCGACGAATCCGGCGGGTACGGACAGCGAGGGGTAGCCGGCGACGGCGGCCGGAGTGGAGGACGGGATCACGTCGTTGTCGCCCCGCGCGCAGTCGGTCGTCCAGGCGGGCGGGTTCGCCGGGGAGGCGATGGCGTCCAGGTCGTGGGCGGCCATGGTCTCGTCGATGGAACGACGGGACAGGTCCTTCAGCTCCGCGCGCACGGCCCGGTAGCGCGGGTCCGTGGTCGACGGCGCGGCGAGGGCCTGCTCGAACAGCTCCTGACCGGCGAAGCAGGTCTGCTCGGCCGGATGCGCGCGGTTGAACTCGATCAGGCCGGCGAGGTCGCGAGGCCCGTTGCGGGAGGCGAGGTAGGCGTCGACGTCCCGGTGGAACTCGCTCAGCAGGGCAGGGAACTCGAGCTCGGCGAGCCTGTCCTGGTACGGGGGTGTCACCTCGACGACCTGTGCCCCGGCGGCACGGAGCCGCGCCGCGGTCCGGGTCATCAGGGCGTCCACGTCGGCACCGAGCGAGGGGAGCCGCCACAGGCCGATCCGCTTGCCGCGCAGGGAACCGGGGCGCGGGAACGCCTCCGTGCGGCCGGGGGCGCCGCCGGCGTCCGTGGTGGCGTGACCGCTGAGCACCGAGAAGGCGATCGCCGCGTCGACGACGTTGCGGGCCAGGGGACCGGCCGTGTCCTGCTCGGCGGAGATCGGCACGATCCCCGCTTGGCTGACCAGCCCGAGGCTGGGCTTGTGGCCGACGACGCCGTTCATTCCGGCCGGGCACACGATGGAGCCGTCCGTCTCGGTGCCGACGGCCACCTGCGCCAACGAGGCGGCGACGGCGGCGGCCGAACCGGAGGACGATCCGCACGGATTGCGGTCCAGGACGTAGGGGTTGTGCGTCTGCCCGCCGACCGCCGACCAGCCCGAGGTCGGCTTCGCCGCACGGAAGTTGGCCCACTCGGACATGTTCGCCTTGCCGAGGACCACCGCCCCCGCCGCCCGTAGTCTCCCGACCAGCTCCGCGTCCGTGCCGGGCGGCCTTCCGGCCAGTGCCAGCGACCCCGCCGTCGTCGGCATGTCCCGGGTGTCCACGTTGTCCTTCAGCAGGACGGGAATGCCGTCGAGCGGACCGCGGACCTTTCCGAGGCGATGCCTGAGGTCACTGGCGGCTGCCTGCCCCAGGGCCGTCGGGTCGGTGCGCAGCACCGCGTCGATCTTCGGATCGATCGCCTCGATCCGGCGGAGATAGGCCCGCGTCAGCTCCGACGAGGTCAGGTGCCCGCGCTTCATGCGCGCCTGCAGCTCGGGGATCGTCACCGTGTCCAGGTCCACCCCGCGCAGGAACGCCGACCCGGCGAGGGCCGGGGAACGACCGGCACCGGCCTCGGCGGCCACCGCGCGCTGCTCCGGCACACCTGCCGACAGAAGGGCTGCCACGGTCAGGGCGGCGGTCAGTGACGCGACACCTCTCTTCTTCACCGGGAACGACTTCACCGGGAACGACTTCACGGGGGACGGCTTCATGGGGGACACCCCACTGCAGGAGAAGCACCGGACACAAGACACTTCTGCGCCTCTCCGCACCGCCGCTCCCCGGCCGGTACCAGGGCCTCCGCACGGCCCGGCTCCCCGGAGGCGGCAGCCCGTCCCCGCCCGCCCCCTCCGCGCCCCGCCCGGACCTGTACCGGAAGGCACTGTCGATCAGCCCGGACGGGGCCCTCGGCGGGCATCACCCGTCGCCCAGGGGGCACCCGCAGGAACAAGGAGGGCCCGACGACGGGAGGTGTACGCCATGACGGGCTCGGGCGGTCCGCAGGACGCCGTGACCACGACCCTGGACGCCCTCGGCTCGGGCGCCTACCTGGCGGACGAGCAGGGCCTGATCGTCGCCGTCAACAGACTCGGAGAGAAGCTGCTCGGCCGCCCCGCCGCCGCCCTGCTCGGCCAGGACGCCCACGACCTGCTGCACCGCACCGCGGCGGGGGCGAGAGTGCCGCGGACCCAGTGCCGGATGCGGGAGAGCACCCTCGCCGAGCGCACGGAGCAGGGCGAGGGCGAGTGGTTCGAACGCGGCGACGGCACCCTGCTGCCGGTGTCGTGGCTGGCCACCCCGTGCCGGCTCGACGCCCGCCCGTCCGCCACGCTCGTCCTCTTCCACTCCACCAGACCCGCCGACCGGCCCGCCCGGCGTCCCCTCGCCGGCACGCACCTCTCCGAACTGGAACGGCTCGCCCTGCTCGCCGAGACGACCACCCTGCTCACCTCCACCCTCGACGTCCACGAGGCGCTGCGCCGCCTGATCGACCTCGTCCTGCCCCGCCTCGCCGACTGGGCGGTCATCGACCTGATCGGCGAGAGGGACGAGGTGTGGCGCTTCGCCGTGGCCCACGCCGAGGACGGCGGCGTGGCCTTCCGGGACGACCTCCAGGGGCCGATGCCGCCGGTGCCGCAGGAGTCCTCGATGCCCCTGTCCCGCGCCCTGCGCGGCGTCGCCTCCTCCTTCGCCGGCCCCGAGACCTACCAGGGGTCGCCCGACTCCGGCATCGCGGTCGAGCAGCGGCGCCTCTTCGAGGCGACCGGCATGCACTCGGCGGTCATGGTCCCCCTGCGCAGCCTGCACGAGGTGCTGGGCGCCCTCACCCTCGGCCGCGCCGACCAGCCACAGCCGTTCACCACGACCGACACCGTCCTCCTGGAGGACATCGCCCGCCGCGCCGGCTTCGCCCTGGAGAACGCCCGCCTCTACCAGCGGCAGCGCAAGGTCGCCGAGACCATGCAGCGCCACCTGCTGCCGAAACTGCCCTACACCCCGGCCCACACCATGACCGCCCGCTACCTGCCCGCCCCGGACGCCTCCCAGGTGGGCGGCGACTGGTACGACGCGTTCACCCTGACGGACGGCGCCACCGCCCTCGCCGTCGGCGACGTCGTCGGCCACGACCTGGACGCCGCGGCCGGCATGGCCCAGCTGCGGAACATGCTGCGCGCCTACGCCCTGTCCCAGGAGAAACCGCCGAGCAAGATCGTCGAATGGCTCGACCGGGCCACCATGGACGTCGCCGAAGTCTCCCTGGCCACCATGGTCTTCGCCCGCATGACACAGCGCGACGGCCGGTGCGAGCTGTCCTGGACCAACGCCGGCCACCCCCCGCCGCTCCTGGTCACCCACGAAGGCGTCGCCCGTTACCTGACCGAGGGCCACGGAGTCCTCCTCGGCATCGCCTCCGACCAGGACCGCCCCGACGCGACGACCGAGATCCCGCCCGGCGCGACCCTCCTGCTCTACACCGACGGGCTGGTCGAATCCCCGGCCCGTGGCCTCGACGACGGCCTGACCGGCCTCAGCCGCCACGCCGCCTCCCTGATCCACCGCCCCCTGGAGTCCTTCACGGACGAACTCCTCGCCCGCGCACGCCCCCCGGACAACGACGACGACGTCGCTCTCCTGGTCATCCGCCACACACCGGGCCCCTGACCGGCGTGTCCCCCCCCCGCCTCGCCGACCCGCCGCTCCGGAACAGCGACGGGCGGGCCGACGGGACGGGAGGCGGTGCGGGCCGACGGTGCGGGCTGACGGGACGGGCTGACGGGACGGGTCGGGGAGGCGGGATCGCTCTCGTACGCGACCGTCAACTGCGCAGGTAGGAGGCGCCGTTGAGGTCGAGGATCGTGCCGGAGGACCATTCGGCGGCGGGGGAGGCGAGCCAGAGCACCGCCGCCGCGATCTCCTCGGCCGACCCCACCCGGCCGAACGGGCTCTGCCCCCGGATCGCCTCACCCTCGGGTCCCTCCAGGCGCGGAGCGACGCGTTCGGTCGCGAAGAAGCCGGGGGCGACCGAGGCGACGGCGATGCCGTGAGGGGCGAGCGAGACGGCGAGCGACTGGCCCAGCGCGTGCACGGCGGCCTTCGTCGCCCCGTACGCCGGATGGTCGGGCTCGCCCCGGAAGGCGCCACGGGAACCGATGTTCACGATCCGGCCTCCCGTGCCCTGCTCGATCATGAGCCGGGCGGCGAGATGACTCAGGTTCGCGGTGGCGAGCAGGTTGACCTCCACGTGCTGCCGCCACACCGCCACCCACTCCTCGTACGAGGTCTCCGGCAGGGGGTGACGGGAGTTCACCGCCGCGTTGTTCACCAACACGTCGATCCCGCCGAGCCCCTCCGCCGCCATGTCCATCACGGCAGCCGCCTGCGCCGGGTTCGCGAGGTCGCCGCCGACCAGCGCGTGCCCCGTCCCGGTGAGGGACTCCAGGCTCACGCGCGCGTCCTCGGCGCGCGAACCGAAGTGGACGGCGACCCGGTCGCCGTTGGCCGCGAACGCCTGGGCCACCGCGCGCCCGAGGCCACGCGACGCGCCACTGACGAGGACGCGCCTGCCTGTTGCAGGCAGATTCATGGAGATTCCTTTCGCACCGCGACGAAGGAGGAGTCCATGCCCCCTGCCGCCCCCTGAGTGTTCGGTCGGACCTTCCGTGCGGCGGTGACGAGGCAGCTCGGCCGGGCACGGAGGCCGTCGATCACTCACAGCGTAGGAGATCCCCGGGACGGATCCGGTCGGGGTCACGCCCGCGGCGCCGGAGGGACGGACACGGCGACGGGTGATCAACTGGCGGGTGACCTGACCCGCGTCTTTACGGGAGGGATGCCGAGCGATCGGTCATGGACAGGTTGATCGACGACGCCGACGACAACACCCGCATGCTCGCCGTCAACCGCCGCCTGGGCTTCCGCCCCCAGCAGATCGTCCACGAGCACCAGCCGGACCCGCCGGACGCCTGACGGCCGCGCCGGGGGCCCGGGCCCTTGGCCCGCGTGGTAACGGCTGTTACCATGCGGGTATGGCGAAGACACAGTTGGGCGCACGCGTGGACGAGGACGTGGCGGAACTCGCGAAGAAGCGCGCCGCCGACCTGGGGCTGAGCGTGGGGGACTACCTCGCCCGGCTCGTGCAGGACGACGCCAGCGGCCTGCGCGCCCGGGCGGTGGACGCGGCCGCCCGCTTCCTGGCCGAACACCAGGCGCTCTTCGACGAGGCCGAGCAGGCCCAGCAGGCGTCCCGGGAAACGCGCGCGGCCTGATGGAACTGCACATCGACGTTCCCTGGATCCTGCAGGTCGCCGAGGCCGCCGGAGCGGACGACCCGTCCCCCGACGACTACGGCGTCCCGGTGTCGGCCGTCGCCCGCCACCGGGCCGAGGTGCTCGAACAGCCGGTGTACGACGGCCCCTACGCCAAGGCCGCCGCCCTGATCCACACCCTGGGCCGGTGCCGCTGGCTGGAACGCTCCAACCTGGCCGTCGCCGCCGCGACCGGCGTCATGTACCTCACAGCGGCCGGCGTCCCCGTCAAGCCGGCCCGCCAGGACGCCCTCGCGCTGAAGGACCTGCTCCTCGACCCCACCTGCACCGCCGGGAGGATCGCCGCCCTGCTGCGCACCTGGCCCACGGCCACCTGACGCACGGGGCCACCCGGCGCACGGGGACGGCCGGGACGCCGGAGCCCTGCGGGCCGACGAGCGGAGGGATCAGCGGTCCGCCACGCCCAGGAAGCGCAGTACCGCCAGTACGCGGCGGTGGTCGGCGTCCGCCCTGGGGAGGTCGAGTTTGGCGAGGATGCTGTTGATGTGCTTGGCGACCGCGCTCTCGCTGACCACGAGCCGGTCGGCGATGCCCGCGTTGGAACGCCCCTCGGCCATCAGGGCCAGCACCTCCCGCTCCCGGGCCGTCAGCCGCTCCAGCGGATCGCTCGGCCGCCGCACCAGCAGCTGGGCGACGACCTGCGGATCGAGTGCGGTGCCCCCGCCCGCCACGCGCCGCAGGGCCTCGACGAACTCCTCCACGTCCACGACCCGTTGCTTGAGCAGATAGCCGACCCCGCTGGTGTGGGCGGCGAGCAGCTCGGCCGCGTAGCGTTCTTCCACGTACTGGGAGAGCAACAGCACGGCGGTCGACGGCCGGTCGCGGCGGATCGACAGCGCGGCGCGCACCCCTTCGTCCGTGAAACCGGGCGGCATGCGGACGTCCACCACCACGAGGTCGGGCCGGTGTTCCTCGACCGCGGCCAGCAGCCCCGGCGCGTCCCCGGTCTCGGCCGCCACCTCGAATCCCGCCATCTCCACCAGCTTGACCAGCCCGGTCCGCAGCAGCACGGAGTCCTCGGCGATCACGACGCGTCTCCCGTCCGGCTCCGCACGGTTCGGGTCGGACGCGATACGGCTCAAGTCGGGCACGGCAGCTCCACGCTCATCATGGTCGGGCCCCCCACGGGGCTGGTCATCCTGAAGGTTCCGTCCACGGACCGCACGCGCTGGGCGAGCCCCCTGAGTCCGCTGCCCTTGGACGAATCGGCGCCGCCCGTACCGTCGTCGGCGATCACCACGCGCAGTATCCCGCCCAGCCGGGTGACCGTCACCTCCGCCCGGGTCGCCTCCCGCGCGTGCTTGGCCACGTTCGTCAGCGCCTCGGAGACCACGAAGTACGCGACCGCCTCGACGGCGGGGGCCGCCCGCCGCGGCAGATCCACCCGCAGCCGTACGGGCAGGGGAGCCCGGGCCGCGAGCCCGGACAGCGCCGCGTCCAGCCCCAGCTCGTCCAGTACGGCGGGATGCAGCCCGCGGACGAGCTGGTCGAGTTCCTCGATCGCCTCCTTCGCCTCCCGGTGTGCCGCGTCGATCACCTCCAGCGCCTCCGGCGGCAGATCCTTCAGCGTCGCCCTGGCCAGGCCCAGATTCAGCGCCAGCGACACCAGACGCTGCTGGGCGCCGTCGTGCAGATCCCGCTCGATGCGCCGCCGTTCGGCATGCGCGGCGTCCACCGCACCGGCCCGGCTCTCGGTGAGATCGGCCACCCGCCGCGCCAGGTCCTCGTTCGGGTCGGGTCCCAGCAGACCGGGGGCCAGGTGCGCCTCGAAGCGGACCAGGGCAGCGGCGAGGGCGGGGACGGCGGCGAGCACGGCGAGACCGGCCACGGTGACGTAGAACGCCTGGGTGGTGTAGCCGGGATGGTCGATCCGCCACTGCCGGGGGACCGCCCAGACCCACCCGTACACCGTGGCGGCGGCCAGGCCCGTCGACAGCGCCGCGAGCAGAAGCGTTTCGAGCCCGCCGAGCAGCAACCCCGCCGGGCAGTGATAGGCGAACTGCCGCCAGGGCCGCCGCCATCCCGGACGGGCGATCTCGATGCCGAGCAGCCGCCGGAACCGCCGGCGCTGGGCCGCGGTCAGCGCGGGCCCGGTCGGCACCACCAGGACCAGGGCCACCCCCAGGAGCACCGGCGCGCTGTCGTCCTGCCCCTCGACGACCTCCCAGACGAGGCCGTAGACCATGAACAGCAGGAAACCCGTGAGGAGATGCAGCGGCACCCCCAGGGCGAGGAACGACGTGTCGCGGGTCAGGCGACCGAGCGCGCGTCGGGTCGCGGGCGGGAGCTTCATGATCCAACACTAGGCGCCAGCCACTGCCGCCTGCCATGAAACCGCTGCCCGGAAAGGGGGTGCAACCAGCACCACCCCAGGACGGACAGTGGTGTTACCGACTTCCGCCGACGGAAAACGCAGGGTGGATCACGAGCCCGACGGCCGGGTTCATGACACCGGAAGAGACCTCCGCCATGACCCACGTCGCCCTCGGCGCCCCCACCCGCAGCCGCCCCACGGCCGGCTCCGCGCCCCGCGGCTCCTCCCGCCCGACCCGCGCCGCCCGTCGGCAGGGACGCGTGCTCATGGGCGCGGGCCTCGTTCTGCTGCCCTGGCTCGGCTACCTCGCCGCCACCCTGCCGCCCGCCGAGGCCGCCGCCTGGGTCACGCTCGACGCTCTCGAGGCCGCCGCACTGATCACCGCCGGCAGTCGTCTGCTGCACGGAGACCACCGCCACCGCGTGCCCGCGGCCGCCGCGGCGCTGCTGCTCGTCGCCGACGCCTGCGTCGACCTCGCCACCGCGGCCCCCGGCGCGGAACTCGCCACCGCCGTCGTCATGGCCGTGGTCGCGGAAATCCCCCTCGCGGCCCTGTGCGCGATGCTCGCCGTGCGTCCACCGCGCGGCGCTCACCCGGCCGCCTCGCCGCCGCCGCTCCCACCGACGGCCTCATCGGTCTCGGTCGGCGGGTGACGGGGCAGCGTTCCGATCGAAGGCACCTGTGCGCCTCCACGTCTTGGGATCGAAGGCACAAGAGGGAAGGTGCCGCGGAATCTCCAGCGATGGCCGGTCTCGGGGCCGTCAGGGAACCGGCGCAGCGGGCGCCTGCACCAGGTCGAGAGCCGCCTCGCCGAAGGCGCGGACGCGGGCGGTCGCGCCGTCGGCGAGCCACACCAGGCCCCACTCCACCGGCTCGGCATCCTCGAAGGGGACGTAGACGACGTCGGGGCGGGCGAAGTAGCGCCTCGCGTGGGCGCCGACGGTGAAGACGCCCTCCCCGGCACCGACGAGGGTCAGCACCTCGTTGAACGTCCGGGCCGACGGGCCGGGGACGACCGGCCTTCCCGCGATCGGCCTCCCCGCCGGCGTCCGGTCAGGTGCCCGGTCCGGCGTCCGGTCCCGGCGCGGGGGCTCCGGCAGCGCCTCGGGGATCCGCAGCACGGTCACGCGCGCCAGGTCTTCGACGGAGACGGTCGCGCGGCGGGCGAACGGATGCCCCGCCGGGACGGCGAGCATCCGTGCCTCCCGCACCAGGACCGGCCCCATGACGACGCCCTCCCCGTCCATCGGAAAGCAGGTCAGCGCGAGGTCCACCTCGCCGTCGCGCAGCCACGGCAGGACCTCCGGCAGGCGCGCTTCCCTGATCTGGACCTCGCAGTCGGGATGCCGGGCACGGAACGCCTGTGTGGCCCCGACCAGCAGCTGGCCCGCCGCCGGTCCGTTGAAGGCGACCCGCAGCAGCCCGCTCAGGCCGCGCCCGGCGTCGACGGCCCGCTCGAAGGCGTCGGTGATCCGGGACCAGGCGGGCCGCATCTCCTCGTACATCTGCCGCCCCACCAAGGACAGTTCCACCCGGCGGCTGGTGCGGTGGAACAGCGGGACGCCCGTCCGGCGCTCCAGCCTGGCGATGGTCTGGCTGATCCGGGCCGTGGAGACGTGCAGCCGCTCGGCGGTGCGGCCGAAGTGCAGCTCCTCGGCGAGCGTCAGGAACGCCTCCAGCTCGTGTCGCTCCAGCATCCCCGACCCCTTTCATCGTCAACCGGGGCTTAACGACCTTTGCGTAGGCGCGCATTGATGCCCCGTCCGGACCACAGCAGGATCAGAGGTGTCGGAAGGACCCCTGACCCGCACAGGAGAACATCATGTACGTCACCCACGAACGCGCCCTGACCGCCCCCTCGCACGACACCGCCGCGGTCGTCGCGGAACTCCGGGACCGTACGGAGATCATCGACGCCCTTCACCGTTTCGCCCTGGGCCAGGACCTCAAGGACAAGGAGCTGTTCGCCTCGGCCTTCGCCGCCGACGCCGAGCTGGACTTCCGCCCGGCCGCCGCCAAGTGGGGAGCCGAACCGCCGCTGATGTCCGGACGCGACACCATCGTCACCACCGTCCTGGCCATGTTCACCGGCCGCGTGGACACCACCCACCAGGTCACCAACGCGCGGATCGCCGTCGACGGCGACACCGCCCGGCTGACCGCCCTGGTGGAAGCCCAGCACCTGCTCGTCGCCGACCCGGCCGTCCACGCGCTGCTGAAGAACCCCTACGCCGTGGACCTGGCCCGCGACGGAGACCGCTGGGTCATCCGCCGGCTCCGCATCGACAACACCTGGTACACCGGCGACCCCACCGCGATCTTCGGCTGATCCCTCAGGACCGTCCCGGTCCCCACCCCACGGCACTCCATGGCACCGAAACCCTGCACGACCACCCCTCGAACTCCCCCCCAGGAAGGCGCGACATGAAGTTCGCAGTGATCGGCGGAACCGGACGGATCGGCTCCAAGATCGTGGAAGCCCTCACGGCGGCCGGGCACGAAGCGGCCCCCCACGCCCGTTCCACCGGAGTGGACCTCCTGACCGGCGAGGGCCTCGCCGCCGCCCTGGAGGGCGTCGACACCGTCATCGACGCGACGCAGTCGCCCACGGCCGACGACGCCTCCGCCGACTTCTTCCGGGCCGCGACGGGCAACCTCCTCGCCGCCGCCGGGAAGGCCGCCGTCCGCCATGCCGTCCTGCTGTCCGTCGTCGGCGTGGACCGGGTGCCCGACCTCGGCTACTACCGGGCCAAGGTCTTCCAGGAGGAACTGTTCGCGACCGGCCCGGTCCCGTACTCCATCGTCCGCGCCACCCAGTTCTTCGAATACCTCGAAGAGATCATGTCCTGGACGACGGAGGGCACCACCGTCCGGCTGCCCGCCACCCCGCTGCAGCCGATGGCCGCCGCCGATGCCGCCCGGGCCGTCGCCGACGTCGCCGCCGGCACCCCCCTCCACGGCATCCGCGACGTCGCCGGCCCCGACGTCCTCCCCCTGGACGAACTCGGCAGGGTCACCCTCGCCGCCCGTGGCGACGGCCGCCCCGTGGTCACCGACGACACCGCGGGACCCTTCGCCGCCGCATCCGGAAACGCCCTCACCGCGACGGACGGGACGCACCTCGCCCTCACGGACTACCGCAGCTGGCTGGCCGACCGATTCCGGTCCGGCGCCGCCTGATGCGGCCGACCGGACCCGCCGACGAGCGGACCGGCCGGGCCGAACCACCTCGTCAGACCGGTCCGCAGAGCGTCCGGGTCCGGCCGCCCGCCGGTGCGCGTGATCCAGGCGACGTATCCGTCGGGACGGATCAGGACGGCGTCCGCGCCGGGATCGGAGCCCTCGGCGGGACGGGCGCGGACGAGATCGACGCGGTCCGCCCAGCCGGCCGCGACGGCGTCGAGCGACGGATGGCCGGCGAGGTCCAGCAGCACCGCGCGGGCGGAGTGCAGCAGGTCGTACACCCGGCCGCGGTCGAGGGCGAGGTCCGGGACGCGCCGGCCGAGGAGTTCGCCCGTCCCCTCCATCGGATACCTGATGTCGGTCGCCGTGGTCATACCGGCCAGGCGCAGCCGCACCCGATCGATGCCGACGAGGTCGCCCAGCACCTCACGGAGGGCGGAGGTGTGAGCGTCCACCCGCCACAGTGCCGTCTGGGCGCGGGTGTTCTGCAGGACGCGGGCGGCCACCGGGTGGCGTTCGGACTGGTAGGTGTCGAGCAACCGGTCCGGGGCCTGGCCGCGGACGACCGCGGCGAGTTTCCAGCCGAGGTTGACCGCGTCCTGCACGCCCGTGTTCAGGCCCTGGCCCCCCGCCGGGAAGTGGATGTGCGCGGCATCGCCGGCGAGGAGGACCCTCCCTTCGCGGTACGAGCCGGCCTGGCGCGCCGCGTCGCCGTACCGGGAGATCCAGCGCGGCGAGTGCATCCCGTAATCCGTGCCGGCGATCTTGACCAGGGCGTCGCGGAGAACCTCCAGGGTCACCGGTTCGTCCCGGTCGGCGACATGGTCGAACTCGTTGGTCAGGACCCGGAACCAGTCCTGGCCGAACGACAGCACCGAGAAGGTGCCGTGCTCGCGCCGCTCCTGGAAGATGTCGCCGGAGGGTGGCTCGGCGAGCTCCACGTCACCGAGCAGAGCGGTCATGGTGGCCGGGGTGCCGGGGAAGTCGACGCCCGCGAGCCTGCGCACGGTGCTGCGGCCCCCGTCGCAGCCGACGAGGTGGTCGGCCCGGACGCGCGACCCGTCGGCGAGCTCCACCGTGACACCCCCTCCGTCCTGCGTGAACCCCGCCACCTCGGCGCCGCGTCGCAGCCGGACCCCGACCTCCGCCGCGCGCTCCGCCAGCAGCCGCTCCACCTCGCTCTGCGGGATGACGAGGAGGTACGGGTGCCGGGTCGGCACGTCGGACACGTCGAGCCACAGTCCGGAGAAGTGCACGTTCCGCCTCCGCCGGCCGCGTTCGAGGAAACGGTCGAGGATGCCCCGCTGGTCGAGCGCCTCCAGCGTGCGGATGTGCAGCCCCCCGGCCCGCGACTCCCTCGTGCGGGGCTCCGGGAGGCGTTCGACCACGAGCACGTCGACCCCCGCGAGTCCGAGCTCGCCCGCGAGCATCAGCCCGGTCGGCCCCGCGCCGGCGACCACCACCTGCGTCTCGGTCACGTCGACTCCTCGCTCGTCGCGTATCGGCTGATCCGACGCGGGACCGCCACCGCCAGGAGCTTGTCCGGGTTGCGGACGGCGTAGAAGTGAGTGATCCGCCCGTCGGCGATCTCGAGCAGGAAGACGCCTTCCAGACGTTCCCCGCCGAGGACGAGGGCGGGCGCGTTGTTGCAGTTGACCCTCTCGACCCTCAGGTCCACCAGCCGCTCCCGGCGGAACAGGCTCATGAGGACCGCGGCCACCTTCTCCGCGCCGACCACCGGACGGCGCGCCGCGGTGGCCTTGCCGCCGCTGTCGGCGGTCCAGGTGACGTCCGGCGCGAGCAGCGAGAGCAGCCCGTCCAGGTCGCCGGTGGCTGCCGCGGCCATGAACTGCTCGGTGATCCGCGCGGTCGTGGCGGCGTCGACGGGTTCGAAGCGCCTGCGCCGCGCCCGGACGTGCTCGCGGGCACGGTGGGCCACCTGACGTACCGCCGGCACGGTCTTCCCCACCGCCGTGGCGATGTCGCGGAACTCGAAGCCGAACACCTCGCGCAGCACGAACACCGCACGCTCGTCGGGGGAGAGCGTTTCGAGCACCACGAGCATCGCCATCGACACCGACTCGGCGAGCAGCACGTCGGCCGAGGCGTCGTCCTCGGCGAGCAGCAACGGCTCGGGCAGCCAGGGGCCGACGTACTCCTCGCGGCGCCGCGCGCCGGTCCGCAGGGCGTTGAGCGCCTGCCGGGTCACCAGCTGTGCCAGATACGACTTGGTGTCCCGCACCGTCGTGAGGTCCACTTCGGCCCACCGTAGGTAGCTGTTCTGCAGGACGTCGTCGGATTCGGTCGCCGAGCCGAGGATCTCGTAGACGATCGTGAACAGCAGCGGCCGCAACAGGGTGAACCGCTCGGCGTGTTCCTCGGTGCTCACGGGGAGGCGACCTCCCCCGCGGAGGAGGCCGTTTCCGCGGGGGAGACCGTCCCCGCGGGGCGCGGGCCGCCCTTGGGCCAGCTCATGGAACCCGGCTTGTCCGCCTCGCGGCGGATCCGCTTCGCCACCACGAACCTGCAGGTCACCTCCTTGATCGCCGCACCCATGCGGCCGCCGATGTAGAGATTCACCGCGGTGTCGTCCTTGCGCGCGAGCTGCCGGATGCCGGCGCGCCGGCCGAGGCTGACGCACGCCCCCGTGAAGGCCAGGTCGATCACCGCCGGCTCGGTGCCCGCGATACGGCTCACCACGGTGTCGGCTGCCCGCGCCCCGAGCGGCCCGGCGGCGTAACCGCTCATCCGCAGCGGCTGCCCCGACGGCGCGGCGGCGTCGCCGGCCGCGACGATGCGGTCGTCGTCGACACTGGTCAGCGTCTCGTCGGTGAGCAGCCGGCCGAGCGCGTCGGTGCGCAGCCCGCTCGCCGCCGCCAGGTCCGGCACGCCGAAACCCGCCGTCCAGACGGTCAGCGCGCTCGGACGCACCCCGCCGTCCGCGAGGACGACCGCGTCCTGCCGCACCTCGCTCACCGCGGCGGGCCGGAGCACGGAAACACCGTGCCGGGACAGCCATGTGGCGATGTACCGGCGGCCGGACGCGCTGAACGTCGGCGCCAGGGCACGGCCGCACACCAGCGTGACCGCGCGCCCCCGCTCGACCAGCTCGGCGGCCGTCTCGATGCCGGTCAGCCCGCCGCCGACCACGGTGACCGGCGCGTCGAGGGGCAACGCGTCCAACCTGGCGCGCAGCCGCCGCGCGGACTCGAACTCGGCGATTGACACCGCGTGCTCGACCGCGCCGGGCACCGACGCGGGGGGCTCCCCGGTGCTGCCGACCGCGTAGATCACGTAGTCGTACTCCAGTGCGCGTCCCGAGGCCAGCCGTACCGTGCGGGTGTTGGCGTCGATGCGCGTGGCGCTGTCGACGACCAGCTCGATGCCCTTGCCGAGCAGGGTGCGGTAGTCGATCGTGGCGTCTCCGGTACGGGCCGCGAACTGGTGCAGCCGGATGCGTTCGACGAACTCCGGGCGCGGATTGACCAGGGTGACGGCGACGTCGTCGCGCGTCCGCAGGCGATTGGCCGCGAGCGTTCCGGCGTAACCGCCGCCGAGGACCACGACCTTGTGGAACGTGTTGTGTGAGGTCATGCCCTCAGGACACCGCTCATCGCCGAGACGTGACATCATGCGACGTGACGGGCGTCACACCGCTCATGGGGCGTGGACGTCCGGAGCCGGGAAGGGGCGGCACAGGGCGATGGCACCGCCCAGTGCCGCGCCGTACCTGACGGGACTCCGCCGTTCGCCACGGACGCGCGACGCCCTCACCACCCGGCAGGACACCCCCCTAGAACATGGTGTTGTCGTTCTGGGAAGCGGACGGGACGACCTGGAGGACGTCCCAGTGTTCGACGATCCTGCCGTCGGCGTCGAACCGGAAGATGTCGATGCCGGCGTACTCCTCGTCGGGCCAGATCTGGCGACAGTGCAGGACGACGTGGTCGCCCTCGGCGAAGGCGCGCTTGTACTCGACGTGTTTGCCCGGGTACTCGGCGGCCATGCGCTCGAAGTAGTCGACGAAGGCCTGCTTGCCGTCGCCGACGTGCGGGTTGTGCTGGATGTACGTGGCGCCCACGTACCGGTCGACGGCTTCGGCGGGGCGGCACTGGTTGAACATCAGGTCGTAGAACGCCTTGGCCGTGGCCTTGTTCTTCTCCGGGTCGCTCATGACGCCACCGTAGGTCCACCGGCCGGGCACGGCGCGGTGAGCGCGTCGAGCAGGTGGCGGGCGTCGTCCGCGTACCCACGTCAGGACCGTGACGCGTCTACCGCCGGGGCGGTGACGATGCGGGGGAGGGCGGCGGGGTGTTCCCGCGTGAGCCAGGCGACGAGTTCCTCCCGGACGGCGCAGCGGGTCGTCCACAGGTCGTCCGCGTCCTTGGCGGTCACCAGGGCGCGCACGGTGATGCCGGTCGGGGAGGTGTCGGTGACGGCGAGGTCCCACGCCCGGCCGTCCCAGCCGGGGCAGAGGTCGAGGAACTCCCGGAGGTGGGCGCGCATCAGCGGGACGGGCGTGGAGTGGTCGCAGTGGACGAACACCGTCCCCGTCAGCTCGTTGCCGCCGCGCGACCAGTTCTCGAAGGGGCGGGAGGTGAAGTACGAGACGGGCAGGGTGACCCGGCGCTCGTCCCAGGTCCGGACGGTGAGGAAGGTGAGGGTCACCTCCTCCACGGTGCCCCACTCCCCGTCGACGACCACGGTGTCGCCGATGCGGACCATGTCGCCGAAGGCGATCTGGAAACCGGCGAAGAGGTTCCCGAGGGTCGACTGCGCCGCGACGCCCGCGACGATGCCGACGATCCCGGCCGAGGCGAGCAGCGACGTGCCGAGCCCCCGGAAGGAGGGGAAGGTGACGAGCGCGAAGGCGGCCGCGATCACGCCTATGGCCACCGACACCACCCGCGTGAGCAGCGTGACCTGGGTACGGACGCGACGCAGCCGTGCCGCGTTGCGCGTGCGTCCGGCATAGCGCGCGTACGAGGACTCGACGACGGCCGAGACGAAGCGGACCGTCAGCCAGGCGCCCCCTCCGATCAGGCACAACAGGAGGAGGTGGTCGAGCGCTTCGGCGTGCGCCAGGAGAGGGGCCCAGTCCGTCGCCCGGTACGACCACCGGAACACGGCGCACAACAGGACGACGTACAGCGGTGTGCGGCAGCGCCTCAACAACCCCCAGAGCGGGGTGTCGGGCCGGCGCGCGTCCGCGTACCGCGCGAGGAGGTCCGCCGCCCGGCCGACGGTCAGGGCCGCCAGCGTCGAGCCGCTGAGGACGATGGCCAGTCGAACAAAGCTTTCCATGACTCCCCAGTCGGTGAATGGAATCCGGTACCCCTTCTCGCCTCACCGGCAGCCTGCCCGGCAAACACACACCGTCGTCGTGGCACCGGAGGACCCGGCGGCGACCACCGCCGTCGGCCGGGGATGAGATCGGCGGGGCGGGGTACCCGGAACCCGTTCGATCCGACAAGGGAGGAACCGTGGGTCTGGGAATCTGCATCATCCTGATAGGCGTGGGAGCCATCCTCACGTTCGCGACCGATTGGCAGATGGACGGGGTCAACCTCGACCTGGTGGGGCTGATCTGCATGGCCGTCGGCATCATCGGCACGGCCGTGTACACGAGCATCCTGCGCCGCCGCCGGATGGTCGTCCCTCCGGTCGCCCCGACGGTGACCGAGGACGACCGCCGGGACCTCCTCTGAGGCGACGACAGGCCGGGACCGCCGCATCGGCCCACGCTCGTCTGCTCGTCTGCCCGTCTGCCCGCCCGGCCCGTGCGAGACCTGACGGGCCCCATCGGGCGCAGGCCTCGCTGAACACGCGCCGTCCACACCCCGGACGCCGCGCCGCCCGGTCGTGGCCGATACTGCCCGCATGGGGGAACACGACACGGCCCGGGCGCGTCTCCGAGCCGCACTGCGCGCCGACGACCCGTGGTCCGCGCCGCACGCACTGAAGACCGACCGGCCGGACCGCCTCGCCGAGGCGGCCGAGGAGCTGTACCGATCGGACACGGACAGGGCCGCCTTCGGCAGGTACCTCACCCGGTTCCTCGGGACCCTCGGCGATCCCGGCGACGCGGTGCTCCTGCGCCTGTTCGCCGAGCCCGTGTTCCCCGCCGACGACCGTCGGGACCTGCTGCGGACCGCCGTGGCACGCGGGCTGCGGCTGCCGGCCGAACTGTTGCGCGCGTACGCGGACCCCACCCCGCCGTCCGACGGGAAAGAGGCTCGCACCGGCCACCCGCCCGCGCCCGGACTCGTGGACGCCATGGGGCTCTCCGGCGACCTGTCCTTCGCGCCGCGCCTCGGCGCCCTGCTGTCGGATCCCGCCGCCCCGCGCGGCCGCGCCGCGCTCGCGCTGGGCCGGCTCGGGGCGCGCGAGTGGACGGCACCGATCGCCGGGCGGCTGTCCGAGGTGACCGGCCTCGACCACACGGCGTTCACCGTCGCCCTGGAGCTGATGGGCGACCCCGCCGCCGTACCGCACCTGCTCCGACGGCTCGCCGAGAGCGACGAGGAGCGGGTGTACGACGTCCACCACGCCCTCGTACGGCTCACCGGCCGCGACCCGCTCCTGCCGGAACGGCCGAGCCGGACGGAGCACGCGGCGGCCGTACGCGCCGTCTGGGCCGACGGCCGCACCGAACGCGCGCCCGTCGCGGTGCGGAACCTCGTCGTCGGGTCCGGGACGCGGGCCCGGTTCTCCGTCGACGGAGGCGCGGGCCGGATCCGGGTCGCCTTCGACCCGCCGTCGCCCGGCTCCTCCTGGCCGCGCTGGGACCGGTCGCTGACGTTCGACCGGAAGCCGCTGTACCGGGTCGGCTCGTCCTGCGGCACGTGCGAGCTGGGTTTGACGCTGCTGGACTGGCCGGACGAGGAGGCGACCCGGATCGCGGCCCGCATGCGCGGGCGGCTGGCCGCCCTGGACCGGCTCGACACCGCGCTGTTCCTCGAATGGAGCCCCGTGCTCGGCGAGTTGGAGACCGGTCACTACCACGCCCTCCTGCTCGACCTCCCGCTGGAGCGGGTGACGGAGCCGGCCCGGTCCTGGTGGTACCGCCGTGTCGCGACCCGGGCGGAGGAGGACGGCGACGACTCCGCGTACGACGACCGCCCCGAGGACCACTGGCCCGGCGTCGCGCACTTCCAACTCACCACGCCCGTACCGGGCGGCCGGGTGCCGCGCACGTACGGCGCCGTCCTGCCCTCGCAGCCGCCGGAGGCGCTCGACCCCACGACCGTCGCCCGGCACGCGGCCGCACTGGCGGCCGGAGAACGGCCCGCCGCCGTGGTCCTCGGCTGGATCGACGACCGGTACGTGGAGGCCCGGCACGAGGAACGGTGGCTGGTCGGCGCGGTACTGGACGGCCATCACCGTCTCACCGCGTACGCGGCGGCCGGCCTCCCGGCCCGGGTGCTCTTCCTCGCCCGGGCGGAGGGCGGCGCGGAGGGACTGGAGGAGGTGGCCGCCGCGTACGGCTGCCGGGCCTGACCGGACGCCGGACAACGTCCGCCGCCCCCCGCCATTGCCGCGCCGGAAGATCACGCAGGAGCCGCACGGCCGCCCCGCACATCGGACGGTCCCCTGCCGGAACCGCCGTCGCCGCTGCCGGACTGAGCCGCATGGCCACTGCCCCGAACGCCCCGAGACCGTCGATGCGCGAGCTGATCCAGCGACGCAGGCGCGCCGAGTTCCTGGGGCGCGGGGCCGAACCCGGCACGTAACGCCGGAACTTCGCCCTGGGGACCGAGGACCCGGCGTACCGCTTCCTCTTCCACGTCCGCGGCAACGCCGGCACGGGGCCGAGTCCACCATCGGCGGCGACCCGACAGGACAGGACGCGCCCTCTCCGGCCGCCCGCGCCACCGCTCAGGCGGCGCTCACCGGCCCGGGCATGCTGCCGGTCGTCGGGCCGTTCGCCGGCGCGCTCGATCCCGGCCGGATCGCGGAGGGCGCCGACCGGCTGGGCCGACCTCGTCGTCGACCTGCCGCTGGCCCCGTTCTCCGAGGCGGAGACCCGCAGCTTCCTGAGCGGTCGAGGGGGTGGTGGCCGAGCCCGTGGTGCGGGACGTGCTGCGGCTCTCCCGGGGCCTGCCCGTCCTGGTCTCCACCCTGGCGGAGAGCGCCGCGCAGGCCGGCGCCGTCGACGACCCGGCACGACGGCGGTCGAGCGGTTCCTGAAGTGGGAGAGCGATCAGGTGCGCCGGGCGACGCCCCTCGCCGGGGCGCTGCCGCGCCACCTGGACGCGGACGGCTTCCGGGCGGTGGCCGACGAGGCCGGCGCGGACCTCTTCGGCTGGCTGAGGGCCCTGCCGTTCGTGGACGTCCTCGGCGGCCGGGCGCGGTACCACGAGGTCGTACGGGCTCCGATGCTGCAGCGGACCACGTCCGCCGACCGCCGGCGGGCCGCGCACGAAGGGCTCGCGCGGTGCCACACGGCCCGACGAGGCCGGGAGCAGGGGCCTCACCCGGCACCTGCGCTGGTCCGGGGAGGGCTGGCGGGCGGCGCGCCCGGAGGAGGCGTACCACCTGCTGTGCGCCAACCCGCGCGAAGCGCTGCCCGCGGTCCTGCGCGACGGCATCGACGCCTGCGACGAGGGACCCGAGGCGTCCCGCCGCTGGGCGGGCACCGTCGCGGCGGCGGGGGAGGACGGCGACGCGGCGCTCGCGGACCTGGACCGGGCACTCGGCATGGACCCGGACTGCGCCGGGGCCAGGGCGCGACGGGTCGAGATCGAGGAGGCGAGCACCGGACCGAGGTGAACGCGGAGCCTGGTGCACGCGGCACCGCGCCACGCTTCGGCCGTACCGCAAGCCGCAGAGGTCCCGGAGCCGGGGTCGCCGACGCATACGCACGACTTCGGATGCTCACAGGTCCCGCAGACACCGCGTCGAGCCGCCCCTCACCAGAGGGGGTCACGGGCATCGCCCACGCCCGGACGACGGCAGAACGACAACTCCCCTTGTCTGCAAAGGGCGTGAGCGGGCAGACGCAGATTATGACCGTCTCCAAGACCGCCGTCCTCGTCCTCGACAGCACCGACCCCGAACCCCTCGCCCGCTTCTACGCCGAGCTGCTCGACGCCACCGTCGAGCCGAGCGGTGGAGACCCCGACCTCCTGCTGGTCTCCGACGCCACCGGAATCGTCCTGGGCATCCACCGCGACCCCGGCCACGCGCCGCCGAGCTGGCCCAGGCCGGACGACTCCCAGCAGGCCCATCTGTGGATCGTCGTCGCTCCCGACGCGCTCGACGAGGCCGAGCGCGAAGCGGTCTCCCTGGGCGCCCGCCCGGTGACCGCCGAACAGAACGGCACCCGGACGGACCGGCGCACCGATGCGCGCCGCTACATGGATCCCGCCGGGCACACCTTCGTACTGGCCCCCGTACGGGGTGTTTCACCCTGACAGCGAGGGGCAGCAGCTCCCCATGCCGGCCCCTCCGCAGGAGGCGGCCCGCACGAGACACCGCACGCGACAGGAGGAGACCATGGGCCACCACGAGCGCCGACGCACCCTGCCCGCGGACAGGCCGCCGCGAACCACACCCTCCGAAGCCGTCGGCGAGAGCGGCGACGCGGAGGCGCGCCGAGAGGCCGAGGAGGCGGAACAGAGCCGCCGGGGCGAGGCCGCGGACGACGAACGCGGCATGAGCGCCAAGCGCCAGTCCCCGGGCCTGGGCCGCGAGGAACAACGCCGCCCGCTCGGACGGAGGGGCGAAGCCGAGGGAAACTAGGGCGCCTGCCGGAAGGCCTGGGCGGACCGGGCGGCGCGTGCCGGAACGACGCCGTGACGCGGAAGATCAGCAAGGCAGAGGACCCGCCGTTCCCAGGACGGTCAGGTCAGGCCGGACCGGCCCCGCTGGAGGCCCCGCACAGAACCGCGCCCGCCGGCTCGAACAGAGCGCCCGAACGAGCGGTGAGACAGGAGTGGAACTCGCTCCGGAACGACGTTCAGGTCCCGCGTGACCGCATCCATCGCCTCGGCCAAGGCCTGGAACCGGGTGAGGGGCCGCTGCCATATGCCGTTCCGCTGCCCTCGGCGAAACGGATCGTAGGCCCTGACCCCACGGCCCGTACCCGTCGGGCACGCCCCGCCAGGGAACACCGGTCCGGACCCGGAACCCCGTCGATCAACCGGCGCCGCGGCCACGCGGGCGGCGCCAGCACGGCATCCTCCTCCCGAAGCACGCACCGCGCGTCGGCATGGACCTGGACGCCGGCACGGGCCTGGGCGTCGCCTCCCACCAGGGAGGCGACGCCCAGGCCCGGCCCTTCACGCCCCGCCGCTCCTGCCGACCCGTTCGACCGGGACCCACAGCTGGGAGTCCGTCTCCGTGCCGATCTCCACCGGCTGCGTCCGCAGCAGCTCCGGGCCCGGACGGCTCACGTACGGGTTCGAGGGGAACCACTGCGTGAACACGTCCCGCCACAGCTCCTGGAGGGCGCTCGGATACGGCCCGTGGTTGTCGAAGACGGCCCAGGTCCCGGCCGGCACGTCGAGCGCGTCGAGCTCCTCCGCGGCCGCCTCGGGGCCGGTGGCCACGCCGATCCAGTAGTCCACCTCGGCGCCCTCCTCCCGGCTGTCGGTCAGGTGCACCACCGCCGACAGGACCCCCTCCGGCTCCCCGTCGGCCAGCTCCTTCATCCGTACGATCGCCTGCTCGTCCAGGCTCTCCACGTGGGCCGCGGCCGCCGCGTTGACCCCCTCGTGGACGAGGGGGACCCGCGCCTTCCTGCCGACGACCCGAAACGCTTCCTTCTCGACGATCCGATACCGCATGGTCGTGCTCCCTTCGACGACGACACGGAAGGACATGCGCGGCTGTGCCGTGAGCGTCGCACCCGTACGCCGGGCCTCGCCCGGTCCGATGCCGTGCACCGACCGGAACGCCCGGGCGAACGCCTCGCCCGAGCCGTACCCGTACCGCACGGCCACATCGAGCAGCGTCCGCTCCCCGCCCAGCACCTCGGCCCCGGCGAGCGTCATGCGCCGGCGCCGCACGTACACGGAGAGCGGCATCCCGGCGAGCGCCGAGAACAGGCGCCGGAAGTGGTACTCCGACGTCATCGCGATCCGGGCGACTTCGGCGACGTCGACCTCCCGGTCGGCCTCCGTCTCGAGGCGGCGTTCGATGTGGTCGAGCGCCTGGTTGAGCTGCTCCAGCAAGGGTGCGTGTCCTTCCTCTGATGTCTTCACCGTAGGAATCACCACCCTCCCGGGACCCGATGATCCGTGCCCGGAACGGTCGGGTGGCCGACCGCGTCACGTACCGGAGCGTCGGGATCGCGCCGACTGGTGGTGGAGTACGTCGCGTCGACTGCCACGCGGTCTTCGTACGGCGCCGGGACGACCGGCCCCGCCGCCCGCACGGCGGGCCGGGCAGTAGCGGGCCTCAGACCGCGACCGAGAGCAGATCCACCACGAAGACGAGCGTCGAGCCCGCCGGAATCAGCGGCGAGGGCGACTGGTCGCCGTAACCGAGGCGCGGGGGAACGATGATCTCGCGCCGCCCGCCGACCTTCATCCCTCTGATCCCGCGGTCCCAGCCCTTGATGACCCTGCCACCGCCCAGGGCGAACTTGAACGGCTGGTCCCGGTCCCAGGAGGCGTCGAACTCCTTCCCGGACTCGAAGGTGACCCCCACGTAGTGAACCCGGACCACCCTGCCCGGCTTCGCCTCGAGCCCGTCCCCGACGACGAGGTCGCGGACGGTCAGCTCGGTGGGGGCGTCACCCTCCGGAAGGTCGACCTCGGGCTTCGTCGGTTCACTCATAGCAGCCTCATTCACTTTCCGCCGGAAGCCCTCGTACGGACCAGCCGGCGCATGGTCGCTCCATGCGGTGGACCATCACGCTACCGAGGAGGCCGGTCCCCCGGAGCACGGCCCTCGGCGTGACCGGGAGCGCTACGTCTCCGGTGTCGCCATGACGAGGCCCGAACTGACCGGGTGCTTGTCGTCGACGAGCACGAGCCGGTTCCTGGCCCAGGTGTCGAGCCGACCGCACGCCGAAACGGGGTCGTAGGCGGCGGTGGGCAACTGGGGCACGCGCTTGCGGCCGGTGTCGTCGAGCCGGTAGGGCACGTCGAAGGCCGTGGCCCAACCCTCCAGGTCCGCGGCGAAGCGTGCCTCCGCTTCCGCCGGACCGATGCCCAGGTACTGACCGATCTCCGCCCAGGAACTGCCCCGCTCCCGCTCGTAGGTCACGGCCGAGACCAACGCGCGCTCCGCGAGTTCGATGAGCTGGAACGCCTGGCTGACCCGGCCCCCGGGGCCGGTGTCGGGGTCGTTC
This sequence comes from Streptomyces sp. NPDC053513, assembly GCF_044544765.1. NCBI lineage: Bacteria > Bacillati > Actinomycetota > Actinomycetes > Kitasatosporales > Streptomycetaceae > Streptomyces > Streptomyces sp. NPDC053513. The sequence goes on from NZ_JBITXP010000010.1 coordinate 283,669, forward strand.
CCGGTGGCGACCAGGCCCGCCGCGCCATCGGCGACAGCCGCGGCGTGATCGCACAGGGCCAGGCGTGCCAGCGCCTGGCGGGTGAATCGGGCACGGTCGGCGTCGTAAGGGGTGGTCTCCGTCACCCGACCAGGCTCCCAGGCGGGGCCCGCGTCGGGTAGTCGGGCGCCGTCGAACGCGGCACCGGCGCCAGGTGATCAACCACACCTCCCAGGAAGGTCGGGCCGCTGCCCGCGGCTCAGTACGCCGGCCCGGCAGTTCTTTCTCACGTCGCCGGATGCCGAGCCGAGCACCCCGCCGAGGGTCCAGCCGGGGGCAAGAATCCGGGCAGAGGCAAGGATCCAGGCAGGTCAGACCGGTCTCGTCGAACCGGTGGCCCGCGTCGCGGACGATGTCCTCACCGGCTCCCGGGGTGCGCCCTCAGCCCGTCACGGACGACCGCTCGGGCGCGCTTCGCGGACTCCGGGTGGCCGTCCAGGTGCTCCAGCATGCGGCAGGTGCCCACCAGGATCGCCGTCAGCTCCGGCACCTCCAGGTCCCGTCGCACCACGCCGGCCTGCTGGGCTCCGTCGAGGAGGGCGACGAGCACCTCGCGCAGGGCGCGCCCGGCCTCGGAGGTGGCGGCCCGGACGTCGACTCCCGCATCCGAGAGCGCCGCGGCGAAGGCGTTCTTGACGGGAGACTGATCCAGTACGAGGTCGAAGAAGGCGAAGAGGGCGTGCTTCGGCCCGAGTTCGGTCAGCAGGCGGCGCCCCTCCTCGGCCAGCCGTTGCAGTCGCCGGACGAGCACCGCTTCCAACAAGGCTTCCTTGGTGGGGAAATGCCGGAACACGGTGGCGATGCCGACCTTCGCCTCCCGGGCGATCTCCTCCGTGGAGGCGCCGGTGCCCCGCTCGGTGAAGACCGCCTCGGCGACCTCCAACAGCCGTGCGCGGTTCCGCCGGGCGTCGGCGCGAAGGGGCTTCGCGCCCGTGTCGGGGGGAGTCTGTTCTGTCGTCACGTGAGCCTCGCCATGCCTGGACAAACGGAGTGGCCTATCCGTATCGTCAGAACCGGAGTCGCCTATCCGATTATAGGCGGCGGGATCATGGAGGTCAGCCGTGTCCGCACCAGCTACGCCCCGCGAGATCTTCGGGAAGTTGACGGGCCTCATCTCGGCGGGCAAGTGGAGCGAACTCCCCGAGCTCTACGCGGAGGACGCCGAGGTGGAGATCGTCTTCTCGCCGGTTCCCCCTCGTCGCCTCCGCGGCCGGGCGGAGCTCCGCAAGCGCTTCGAGGCTCTGGGGGCCTCTGACGCGATTCGCCTGCGTGCCGAGAACATCCGCGTCCACGAGACGGGCGACCCCGAGGTGGTGATCGCCGAGTTCGACTACGAGGGCCTGTATCCCGCTACCGGCCGCACCTTCCGCACCGCCAACATCCAAGTGCTGCGTGTCAGGAACGGCCTGATCGTCGAGACCCGCGACTATCACGACCACCTCGCCTTCGCCGCGGCGGACGGGCGCGCGAGCCAGTTGCTCGCCGCACTGGACCGGTAAGGGGGAGGGGGAGTGGCGGTGCTGCTCGCCGTGCAGGTGAACGGGCGCGGCACCGTACAGCGAAACCCGTTGCCCGCTGTCGAGCCACCGTGAGAGGATCAAGGTTCAGCGGTCCGTCCCCTTTCGATCACGTCTCGCAACGCGAACGAAAGAGTGCGGGCCGTTGCCGTGTCCACGATTTCGAGGAAGCCCTCAGGGTCGGCGAAGGCGGGTACCGTTCGATGTGTACGACGGAACTGGCAGAGGCGTGCATCGACGATGCGAACAACACTCTGGTCGCGCCTTCACTGTTGCATGACGACGAATCGATCAGGGACTTCTTCGGGACCGTCGTCACGCCGGAGGACCTTGCTTCCGGTTCGACCGACCTCGCGCGGAAGACCGTCTACCTGTGCGGCGACATGTCCAGGGTCAGCAGTCGCCAACTGAGTACAGCTGCGCGGGTGTTCGTCATACGGGAGCTGTCCCACGGCTACCGCGAGGACGGCGACGAACCCTGGACCCCCGTCGACCTCGGCCGGGTTCCCCTCCGCGTACACGGCGTCGGTGTGTACTACCGCCGATTTTTCGAAACCGACGCCGATCACTTCGGGCGGATCCGTGCGGAGCACGCGTTCCAGTCCCTGACGGAGTCCACCAAGCCCGGAACGGCCCATCGCAGCGGAATCTATTTGACACCCGTCACGCGAGACGGGGACGAACTGCATTTCCGCCTGCTCCGGTGCTCCACGAACCTTTCGGGGCCGACCGAGAACTTCCGCCCGATCGACACGCACATCGTCGAGGAGTTGAACCGCGAGGCGGCCACCGTCTTCCGCGGCCAGGCGCCGCTGAATCACGTCCTCGCCCAGATCTACCACAACACCCTTGCCACGGCCGAGCGCAAGCAGTCGAAGGCCAAGATCTCGGCCCACGCCGACAAGACCAAGGACATGCCCGTCAACGGCATCATGGCCTTCTGCACCTTCTACGACCGGCTCGACGGACTGCGGCCCCTGGCCGAAGACGCCTTCGACCACGGTGTGAAGGGCGTCAGCGGTCTGACCAAGCTCCACTTCCGCCTCAAGGACACGGCCGAAGAACGCGACGGGAGCGCGCTCCCCGCTCAGTTCAGCCTGACTCTCCACCCCGGCTCCGTGTTCTTCATGCCGCTGTCCACGAACCGTCTGTACACGCATGAGGTCCGGCCCTCGACGCTGGGAGCAGAGTCGCTCCCGACGCGCCTGGGGTACGTGGTGCGCTGTTCGAGCACCGAAGCCGTCCACAAGAACGGCCACACCTTCCTCAAAGTCGCCGAAGATGCCGCTGGAGATGCCGCCGGAGCCTCGGTGAAGCTGGAGCCTCCCACGCCGGCCGGCATGGACGAGCTGCGCAGGCTGTACGCAGAGGAGAACCGGTCCTCCTCCTTCATCGACTACGGCGACAGATTTCCTTTCAGCATGAACACGGGAGATTACCTTGCCCCTCGGCTCTAGGATCCCGGACGGGATCCTCTCGTACGTTTTGCCGACCGAGGAGAACCTCTTCGCGGAGCTGTCCGCGTCGACTCGTCTGGAAGACGTGGGAAAGGGTCGGCGAGGCGCTGCGCTCACCAGGATCGACGAGACGGGTGGTGTCCCCCTCGTACGCACCACCACTCGGTACAGCAGCCCGACGCAGCGCTTCCAGGCGGTGCATGAACGACTGGCGCGACAGGTCCAGGAGCGTGCGGATATTTCGGTCGGTTTCAACAACGCTTTGATCGAGACCTACACGAACGCCTACACCAGCATGGGCAGCCATTCCGACCAGGCTCTCGATCTGGCCGACGAGTCATTCATCGCCGTCTTCTCCTGCTACCAACACCCCGACGCAAACCCGCCGAGGAAGCTGGTCTTCGAATCGAAGGGGTCTGATGGCGAGAAGTTCGAGATCCCCCTCGCCCACAACAGTGTCGTCGCGTTTTCCGTCGACCTGAATCGACGCCTCAGGCATAAAATCGTCTTGGCCGCGCCCGCCCGGCCGGCGGACACCCAATGGCTGGGTGTGACGTTTCGAACGTCAAAGACTTTCGTTCGGTTTCGTGATGGACGTACGTACCTTCCACAGGGTGTGGTCCTCACGTCGGCCGACGAGGAGCAGAAGCGGGAATTTTACCGACTGCGACGCCGCGAGAACAACGAAACGGACTTCGTCTATCCCCTGCTGACGTACACCGTCAGCGAGAGTGATCTGATGCCACCCGTTTGCCCTTGAGGGCTTTAATCCCCAGCAAGGGCCCACAGTCTGCCGATTCAACCAAATGAGATGACTTCTCAGGTGCGGCCGAGAAGTGCGTTCCGCGTAACCCGGCGGGTGGATCAGAGTAGGTGACGCTGATTCGGCGTGCTGGGCCGTCGACTCGGATCCCCTCCCGTAGGGGATGACGATCTGTGGATGCCCGTCGGGCGCGGTATGGCAGCGGTAGTGGTTGTGGGTGTGGAGGAAATCTGCCAGGGCTTCGGGCCGCCCCACATTCGAGGTGCATCGAGGACGGCAGCTGTCCGGTGCGGGGCCGGCTGGAACGGTCGGCGAGGCCCGTGTTGCCTCGGGCGGCAGACGGCCGTCTGGTGTTGGCCGTGGACGTATCACCATGGCTGCGGCCGGACGCCGATACTTGCTCGGACCGCTCTTTCTGTCACACCTTCGGCAGGGGTGAAGGCAAGCACCAGATGGTGCCCGGCTGGCCCTACTCGATTGTCGCCGCACTGAAGACGGGCCGAACCTCGTGGACCGCACTGCTGGACGCGATTCGGCAGGGCGGGCGTCCGCCCAAGCACGGGGGTGAGTTCGTCTTCGGCCGGCCCGATAACTGGGGCGAAGTCGCCGCGGTGACCATGGCCAACACCGACCGGTATGGAATTGCGAACGCGCAGGCGTGGGACCGGCTCCACCCGCGCTTGACTCGTCGGGCGGCATGGACCGACCACGAAGGTCCGCTGCGGATCATCGAGGGCACCATGATCCGGTTGACGGTCGCGAAACTGCCCAGCGGCGGGGTGAACAAGCCCGTCTGGCTCTGGTGGTCGCGGACCGACGCCCGCCCCGAGGATGTCGACAGGTGCTGGCAGGCGTTCCTGCGCAGGTTCGACGTCGAGCACATCTTCCGCCTGCCGAAGCGGACACTGGGCTGGACCCGGCCCAAGATCCGGGACTCGGGAGCGGCCGACCGGTGGACCTGGCTCGTCCTGGCCGCACACGATCAGCTTCGCCTTGCCCGTCCGCTCGCACGGGATCTCAGCCGACCGTGGGAGCGACTGGCGGAACCGAACAGGCTCACCCCCGCCAGGGTTCGGCGCAGGTTCAGGAACTTGCGCGCGAAGACCGGCACACCAGCCGGTGCACCAAAAACCACCCGGCCCGGCCCCGGCCGACCACCCCGATCGAAGAACCGGCAACCCGCCACCCACTACGACGTGGGACGCGTCCTCGCCACCGGCGCGCCCTACACTCGACCCGCCCGCCACAAGCAGGCCACCAAACCCAGACGCGTCGCGGGAAAAGACGACGGCTGAATCACACGGTCACGGGCCGACGTACTCGAAGACGCCGCCGTGCGGATGTCGCAGCACCGCACGACGGCCGTTCGGGGGGCCCCTATCTCCTTCGTCAAGCTCGGAGAGGATGGGCGCCATGGTGGATGTGGGTCAGGGGCTGGACTGGATGGGTCGATCGGCGGTGCATTACTGCGCCGTGCAGGGAGACGTTGCTGGCCTGCGGGAGGCGCTGGCGGGCGGGGCGGATCCGGACCTGGCAGACAAGGCAGGCATGACGCCGCTGCATTTCGCCGCGCAGTCCCAGAGCGCGCCCGCGGCTGAGTTGCTGCTGGCGGC